>JAICKK010000281.1 GCA_025927955.1 Nocardioidaceae bacterium
CTCGGGCGGGATGCCCCGGCCGCGGGTGACGTTCTCGAGGAACGGGAGCACGTCCTCGGGCCGCTCCGGTCCCCCGAAGGAGACCAGGAGCACGGCGTCGTAGGGCGAGATGTCCACCGGCATGCGGCAATCCTAGGAGGGTGCTGGACAATCGTCCCCGATGATCACCACGTACCGCCGGGTGCTCGGGCTGCCGGGCGCGCTGGTGTTCTCCTTGAGCGGCCTGCTGGCGCGCCTGCCGATCTCGATGGTGAGCCTGGGCATCGTGCTGCTCGTCTCGACCCGCACCGGCTCCTACACCCGGGCCGGGGCGGTGTCGGCGTCGTTCCTGATCGCCAACGCGGTCCTCGCGGTGTTCCAGGCGCGGCTCATCGACCGGATGGGGCAGAGCCGCGTCCTTCCGTTCAGCATCGGCGTGTTCGCGACCGGCCTCGTGCTGATGATGACGGTCGTCGAGCGAGGCGTGCCGGCGCCGTGGCCGTACGTGTTCGCCGCGGTGTCGGGCGCGGCGATGCCGCAGATCGGCTCCTGCGTGCGGGCCCGGTGGTCGGCGTTGGTGCCCGACCGCGCGCTCCTGCAGACCGCGTTCGCCTTCGAGGCGGTGGTCGACGAGACCGTCTTCGTGGTGGGGCCGACGCTGGTGACCCTGCTGGCCACCACGGTGCACCCGCTGGCGGGCCTGTCGGCCGCCGTCGTGGCCGGGGTGTCCGGCACCGCCGTGCTGGTCTCCCAGCGCCGCACCGAGCCGGTGCCGGGCGGGCCGGTGCGACACGTCACCAGCCCGATGCCCTGGCGGGTGCTCGCACCGCTGACGGTGTCCGCGTTCACGATGGGCGTCCTGTTCGGGGGCGCCGAGGTCGCCACGGTCGCCTTCTGCGACGAGGCCGGCCACAAGGCGCTCTCCGGGGTCCTGCTCGCCACCTGGTCGCTGGGCAGCCTGCTGTCCGGTGCCGCGATGGGAGCGATGAGCCTGTCGGCCTCGAACGCGACGCGCTACCGCTGGGGGCTGCTGTGCCTGGGTCTGCTGCTCGTGCCGCTGCCGTTCGTGACCGGGTTCCCCATGCTGGCGACGGTGCTCTTCCTGGCCGGCTTCGCGATCTCCCCCACGCTGATCGCCAGCGTCGCGTGGATCGAGGAGGTGGTCCCGGCCGACCGGCTGACCGAGGGCATGACGATCGTCACCACCGGACTGGCCGCCGGCGTCGCGCCCGGGGCCGCGCTCGTCGGGGTCGTCGTCGACGCGTACGGCGCGTCCGCGTCCTACTGGGTCGCCGCGGGCGCGGGCCTGCTCGGGGCGGCCGTGGCGTTCGGCACGACACCGCTCACCTCGCGCGCGGCTCCCGCCCGGGCCGCGGGGGACCGCCCATCGCCCAGCGGATCGTCCTCGTGAGCGCGACGCCGGTGCCGCCCACGACCACCCGCTCGGTGACCGGAAGGCGGGGAAGGCGCAGCAGCGGCCGCGACCACGGCGGCATGAGCGCGACCGCCGAGGCCGCCAGCCCGGCGTAGGGCAGCCTGGCCAGGAGCGGCAGCGGCGGGTCGAGCAGCAGGAACCGGGCCGTGCGCCGGGCCGCGGGCGTGCCCTCCAGCTCGGGCCGGTAGGCCTCCAGCCGGTCGCGCAGCTCGGCCTCGCTGCGCGGGGGGTCCACGACGCCCAGGGCGCACGCCACCCGCGCCGCGTCCGCGACGTACCGGTCCCGCTCGGCGGCGTCGAGCGGCTCGGCGCCGTAGCGCTGGTGGGCGGCCAGGAAGCTGTCGATCTCCGCGACGTGCACCCAGCCGAGCAGGTGCGGGTCCGACGCGGCGTACGAGCGGCCGTCGGGAGCCACCCCCTCCACGCCCTGGTGGACCCGGCGGACGGTGGCGACCATCGTCTCCGCGTCGGCGGCGGTGCCGAAGGTGGTGACGGCCAGGAAGTACGACGTGCGCTGCAGCCGGCCCCACGGGTCGCGCTCGAAGCCCGAGTGGTCGGCCACGCCCGCCATCACCAGCGGGTGCAGGGACTGCATCAGCAAGGCCCGGATGCCGCCGACGAACATCGACGCGTCACCGTGCACGCGGCGGATGGGCGACCCCTCCGCGAACCACCGCTCCCCCTCGGCATCGTGGACCCGGTCGCGCCGGCGCGCGCCCTCCGGGCCGGCGACGCGGGCGAACAGCCGGCTGCCGAGGCCGTCGCGGACGTCGCCGACCAGGCCGCTC
>JAICKK010000086.1 GCA_025927955.1 Nocardioidaceae bacterium
AACGACGACGGCCGAGTCGTGTCCTTCGACCACGGCTGCGGCGCGCACTCGGAGGCGCAGCTGGCAAGGAAGAGCCAGCCGCAGCCGCTGCCCGAGCCGGTGCTCGACACCCTGTCGTGGGACGAGCTCGAGAGGTTCTAGCGCCTCGCCACCTCGACCGACGCGGACCCGACCCCACGCTCGTTGAGGTGCCCGAGCCCCACGTTGGTTGAGGTGCCCGAGCCCCCTGGGGCGAGGGCCTCGAAACCGCCGGCACCTGCGCGCGGACGTGGCCGTGGTTTCGAGGGCTCGGCTAGCGCCTCGCCACCTCAACCAGCGTTTGGTTGCGCCTCGAGACCGCCGGCATCTGCGCGCGGACGTGGCCGTGGTTTCGAGGGCTCGGCTGGGGCCTCGCCACCTCAACCAGCGTTTGGTTGCGCCTCGAAACCGCCGGCACCTGCGCGCGGACGTGGCCGTGGTTTCGAGGGCTCGGCTAGCGCCTCGCCACCTCAACCAGCGTTTGGTTGCGCCTCGCATGGCCGTGCTTCGAGCGCTCGGCTGGCGCCGTCGCCACCGACGCTGGGGTCACGTGCGCGCGCAGGTCACCATGGCTCAGCTCACGTCTCGGCGCTGCCGGCGGACGCGGCGGTGTCGGCAGTAGCCCCAGCCGAGGACGCCCAGCCCGAACCCGGCCAGGCAGGTCCACACCCACCAGGCCTTGCCGGCGTCCTCCAGCCGGCCGTAGAACAGCAACAGGACGAGGAACGCGAGCAGGAACAGCCCGGAGCCGACCGCCACGGTTCGGGTCCCGTCCACGTCGAGCGGGTCGACGTCGGCCACGACGTAGGTGCGCCTGCCGATCTCGTGCGTGCGCACGCCGTCCACCGGCTGCTCGGGGTAGTCGGACTCACGCACGCCACGACCCTAGTCCCGCGGCGTGAGCCCCTGGACCGGACGACCCCGACGGTCTGCCAGGATCACGCGCGTGGACAGGTTCTTCAAGATCACCGAGCGCGGGTCGACCGTCGGCCGCGAGGTCCGGGGCGGGGTGGTCACGTTCTTCACGATGGCCTACATCATCGTGCTGAACCCGCTGATCCTCGGGTTCGCCAAGGACGCCGACGGGCACGTGCTCGGGGGCGGGTCGGCGCCGAACCTGCCGATGATCGCGGCCGCCACCGCGCTGGTCGCCGGCGTGATGACCATCCTCATGGGCCTGGTCGCGAACTACCCGCTGGCGCTGGCCACCGGCCTGGGACTCAACGCCTTCGTGGCGTTCTCGATCGCCTCGGGCATGTCCTGGCAGGACGCGATGGGGCTCGTCGTCCTCGAGGGCCTGGTGATCCTGGTCCTGGTCCTCACCGGCTTCCGCACCGCCGTCTTCCACGCGGTCCCGGCCCAGCTGAAGACGGCGATCAGCGTCGGCATCGGCCTGTTCATCGCGCTGATCGGGCTGGTCGACTCCGGGTTCGTACGACGGGTCCCGGACGCCGCCGGCACCACGGTGCCGGTGCAGCTGGGGGCGACCGGGTCGCTCGACGGCTGGCCGGTGCTGGTCTTCGCGCTCGGCCTGCTCCTCATGGTGATCCTGTTCGTCCGCAGGGTGCGCGGCGCGATCCTGCTCTCGATCATCGCGGCGACCATCCTGGCGGTCGTCATCGAGGCGGTCGCCCACGTGGGTCCCTCCGTCGCGGGTGGCAAGGTGAACCCGAAGGGCTGGAGCCTCAACGTGCCGACGCTGCCCGGCAAGGTCGTCGACGTCCCGGACTTCGGGCTGCTGGGCCAGTTCTCGCTGTTCGGCTCCTTCGAGCGGGTCGGCGTGCTCACGGCCGTGCTGTTCGTGTTCACGCTGATGCTCGCCGACTTCTTCGACACCATGGGCACGATGACCGCCATCGGTGCCGAGGCCGGCCTGCTGGACGCCGAGGGGATCCCGCCGAGCAGCCAGCGGATCCTCGTCGTGGACTCGATCGCGGCCGCCGCCGGCGGTGCCGCGTCGGTCTCGAGCAACACCTCCTACATCGAGTCGGCGTCCGGTGTCGGGGAGGGCGCCCGCACGGGGCTCGCCAGCGTGGTGACCGGGGCGCTGTTCCTGCTGGCCACCGTCTTCGCGCCGCTGGTGGCGGTCATCCCCAACGAGGCCGCGACCCCGGCGCTGGTCGTCGTGGGGTTCTTGATGATGCAGCAGGTGAAGGGCATCGCCTGGGACGACGTGGAGGTGGCCATCCCCGCGTTCCTGACGATCGTGCTGATGCCCTTCACCTACTCCATCTCGGTCGGCATCGGCGCGGGCTTCATCGCCTACACCGTGATCAAGGTGGTCCGGGGCCGGGCGTTCCACCTCCACCCGCTGCTGTGGGTGGTCACGGCGCTGTTCGTCGTGTACTTCTTCATCGAGCCGGTCCGGCAGGTCCTCGGCGCCTGATTGGACCGCAGCACGGACGGGTATGGCCAGAGCGCGGCACCGAGCCGCAGACGAAGGGAGCACGACATGACCACGACTCCGGACGCCCCCCTGGGCGACGACGACATGACCACCACCGCCTCGTCGCACGGCCCGGCCGACGCCCTCGACGCCGACGGTGCGGACGGCCAGGACGCCGCCGGCGGCGACTCCGACGGCTCGGACGGCGTGGACGCCGACGGCACCGACGGTGACGCGACCGACACCACCGACGGCGACGCCAGCGACGCCGACGGCACCGACGGTGGCGACGCCGACGGAACCGACGCCTGAGCCGTTGCCTGTCCAGCCGACGGAGCGCCAGCCGGGCGGGGAGCCCCTCGAGGCTCTCGACCTGCTCAGCGGGGACGCCCAGACCTTCCGGGAGAAGATCTGGGCGTCCCGCATCCACCTGCACCACACCGAGCCCGAGCGGCTGGTGGGCTTCCTCTCCTTCGACGACGTCGACCGCCTGCTGACCGGCACGGCGATCCGCAACCCCGCCGTACGCATCGCCCGGGACGGCAGCGTGCTGCCCTCCTCGGCCTACACCCGGCACGCGACGCTGGCCGGCCAGCCGCTGACCGGGCTCCTCGACCCGAGGAAGGTTTTCACGCTCTTCGAGGAGGGCGCGACCGTCGTCCTGCAGGGCCTGCACCGATACTGGGAGCCGCTCGGGGCGCTGGTCGCGGACCTCGAGCTCGCGCTGGGCCATCCCTGCCAGGCGAACGCCTACCTGACCCCGCCCGGCTCCCAGGGCTTCGCGGTGCACGAGGACACCCACGACGTGTTCGTCTTCCAGACCCACGGCCGCAAGGTCTGGGAGGTCGGCGACCCGGACCCGGACGGACGGCGGCAGACCGTGGTGCTCGAGCCCGGCGTCAGCATGTACCTCCCCACCGGAACGCCGCACGCCGCCCGAGCCGAGGACAGCGTGTCCCTGCACGTCACCATCGGCATCAACCAGGTCACCTGGCGCCACGTCGTCGAGCGGGCGCTCGCCCGGGTGCTCGACGAGGTGGGGGCGCAGCACCTGCCCGCGGGCTACCTCGACGACCCGGCGCTGCTCTCCGACGGCCTCGCGGACCGGCTGGACCGCGTGGTCGACGAGCTGCGCGCCCTCGACCCCGAGCGGGTGGCCGACTCGGAGGTGGACCGCTTCCTCACCGGCCGGACGCTGTGGCAGGCAGGCGGGCTCCGCGACCGCATCGAGGCCCGCGACCTCGACGACGAGACCCTGCTGGAACGCCGGCCCGGGCACCC
This sequence comes from Nocardioidaceae bacterium, assembly GCA_025927955.1. Classification (GTDB taxonomy): domain Bacteria; phylum Actinomycetota; class Actinomycetes; order Propionibacteriales; family Nocardioidaceae; genus Nocardioides_B. The sequence goes on from JAICKK010000086.1 coordinate 3,686, forward strand.
GTGCGTGCTCCGCCCCGCCGGCGAGCGGCTGCGCGTCCTGCTCGGCGACCGCGAGCTGCTGGTGCCGGCCCGTCTCGCGGACGCGCTGGGGACCGTGCGGTCGGCCGGCACCTTGCGGCCCGCGGACCTCGCCGACCATCTGGACCCGCAGAGCCGGGTCGTGCTGTGCCGGCGGCTGGTCCGTGAGGGCCTGCTGCGGGTGCGCGCGGCCGGCGGCTAGCCGGACCGGGATGCCCTTCCGCTGCTCGGCAGCCAGCCTGGACCGCGACGAGCCGCTCGACGCCACCGCGTCGACCGTCCGGGCGTTCCTGCTCGTGGAGAACCCCGGGCCGTGGGGGGTCGACGCGCTGCGCGACGCCCGGATGGACGAGCGCGTGCGGGCGCACCTGCTCTCTGCGGAGCGCGTGGGCGTCCGCGCCCTGCTCGTGCGACGGCACCGCGGGGCGCTGGCGTCCTCGGGCATCACGGTGTTCGCCGCCTACGCCCACCCCGAGCGCCCGTGGCTGGAGGCGGCCACCCTCGCGGCGCCCCAGGCGCTGCTCGACCTGGACCTCGCCGCGCTCGGGGCGGGCCGGTCGCCCGGTGGCCTCGCGCGGGCCGAGCGGCCGGTCTTCGGCGTGTGCACGCAGGGCCGTCACGACGCCTGCTGCGCCGAGCTGGGCCGGCCGACCGTGGCCGCCCTGGCCGCGGCGCATCCCGAGGAGACGTGGGAGGTCTCCCACATCGGCGGGGACCGGTTCGCCGCCAACGTGCTGGTCCTGCCCACCGGCCTCTACTACGGCCGGGTGCCGCCCGCGGACGCCGCGGACCTCGGCCGCCGGCACCTCGAGGGGCGGCTGTCCCTGGACCTGCTGCGCGGCCGGTCGGGCTTCGGCTTCGCCGTCCAGGCGGCCGAGCTCGCGCTGCGCCGCCGGCTGGCGGAGACCCGCACGGACGCCGTGCGCCTGCTGTCGGTGTCCGCCTCCGGCGCCGACACCACCGCCGTGCTCCAGGTCGAGGACACGGCGTACGACGTGCGGCTGCGCCGGTCCCAGGAGGACCGGCGCAGCCGACTGACCTGCCGGGCGGCGCGCGACAACGCCGTCTGGTCCTACGACGTCGTCGCGATCACCCCTGCCTAGGACCGCCTAGTTGTTCGGCACGAACAGCGCCGCAGCCTTCCAGCTGCCGTCAGCGCTGAGCGTGCTCGGGGTGCCGGTGATCGCGCCGCCGGAGAAGGCCACCGAGCGGAGCGTGCCGTCGGTGGAGCCGTAGAGCACCCGCCCGCCGGCCAGCGTCATGCCCGCCACCGAGCCGAGGCTCACCGACGAGCCCGCCGTGAAGGTGAGGGCACCGACGACCTCGCTCTCCGGGGTGAAGTACCGGTAGTACAGGTGGCTGTCGCCCTTCACCGTGTAGTAGAGCCGGTGCTGCGCGGTGTCGTAGAACATGCCGGACAGGCTGGCGATGGTGAACGGGATCGCGGTGCCGGTGTCGGGGTCGTTGTAGAGGTTGACGCTCCGCTGCGCGCCGACCGCGCCGGTGGCCTTGTCGAACGTCCGGGCGTAGAGCCTCCCGTCCCCCAGGCCGTAGTAGACGGTGCCGTTGACGTCGAAGGCGCCGCGCACCTGCGACCAGTCCATGGACGCGTTCGCCGTCGAGCTCGCGGCGGTCGGGACGCCGGTCGCGTCGACGGGTCGCCGCATCAGGGCCGCGCCGCTGCTCGGGGCGATGAACAGGTCGTTGGGCAGCGTCGCCGCCGCGACCGTGGGCACCGTGGTGCCGCCGGCGAGCGGCATGAACGCGATCCGGTTGCGGACCTTGCCGCCGATGCGGGTGGTGTCGCTGCCGACCCACAGGCCCTGCGAGGTCGCGTAGAGCGCCTGGGCGCCGACGCCGCGGGAGCGGCCCGGGTTCCACGACAGCGGCAGCCCGTTCACCGGGTCGAGGGCGGCGATGCCCTCGCGGGCGACGGCGCCGGGGCCGGCCTGGTCGGCCTGGAACGGGTTGTTCTCCCAGCGCATGTGGCCGCCGACGTAGACGGCCGAGCCGGTGATGGCGACTCCGTAGGTGGTGTCGCCGCCGGTGTAGTCCTGCCAGACCGGCTGCACCGGGCTCGTGGCGCTCCCGACCGCGTAGGTCTGCCACCGCGACGTCGAGTCGCACATCGTGCCGCTGGCCGCGCCGCCCGAGAAGGCGCCGGTGTTCGAGATCACGAAGTAGGAGCCGTCGGGCGAGATGTCGAGGTCGCGCGTGAACGTGTCGAACTTCTTGCCGCAGGAGTTCATGCTGCGGTCGAAGCGGTTGGTGGACCAGCTGGCCACCGTCGCCTGGGTGCCGCTGGTGTCCAGCACGGCGACCTGGGAGTGCGGCTGTCCGCCGACGGTCGAGTAGTTGCCGATGGCGACCAGCCGGGTGCCGTCGGGGGTCACGTCGAACCGCTTGACGTTGGTGTTGCCGCCCATCTTCCCGTTGTAGAGGTTGTTCGGGTCGAAGACGCCCGTGAACGGCACGTTGACGTCCGGGGACACCGCTCCCGTGGCCGGGTCCAGGGCCGCGAGCGCGTCCCGGGTGGTCGTGGCGGAGCCGTTCTTGATGCTGGTGAAGGCGCCGCCGACGTAGAGCCTCGCCGGGTTGCCGTTCTGGGCGGGCGCGTAGACGACCTCGTTGACGGCGCTGTTGGGCACCGCCTTGAACGCCGGGACGACCGCCCCGGTGGAGGTGAGCGCGACCACTCGCTTGTACTTCGTGCTGCCGCCGACCGAGCTGAACGAGCCACCGACGTAGATGTTCGCGCCGTCGGTCGCCAGCGAGTTCGCCGGGCCGCCCAGGTTGGGGTCGAAGCCCATGTCGATCGCGCCCGTGGTCGCGTCGAAGGCGAAGATGTGGTTGCGTGTGATGCCGGCGCTGGTCGTCGTCTGCTGGACGGTCGTGAACGTCCCGGCGGCGATGATCTCGTTGCCGACCTGGATGATGGCGTTCACCGAGCCGTTCATCACCTGCGGCGTGAACGAGGCCGGCACGGCCGACACCACCGACGTCCCCTGGTCGACGTTGACGGCCGAAGCCGGCAGCGCGCCCGTCGCGAACAACGTCAACGAAGCCGCTGCCAGCCCGACGGCACGGCGGCGCGATCCCAAAGTCATGCGCTTGTTGCCCCCTCGCGGCGCTGCCGACCCGCAGGCTGCAGGTCCCCTGTGACAGTTCGCCAAGGAGAAGGTTGCGCTCTTTCGGCCGGAAACGCCAGCCCCTGAGGCGTCCGACCGGAAAATGGTCCAAACGGACTATCCAGACATGGTGCCCGCTCGCCGAGGGGTGGCCCGCAGCGGCGGCCCGGCCGTCGCTCCACGGCCGCGAAATAGTTAGCAAGGGTAATGAGTTATGCTAAGTACCATGCCGTCCGCCGTGAAGCTGCCCCGCACCGACAGCGGGCTGGCGTCTGCGCTGCGCATCTCGGTGATGCGGCTCTCGCGCCGGATGCGCAGCGAGCGCGACCCGGACAACGAGCTGCTCCCCGTGGGTCAGCTCTCCGTGCTCGGCTCGCTGTCGCGCCACGGTGCGACGACCGTCGGCGAGCTGGCCGCCCTCGAGAGGGTGCAGCCGCCGTCGATGACGCGCACCGTGAGCTGCCTGGCCGACGGCGGGTACGTCGTGCGGCACCGGCACGAGACCGACGGTCGGCAGATCGTGGTGTCCCTGTCCCCGCAGGGCGAGTCCATGCTCGCCGCGGACCGCCGACGACGGGACGCCTGGCTCGCGCAGCGGCTGCGCGAGCTCACCCCTGACGAACGCTCCCTGCTCCGGCAGGCAGCTCCCCTGCTCGAAAGGCTCGCTCACGCATGACCATCCCGCCCGGTGAGGACCCGGCATGAACACCCCGCGAAGCCACTCGCCTCGCTCCCGCCTCCGCAGGGACCCCGATTGAGTCCCACGTTCCGCTCCCTGTCCAACCGCAACTACCGGCTGTACGCCTCGGGCGCCGTCGTGTCGAACGTCGGCACCTGGATGCAGCGGGTCGCCCAGGACTGGCTGGTCCTCCAGCTGACGCACAACAACGGCACCGCGCTCGGCGTGACCACCGGCCTTCAGTTCCTGCCCATCCTCCTGCTCTCGCCGTACGCCGGTCTGGTCGCCGACCGCTTCCGCAAGAGGCGGCTGCTGCAGGTCACCCAGACCATGCTCGCCGTGCCCGCACTCGTGCTCGGCGTGCTCGCGGTCACCGGCGTGGCGCAGACCTGGATGGTCTACCTGCTGGCGTTCGTGTTCGGCATCGGCTCGGCGTTCGACGCGCCAGCCCGTCAGGCCTTCGTCTCCGAGATCGTCGGCCAGGACGACATCACCAACGCCGTCGGCCTCAACTCGGCCTCCTTCAACCTCGCCCGGATGATCGGCCCGGCGCTCGCCGGCCTGCTGATCGCGGCCCTCGGCTCCGGCGTGCCCGCGACCGGTGTCGTGATCATGGTCAACGCGGTCAGCTACGGCGCGGTGATCTTGTCCCTGCAGCGGATGCGCGAGGGCGACCTGCACCAGGCCCGGCGGGTCGAGCGCGCCAAGGGGATGATCCGCGACGGCGTGCGGTACACCGTCGCCCGACCGGACCTGATGCTCATCCTCACCATCGTGTTCTTCGCCGGCACGTTCGGGCTCAACTTCCAGATCACGTCCGCGCTGATGGCCACCGAGGTGTTCCACAAGGGCGCCGGCGAGTACGGCATCCTCGGCACCACCCTCGCCATCGGGTCCCTGGCCGGCGCCCTGCTCGCGGCCCGCCGGGTCCGGGTCCGGCACCGGCTGGTGATCCTGGCCGCGGTCTCGTTCGGCGTGGCCGAGATCCTCGGGGGGCTGATGCCCTCCTACCTCGCCTTCGCCGCCTGGACGCCGGTGATCGGCATCGCGTCGCTGACCATGATCACGTCGGCCAACGCGACGTTCCAGACGAGCCTGGCACCGGAGATGCGGGGCCGCGGAATGGCGCTGTACATGATGATCTTCATGGGCGGCACGCCGATCGGTGCGCCGATCGTGGGCTGGGTCGGGCAGACCTTCGGGGCCCGCTGGACGCTCATCGGCGGCGGCCTCGCGACGCTGGCCGGCACGGTCCTCGCGGTCGTCGTCTTCAGCCGCGCCCAGGGCCTGATCGGTCGCGGCCGCGCGAACCGCGCCGTCCCGGACGACGACACCGCCGACCGGCCGGTCCTCGACGACGGTGTGCGCCGGCTCGCGGCCGGCCGCTCCTGACTGGTGCCCCGATCTAGGCTGTGGGCGTGAACCCCCGCTACCGACGCATGGTGATCCCGGCCGCCCTCGTGGCGCTGCTGCTGATCGTCCTGGTCGCGTCGGTGGTCGGAGGCTGACCGTGGCCGAGCCGCTGCTGCGGGCCCTCGCGCGGGTGCGCGGCCTCCTGCTCGACGACGCCGCTCTCGTGCGTGCGGTCGGCTCCGGGCGGCGCAGGGGAGGCCTGCCGCGGTGGCGCCGCGTCGAGCTGCGGTACGTCGACCTCAAGGCCGGCCGCCGGCTCCAGGTGACCGCCTACGACCAGACCCAGGCGCACACCGCCAACCACGAGCCGGGCGACGCGGCCGCCGCGGCTGTCGACACCCTGCTCGACGAGCCGTTCGGGAGCTGGCACGTCGAGACCGCCACGCACACCCACCAGCTGCGGGTCACCAAGAGGCTGGACGCCCTCGTGCACACGACCTCGCGCGACCTGCCCGCGGCCGCCGAAGGGGTGCCGGACACGCAGCCACGGCCGCACGACCGCACCAAGCGGCGGCTGCTCCCCGAGGACGACCCGGTGCTGGCCGCCCTCGGGTTCCTCGACGCGCACGGCCGGCTCAAGCCCAGCCGCCAGGCGAAGTACCGCCAGGTCGAGGAGTTCCTGCGCGACCTGGCGCCCGTCGTCGACGACGCCGTGGCCACCGGCCGGCTGCACCGGCCCACCGACGAGGACCCGTTGCGGGTCGTGGACCTGGGCTGCGGCAACGCCTACCTGACGTTCGCCGCGCACCGCTACCTCTCCGCCGTCCGCGGGCTGCCCGTGCACACCACCGGGGTGGACGTGAAGGCCCAGTCGCGTGAGCACAACAGCGCTCTGGCCGACTCCCTCGGCCTCGCCGAGGCGATGCGCTTCGTGCAGGCCGACATCGGCTCCGTCGAGCTCGACCAGCGGCCCGACGTCGTCCTCGCGCTGCACGCCTGCGACACGGCCACCGACGACGCCCTGGCCCGGGCGGTCGGCTGGGAGGCGCCGGTGGTGCTGGCCGCGCCGTGCTGCCACCACGACGTCGCCGCGCAGCTGCGCAGGTCGCCGGCGCCCCCGCCGTACTCGATGCTGACGCGCAGCGGCATCCTGCGCGAGCGGTTCGCGGACACGCTGACCGACGCGATGCGGGCGGCGGTGCTGCGCACGGTCGGCTACCGGGTCGACGTCGTGGACTTCGTCGAGAGCAAGCACACCCCTCGCAACACCCTGCTGCGGGCGGTGCGCACCGGCACCTCGGGAGCCGAGGACGTGCGCCGCGAGCTCGAGGAGCTGACCGGCGCGTGGGGTGTGCGACCCCGGCTCTCGGAGCTGTTGAGTGCCCACCCCGCATAGCCGGCTGCTGTTGGCCGCCGCCTGCCTCGTCCCGGTGCTCGCGGGGCCGTCCGTGGCGGCGTCGGCGGCCTCGGGCGGGCGGCTGCCCGCGACCACGCTCACGACGTTGCAGGGCGACGACGTCTACGAGTCCAGCGGCCTCGTCGACCGCGGACGGATCCTCTACACCATCAACGACTCCGGCGACGCCGCGGTCGTCTACGGCGTCGACGCCCGCACCGGCGAGACGGTCTCGCGCACGTCGTACGCGCCCTCGGTCCACGACGTGGAGGCCCTGGCGCCGGGGGCGGACGGGACGGTGTGGGCGGGCGACATCGGGGACAACCGCGCGGACCGGGACAGCATCGCGGTCTACCGCGTCCGTCCCGTCGGCGGCGAGCAGCGGGCGGCGGCGCACCTGCTGCGCTACCCCGACGGGCCGCGCGACGCCGAGACGCTGCTGGTGCAGCCGCGCACGCAGCGCGTCTTCGTGGTGTCCAAGTCCGTGTTCGGCGGCACGGTGTACGTCGCGCCGAAGCGGCTGACCACCGGCGGCACACCCCAGCAGATGACCGTCTTCGCCCACGTCGGCGGGCTGGTCACCGACGGGACGTTCCTCCCCGACGGCCGGCACGTGCTGCTGCGGACCTACACCAGCGCCTCGGTCTACACCTTCCCCGGCTTCGCGCTCGTCGGCACGGTGCGGCTGCCCGAACAGCCGCAGGGCGAGGGCATCTCGGTCTCCCGGAGCGGCCGGGTGCTGCTGTCCACGGAGGGCGTGCACACGCCGGTCCTGCAGGTGCGGCTGCCCTCGTCCCTCCTCCGGGGTGCCCCGCCCTCCGGGCAGCCGGACGCGACCGCGCCCTCGACCCGGGCGCCGTCGGCCGCCGACCGGGCGGACCGTCCCGACCACCGCCGCCGGGACGCCGGCGCGTGGGCCGGGATCGCCCTGGTCGCGCTGGCGCTGGCGGGCGTCGCGTTCCTGGCGTCCCGGCGCGGGCCACGACGCTGAGCGGCGCCGCTGGTCACGATCCGCAGGCTCCGCCGGCGTGTCGGGATGCGGATCGTGACACGCGGGCCGGGGGGTGCCCCGGCCGAGACGTCAGAGCCGCTCGACGACGTAGTCCACGCAGGCCGTGAGCGCCTCGACGTCGGCCGGGTCGATGGCCGGGAACATCGCCACCCGCAGCTGGTTGCGGCCGAGCTTGCGGTAGGGCTCGGTGTCGACGATCCCGTTGGCCCGCAGCGTTCTCGCAACTGCCGCGGCGTCCACCTCGTCGTCGAAGTCGATGGTGCCGACCACCAGGGAGCGCTCGTCCGGCTCCGCGACGTACGGCGTGGTGTACGGCGTCTTCTCCGCCCACGTGTAGAGCCGGGACGAGCTGTCGGTGGTGCGGGACACCGCGAAGTCGAGGCCGCCCTGGCCGTTGAGCCAGTCGAGCTGCTCGGCCATCAGGAACAGGGTGGCCACCGACGGGGTGTTGTAGGTCTGGTTCTTCGCCGAGCTCTCGATCGCGGTCGGCAGGTCGAGGAAGGCCGGCACCCATCGGCCGCTCGCAGCGACCTGCGAGGCGCGCTCGATCGCAGCCGGGGACAGCACGGCGACGTAGAGGCCGCCGTCGGAGGCGAGGCTCTTCTGGGGAGCGAAGTAGTAGGCGTCGACCTGGGTGATGTCGACGGGCAGGCCGCCGGCGCCGGAGGTGGCGTCCACCAGCAGCAGCGCGTCGTCGTCGGCGCCCTCGACCCGGCGCACGGGAGCCATCACGCCGGTGGAGGTCTCGTTGTGCGCCCAGGCGTACACGTCGGCGCCGGCCTCGGCCCGCGGCCGGGGACGGGTGCCGGTGGGCGAGGAGATGACCGTCGGCTCGGTCAGGAACGGCGCCTGCTGCACGGCCTTGGCGAACTTCGAGGAGAACTCCCCGAAGGAGAGGTGCTGGCTGTGCTCGCGGACCAGCCCGAACGTCGCGACGTCCCAGAACGCGGTCGCGCCGCCGTTGCCGAGCACCACCTCGTAGCCGTCGGGCAGGCCGAGCAGTGCCGAGACGCCCTCGCGGACCCGGCCGACGAGGTTCCTGACGGGCGCCTGGCGGTGGGAGGTGCCGAGCAGGGAGGCGCCCGTCGAGGCGAGCGCGGCCAGCGCCTCGGGGCGGATCTTCGACGGGCCCGCTCCGAAGCGGCCGTCGGCGGGCAGGAGGTGCTCGGGGATGGTGATGACGTCGGTCACGAAGTGTCTCCGTCTGTGGGGGATGCCGGACTCGGGTGACCTGACCTCGTTGTCAGTGCGTTGTCCTATCCTGGCACCGCGCCGGCAGGGGCGCGGAACGGGGACACACCATGAGCAGCAGGACCTGGGACCGGTCGACCGGCCCGCGCTGCTGCGGGACGCCCGCCGTCGGCTTCGGCTCGTCCCGAGGGGCGTCGCTTGGCTGAGACGGTGGTGGGTCCGTTGGTCATAGCAGCGGCCCCGTTCGAGGACCCCGCTGTGCAGGTGCTGGTGGCGGCGGTGCAGGAGGAGTACGTCCGCCGCTACGGCGGGCCTGACGACACCCCGCTTGCCGAGGGCGTGTTCGACCCGCCCGGCGGCGCGTTCTTCCTCGGCACGGTCGACGGGTCGCCGGTGGCCATGGGTGGCTGGCGGGTCCGCCGTGACGTGTTGCCCTGGGGCCTGTCCCCGGCCGCCGAGGTCAAGCGGATGTACGTCGCACCGGCCGCTCGGCGACGCGGCGTCGCGCGGCGGATGCTCGGCCACCTCGAGGACACCGCGCGGGAGGCCGGCGCAGCGGTGATGGTGCTCGAGACCGGCACCGGGCAGCCCGAGGCCATCGGGCTCTACACCGCGCAGGGCTACCGGCGCACGGAGGCGTTCGGGCACTACGCGTGGTCGCCGAAGTCGCGCTACTTCGGCAAGCCGCTGTGAGGCTCACCCGAACGTAACGGTCTCGCCGCGCTCCACCACGCGGACCAGGTCACCCAGGCCGCGGCGCGCCACCTCGCCGGTGAACGCCGAGAGGGGGGACCGGAACACGGTGTAGTCGTCGACGTGCACCGGCACCGCCTGCCGCGGCCGCACCGCCTCCAGGAGGTCCGCCCCCTGCACGCCGTCCATGGTGACCACCAGGCCCCCGGGCAACGTCGTTCCGCCGAGGTGGACCACGGCCAGGTCGACGTCGGGGAAGCGTCGCGCGACCTCGCGAACCCCGTCGTACATCAGGGTGTCGCCGGTGAGGTAGACGCGCTGCTGGACCTCGCCACTTCGGGGACCGCGCTCCGGTGACAGCTCGAGCAGGCTGCCCATCACCGGTGGCAGCAGCCGGCCGGCCAGCCCGGGCGCATGCCTGCCGGGGAGCGAGTGAACCCGCAGCAGTTGGCCGTCCTTGGCCTGCGTGAGCGACTCCCAGGTCTCGAGCCCGACGGCCCGGCGGAAGCCCGCGAGGCCCTGGAGGCGGCGGGCGGCGTGCGGGGTGGTGACCACCGGCAGCGAGCGGTCCAGGCCCCGGCGGGCCTCCCGGTCCCAGTGGTCGCCGTGCAGGTGGGAGAGGACCACGGCGTCCAGCGGCGGAAGATCGGCGATCTCCATCGCGGGGTCCTTCAGGCGCCTGCTGGTCAGGCCGTACCCGAGGTGGGCCCGCTGCCCGGCGTGCAGGAAGTTCGGGTCGGTGAGCAGCGTGAAAGGCCCGAGCCGCAGCAGGACGGTGGCGTTGCCGATGAAGGTCAGCGAGAGGGGCACGCGGCTGCGTACCCACCCGCGAGGCGGCTACGCCCAGGCCGGGTCCCAGCCGCCGACCTCGTCGGCGGCGCGCTGCGCCGGCCCCGTGTACACGGCCGACGGCCGGATCAGCCGCCCGGTGCGCTTCTGCTCGAGGATGTGCGCGGACCAGCCGGCGGTGCGCGCGCAGGTGAACATCGAGGTGAACATCGGTGGTGGCACCTCGGCGAAGTCGAGCACGATCGCGGCCCAGAACTCCACGTTGGTCTCCAGCACGCGGTCCGGGCGCCGCTCGCGCAGCTCGGCCAGCGCCGCCTTCTCCAGCTCCTCGGCGACCTCGTAGCGCGGCGCGTGCAGCTCGCGCGCGGTCCGGCGCAGGACCCGGGCCCTCGGGTCCTCGGCGCGGTACACGCGGTGCCCGAAGCCCATCAGCCGCTCACCGCGGTCGAGCAGCTCCTTGACGTAGCCGGCGGCCTCACCCCGACGCTCCACCTCCTCCACCATGCCGAGCACCCGCGAGGGGGCGCCGCCGTGCAGGGGACCGCTCATCGCCCCGATCGCGCCGGAGAAGGCGGCGGCCACGTCCGCGCCGGTCGAGGTGATGACCCGGGCCGTGAAGGTCGAGGCGTTCATCCCGTGCTCGGCGGCCGAGCTCCAGTAGGCGTCGATGGCCTTCACGTGGCGCGGGTCGACCTCGCCCTTCCACCGGATCATGAACCGCTCGGCCAGGGTGGTGCCGCGGTCGACGTCACGCTGGGACACCACCGGCTCGTGCAGCCCCCGGGCCGCCTGGGCGGCGTAGGAGAGCACCATCACCGCGACCCGGCTGAGGTCCTCGCGCGCCTGGTCGTCGGAGATGTCGTAGGTCTGTCGCATCCCGAACGCCGGCGCCAGCATCGCGATCGCGGCCTGCACGTCGACGCGGATGTCGCCGGTGTGCACCGGGATGTTGAAGGCCTCGGCCGGCGGCAGGCCGGGCTGGTAGCTCCCATCGATGAGCAGGCCCCAGACGTTCTCGAACGGGACCCGGCCCACGATGTCCTCGATGTCGACGCCGCGGTAGCGCAGCGCCGACCCCTCCTTGTCGGGCTCCGCGATCTCGGTCTCGAAGGCGACCACACCCTCGAGCCCGTGCTGGACCTCGCTCACTGCGTGCTCCTTCGTCCGGGACTCCGCTCATCATGCCGACTCCGCCCACCCCCGTCATCTCGAGCCCGCGGCGGTCGCGCCTCACGCCGGCCGAGGTGCGCGGCCCCCGCGGGCCGAGGTGCGCCGCCCCCGCTGGTTGAGGTGTCCGAGCCCCCAGGGGCTCGGGCCTCGAAACCACCCGCACCCACGCGCGGAAGGTCACCATGGTTTCGAGGCCTCGGCTAGCGCCTCGCCACCTCAACCAACGCGATGCGACCCAGAGTCGAGGCTGGTTGAGGTGTCCGAGCCCCCGGGGCGAGGGCCTCGAAACCACCCGCACCCACGCGCGGAAGGTGACCGTGGTTTCGTGGCCTCGGCTAGCGCCTCGGCACCTCAACCAACGCGATGCGGCCCAGAGGCGACGCTGGTTGAGGTGTCTGTCAAGTACCGGGTTTGGTGGAGGCTTCGAACTCCCGCTGAGCGGGCTGCTCGTGGGGGGTGGTGCTGTGGTGCTGGGTTTCGTACTCGACTGGTGGGACGAGGCCGATCTCGCCGTGGAGGCGTCGGAAGTTGAACCAG
>JAICKK010000116.1 GCA_025927955.1 Nocardioidaceae bacterium
CAGGAGGAGCGGGCCCAGGAGGAGCGGGCCCAGGAGGAGGGCGAGGGCGACCCCGACCCGGCACGATGAGGACGGCTCCCCGGGCGAGCGGCGCCACCCGGACCGCTCACCGCTCCGTCCAGGGCCGGGCGAGCCGCACGGAGGACTCGAACATCAGCGCGTGCACGAACGCCTGGGGCAGGTTGCCTCGCAGCTGGCGTTGCCGGACGTCGTACTCCTCCGAGTACAGCCCCGGCGGACCGCAGGCGGCGCGGTTGCGCTCGAACCAGCGGGTGGCCGCGACCTCCTCGCCCTGCTGGTGCAGGGCGAGGGCCATGGTGAACCCGCAGAGCAGGAAAGCGCCCTCGGCGTCGCCGAGCGGTCCGGGCTGCTGCCGGAACCGGTACAGGTAGCCGTCCTCGGCCAGGTCCGACTCGAGTGCCCGCAGGGTGACCAGCGTCCGGGGGTCGTCGGGGGGCAGCGCGCCCCGGACCGGCGGCAGCAGCAGGGCCGAGTCGAGCCGGTCGTCGTCGGGGGCGCGCTGCCAGCGACCGGAGGGATGCGTGGAGCTGGCAGCGGTCTCGGCGAGGATCTTCTCGGCCAGCGCCAGCCACTCCGCGGTCCTGGGCGGGGGTGCCCCCGCCGAGCTGATCGCACGCAGCCCCGCGACGCAGACCAGGCGGCTCTCCGTCCAGTTGCGGTTGTCGAGCTCCCAGATGCCGGCCTCCGGCTCGGTCCACCGCTGGGCGATCGCCCCCGCCGCCGCCTCAGCGGCCCGCCAGCCGTCCGCGTCGAGGTGGTCGTGACGGGCCGCGGCGGACAGCAGCAGCAGCGCCTCCCCGAACGCGTCGAGCTGGAACTGCGCGTTGACGTGGTTGCCCGCCACGTCGTGGCCGCCGGGGTACCCCGGCAGGTCCAGCGAGCGCTGGTCGGGCACGCGACCCCCGACGATCGTGTAGGCGGGGCTCAGGTCGGGTCCGTCGTCGAGAAGCCGGGCGGCGACGAAGCGGACGGCGTCGTCGAGCAGCGGGTGGGGGCCGGCCGCCGCGATCGCCTGGCCCGTGAAGCACTGGTCGCGGATCCACACGTACCGGTAGTCGTAGTTCCGCCCCTCGTCCGCACGCTCGGGCAGGCTCATGGTGGCCGCCGCGACCATCCCGCCCCCCGAGCTGGTCAGCCCGCGCAGCACCGCGTACGCGTGGCGGGTGTCGGCGGGTGCGACCGCCTCGTCGAGCGTCGGCAAGGTGGTCTCCCACGTCTGGTCCGTCGCCTCCCACGCCTGGTCGGGGTCGACGCACTCGTCGGGCAGCGGCCGCTGCGACATCTCGAGGACGAGGTCGTGATGCTGGCCCGCGGGCACGGTGACCTCCATGGCCAGCACGTGGCCGGCCTCCCCCCCTGCTCCGGGTCGCGCCGACCCGCCGCCGGTCCAGCGCAGGTTCAGGTCGCCGGCCCTGCCGGTCCAGACCCCCTCCCGCCGGGTGAGGTGCGCGAGGGGGTGCTCGCCGAACCCGGCGCGGGCATCGAGCAGCACCCGGACCCGCGCGTCCCCCTTGGCGGCGATGATCCGCCGCAGCACGACGGCGCGGTCGGGGTCCCCGGGGAAGGCGAGCGCCTCCCGGCACTCGACGACGCCCGACTCGGTGGTCCACCGTGAGCGCCAGATCAAGGAGCCCTCCTCGTAGTGGCCGCCCCACACGAACCGCCCGACCGGGGTGACCGCGTAGGTGCCACCGCCGCCGATCAGTGAGGAGAACACCGCGTCGGAGTCCCATCGCGGTGCGCACATCCACACGAAGTCGCCACTGGGACCGACCAGGATGCCGCGCTCACCGTCGGCGAGCAGCGCGTACTCGCGCAGCACCTGGGGCGGGAACGACGGGGCGGGGTCGGATGCTGCGGTGGGGGACATCGTGCTCCTCGGGTGGGTGGGGGTCAGATTCCGGCGGCGTTGGCGTAGTACTGCTGGTCCTCACGCCAGCCGCCCTCGCCCATGCCGATGTCGCGGTAGTCCTCGACGAACTCGATCGCCCGGACCCACTTGACCATCTTGAAGCCGAGCTGGGTCTCGATGCGGACCCGGACGGGCGCGCCATGGACGACCGGCAGGGGAGCGCCGTTCATCTCCAGCGCGAGGATGGTCTGCGGGTGGGTGGCCAGGTACACCGGGACGGTGCCGTAGAAGTAGCCGTAGCGGCCCTCGCCCTCGGTCAGCCCCTTGTCGTCCATGGCGTAGAAGACGACGTGCCTGGCCTCCGGCCGGGGCCGGACGAGGTCGACGACGAGCGCCAGGGGGACTCCCGCCCACTCGGCGACCGCGGTCCAGCCCTGGATGCAGTTGTGCTTGGTGACCTGCGCCTGCTCACCCAGCCGGCGCAGGTCGTCCAGCGACAGGGACACCGGCTGGTCGACCAGGCCGCCGACCGCCAGCCGGTAGTCGCGGAACCCGTCGGCGGACAGTCGCGCGTACTCCTCGCCGACGGGCGGGTAGCCGTTGACCCGGAAGTACGGCGAGATGTCTGCGCGCCCGTAGTGCTCACGGGAGGTGAAGGTGCGCGACAGCGCCCGCTCGAACGGGTTCACCATGAACCCGAGCAGGTGCTGGGTGGCCCGCTTGTAGCGCAGCGACAGGACGGTGACGACGACGTGGAAGACGAGGACCAGGAAGATGCCCGTGAGCCCGACGGCCAGCGCAAGGGTGCGGTTCGCGTCGACGTCGGCCAGCACGATCCCGGCGAACTCCTTCGGGACACCGTGGATGACCACCATGAACGTGTGCAGCGCAGTGAAGGCCGCGAAGGCGCACAGCCCGAGGAAGTGCAGGCTGCGTGCGCCCTGCTTGCCCCCGAACAGCCTCGAGTACCACGGGAACCGGGCCAGGACCGCCGGGGACATGGCCGCACCGGTGAGGATCTGGAACGGCGAGAGGACGAAGATCACCAGGAAGTAGGTGAGCTTCTGCGCGGCCTCGAAGGGCTGGCCCGGGAGCCGTGCCGGCAGCTGGAAGTGCAGGTAGGTGCCGACCGCACGGATCGACTCGGGCACGATCGACCAGCTGGTCGGGACGAGGTAGTGCCAGTAGCCCGAGACGAAGACCATGCAGATGTAGACGGCGCCGGTGAGGATCCAGAACTGGATGGACATGAAGTGCCAGTGCCGCCCCAGCCCGAGGTTCTTCCTGCCCGGTAGGGCGATGACGGGGCTCCACGCCTCCTCCTCGTCCAGCGAGGACCACACCCGGCGGGAGTCCGCGCCGTACGTCTTCTTGGAGAACCGCAGCCACTCCCGGCCCGGAGGGCAGTCGTCGTGCCAGTAGAGCTTGGGCAGGGAGGACAGCACCTCCGTCCCCGACCGGGCCAGCAGCAGCAGGAAGAAGATGTTGAGGAAGTGGGTGACGACGACCCAGTAGGGGAAGAAGCCGGGCATGCTCGGGTCCACGCCCCTCTAGCCGACCGGTTGCCGGGTCACCTCAGGCTGCTGCATGGCGGCGCCGGAGGCCATCCGCTCAGCGAGCCGGGAGGCCAGGGCCATGATCGTGAGCGCGGGGTTCGCCGAGCCCTGCGTGGGGCAGACCGACCCGTCGGAGACGAAGACGTTGGGCACGCCCCAGACCCGCTGGTGGGGGTCGACGACCGAGCTGTCGCGGCTGCTGCCCATCCGGGCGCCGCCCACCAGGTGGGCGTAGCGGTGCACGGTGAGCACGTCCTGCGCCCCAGCCGCCTTGAGGATGTCGGTGATCACCTTCGTCGAGTAGTCCATGTTCCGCTGGTCGTTCTCGCCGACGTTGAAGTCGAAGCGGGCGACCGGCAGGCCGTAGGGGTCGGTCTCCTCGGCGAGTGTGACCCGGTTGTCCGCGTGCGGCAGCAGCTCGTTGAGCACCCCGATGGTGGCCCAGTGGTTGTAGTCGCGCATGTACTCGCGAAGCGCCCGGCCCCAGTGCCCGTCGGCGAGCACGTGCTCGGACCAGGTGATCGGCAGCGGCCCGACGGTCTGGATGGAGAACCCGCGGGCGAACCCCCGGGACCGGTCGGTCTCGTAGAACTGCTCGGAGGAGATCTCCGGCGGGGGTGCCTTGTACTGACGCAGCTCGTCGGGGAACCGGCCGGCCGTCTGCGCGGCGCCCTGGACCATGACGTAGCGGCCGACCTGGTCGTCGTTGTTGCCCAGCCCGCCGGGGAACCGGCGCGAGGTGGACTCCAGCAGCAGCCGCGGCGTCTCGATCGAGTAGCCGGCGACGGCGACGAACCGGGCCCGCTGCAGCCGCTCGGCACCGCCCACCTCGTCGTGGTAGACGACCCCGATGGCGTGGCCGGTCGCGTCGTCGAGCTCGACCCGCGACACCATGCAGTTCGCCCGGATCTCCACCGCGTGGGCGAGCGCGTCGGGCAGGTGGGTGACGTAGGGACTGGCCTTGGCGTTGACCTTGCATCCCTGCAGGCAGTAGCCGCGGTAGATGCAGTGCGGCCGGTTGCCGAACGTGCCGTTCACGATCCCGACGGGACCGACCCGCATCTCGATGCCCAGCTCGCGGGCGCCGCGCCACAGCGTCGCCCCCATCTCGGAGATCGGGTGCGGTGAGAACGGGTAGCGGTGCGGGTGGCCCCACGGCCAGTCCTGTCCGGCCACCGGCAGCTCGCGCTCGACCCGCTCGTAGTGCGGTCGCAGGTCGTCGTACGTGATCGGCCAGTCCGCGCCCACGCCGTCGAGGCTGTGGGTGTGGAAGTCGGAGGGGTGGAACCGGGGGCAGTAGCCGGCGTAGTGCACCATCGACCCGCCGACGCCGCGACCGGAGTTGTTGCTGCCCATCGAGATCGGGTCGGAGCCGCCGATGATCCGCTTCTGCGTCCAGTACAGCTCGTGCGAGCCGGCCTCGTCGCTCACCCAGTCCTCGTCGGGGTGCCAGAACGGGCCCGCCTCGAGGATGACGACCTTCCACCCGTGCCGGGCCAGCCGCTGGGCGAGCACCGACCCGCCGGCGCCGGCGCCGACGACGACGAGGTCGACCTCGTCGTTGTCGGCGTACCTCGCCATCGTGTCCTCACCGGGCAGGTCGCGCGAGTGCACGTCGAGCAGGTAGCGCGAGTCGTTGTCCTTGGGGCCGACGGCTCCCTTGAGGATGCCGCGGAGCAGGTCGCCCATCAGTACTCACCCTCGGCGACGGCCCGCACGGGGTCCTCCTGGCTGGCGCCGGGGGTCTCGAACGGCTCGAGCGTGCTCACCGGGCCCAGCCGCATGAACCCACGCGGGTAGGCGGGTCCGCCGAAGCCGATCTCGTTCCACGCCCAGGGGTGGGAGTAGAAGCCGGTCAGCACGGCCCTCATCACCACCGACCAGGCCCGCGAGACGTTGAGCCGGTCCCAGGACCCTCCGGACAGCTGGCCGTGGGAGAAGGCCTCGATGATCTCCTCCCGCGTCTCGGGCTCCGCGTCGGCGAACCCGGCCTTGCCGTGCCCGTCCCGTGCGCTCTCGTCGAGACCGGCCAGCACCAGCCGCCAGGTGTCGCGGTCGTCGGGCATGTCGGCGAACTGGTAGCCGTCGAGGCGGCCGGCGGCGAGCTTGTCGTCGACGAACTCGGCCACCGGCACCCGCGGCTCGCTGTCCTGGGCCATCACCGTGTCGCAGAACGCCCGCAGCGTGGGCTCCTCCTGCTCGGAGAAGAACCGCAGCGGCCCGGGTGGCTCGAGCCGTGCGAGGACCACCTTGCGGGTCGCGTCGTCCCAGCTGTCGACCTCGACGAGCACGTCGTAGTCGGGGTAGCGCCCGATCATCTGCGGGGTGGTGCCGTGGCGATGGCGGGGCAGCCACGACGAGTGCGGCGGCTCCCCGTCCGGGCGCAGGTGGGGAAGGTGGTCGGGCCTGGAGAAGTCGGGCATCCTCGCTCCCCTACTTCTCGCGCCGCAGCAGCGCGGCGAGCAGGCCCATGCCGCCGACGATGCACATCAGGCCAGGGGCCGAGATCGGCGGTCCCATCGGGAGGTTGTACGACGCAAGGGCCCACCCACCGGGCTTGCGGGCGACGCCGCGCGCGTGGAAGTACTCGCCCAGGAGCCCGTTGGCGGTGTAGATCCCCGCGGTCACCGGCAGCACGGTCTTGGCCCACCGCTTGGAGAACACCCCACCGATCCCGGCGACCATCACCGGTGGCGTGACCACGATCGGGCTCCACATCCACTTGTTGCCGAAGCTGGCCTTGTAGTGCTCCAGGTAGATCTCCGCGGTCGTGACGGCCGCGGCGACGGCGGTCAGGCCGGACAGCGACCGTTCGAACCGGCCGTGCTCCACGTCGGCGAACAGCCGGTCGACGAAGTGCTCGACACCGACGACGCGGCCGTGGACGCCGCCGCCCCCGCCGCGTCCCACCTTCGCACCGACCCGGCCGCCCGCCTTCACGACGGCGGCCGCGGCGCCCGGCTTGCTGCGGGTGCGGATGCCCATCACCACCGCCCGGGGGTGGGCTCGTACGCCAGCGTCTCCGCCATGTCAGACCTCCATTGCTCGCATCCCGGCCCTCGGCCGACCAGGGCGACGTACCCCGATCACCCGCCGGTCAACCGAGTCTCAGCGAACACCCGCCTCCACGAACGGCGGGCGGGTCACCGTGAACGCCTCGCGCCGGCTGCGCACGTCCACGGCCACCTCGTCGCCCTCCGCGACGCTCCTGGCGAGCAGCGCGAGGGCGACGCCCTTGCGCAGGGTGGGGCTGAAGGTGCCCGACGTGACCGTCCCGACCGGCTCGTCGCCGGCCAGCACGGTCATCCCGGGGCGCGGGATGCCCCTGCCGGTCGCGACCAGGCCACGCAGCAGGCGATCGGCGCCACGCTCGCGCTCGGAGACCAGCACGTCGCGGCCCCAGAAGCGCTCCTTGCCCCACCCGACCGCCCAGCCGAGCCGGGCCTGCACGGGGGTGACGTCCAGGTTGATGTCCTGGCCGTGCAGCGGGTAGCCCATCTCGGTGCGCAGGGTGTCGCGGGCGCCCAGCCCGCACGGCAGCAACCCGAGCGGGCCACCGGCCGCGACCAGCGCGTCCCACAGCGCGGGTGCGGCGTCGGCGGCGCAGACCAGCTCGTAACCCCGCTCGCCCGTGTAGCCGGTGCGGCAGACCACCACCGGCGTCCCGCCGAGCTCCGCCTCGACGAACGACATGTAGTCGTGTCCGGCGGGCAGACCGACGGCGTCGAGGACCTCGTCGGCACGGGGCCCCTGCACCGCCAGCACCGCGAGCGCGCGGTGCAGGTCCTCGACCTCGACGCCGGCCGGCGCGGCCGCTCGCAGCCGGCCCAGGACCTCGGCGCAGTTGGCGGCGTTGGGCACGAGGAAGACGTGGTCGTCGCCGTAGAGGTAGACGATCAGGTCGTCGACGATGCCGCCGGACGCGTCGTCGCAGCACAGGGTGTACTGCGCCTGCCGCGGCCCGATCCTCGCCAGGTCGTTGCTCAGGGTGTCCTGCACGAGCAGGGCCGAGCCCGGCCCGCGGACGGCGCCCTTCCCGAGGTGGCTGACGTCGAACAGCCCCGCGGCGGTGCGCACCGCCGTGTGCTCCTTGACCACGCCCGACCCGGCGTACTCCACCGGCATCGACCAGCCCCCGAAGGGGGCCAGCTTGGCTCCGAGTGCGAGGTGCCGCTCGTGCAGCGGCGAGGTGAGCAGCGGCGGTTCCCCACCGGGGGCAGCGTCCATTGCCCGAAACTACCGCAGCGCCGTGGAGGGCACGCGACCCACGGTTGCTCGACGTCCGGCGCGGGTATGGTGCCCCTCGGCCCTGGGCACACCGTCCACGCCGCCGCCCCGTCCGCATGATGGAGGAGTCCGGTCAGTGACGAGCTACACGCTGCGCAGGGGCGCACCCGAGCGGACCCGGGCCGACGCGGTCGTGGTCGGCGTGGTGCACACCCCCCACGGTCCACAGGTGGCAGCCGGGGGCGAGGGGGTGGCCGCGGCGTACGGGCGCCGGCTCGCGCCCCTGCTCTCGACGATCGGGTTCTCGGGCAAGCTCGACGAGGTCGCGAAGGTGCCCACCGCCGGCATCCTGCGCTCGTCGCTGCTGATCCTCGTCGGCATGGGCACGGGCGACCCCGCCGATCCCACCGCCGTACGACGGGCGGCGGGGCTGGCCCTGCGCAACGTGTCGAACGCCGCCTCCGTCGCGCTGGCGCTGCCCGCAGCCGACGCGAGGCTCGTGCGGGCGGTGGTGGAGGGCGCGATCCTGGGCGGCTACGCGTTCTCCGCCTACAAGACCGGGTCCCCGCCCGAGGCGCCCGGTGAGGTGGTCGTGCTCACCGACGCGGCCCGGTCCAGGCCGGCGCAGCGGGCCGTGGAGCTGGCCCGCGCCGTCGGCGAGGCGACCGCCCTGGCCCGGAACTGGGTGAACACGCCCGCCGCGGACCTGACCCCCGTGCTGTTCGCGGACGCGGTGGTCGCCGAGCACCGCTCGCGCAAGCCGGCGAAGGTGCCCGGGAAGGTCGGCGGGAAGGCCCCCGGCAGGGTCACCGTGTCGGTGCTCGACGAGCAGCGGCTGCGCGAGGGCGGCTTCGGCGGCATCATCGGGGTCGGTCGCGGCTCCGCCAACCCGCCGCGACTGGTCCGGCTCGACTACCACCCGCGCGGCGCCGCCGCCCACCTCGCGCTGGTCGGCAAGGGCATCACCTACGACTCCGGCGGGCTGAGCCTCAAGCCGAGCAGCGGCATGACCACGATGAAGTGCGACATGGCCGGCGCCGCGGCGGTGGTCGCCGCGACGTTCGCGATCGCCGAGCTCGGCCTCCCGGTCCGGGTCACGACGCTGGCGCCGATGGCGGAGAACATGGTCTCCGGCGACGCCACCCGGCCCGGAGACGTGCTCACCATGTACGGCGGCACCACGGTCGAGGTGCTCAACACCGACGCCGAGGGCCGGCTCGTCCTCGGCGACGCCCTGGTCCTCGCGACGGAGTCCGACCCGGACGTGATCGTCGACGTGGCCACCCTCACCGGTGCCTGCTCGAGCGCGCTCGGCGACCGGGTCGCGGGCGTGCTCGGCAACGACGACGCGCTCGTCGACCGGATCGTGGCAGCCGGCGCGCGGGCCGGTGAGGCGCTGTGGCAGCTGCCGATCACCGAGGAGATGCCCCAGAAGGTGCGCACCCGCAGTGACGTGGCCGACCTCATGCAGCACAACGTCGACACGTGGGGCGGTGCGCTCTACGCCGCCGCGTTCCTGCAGGAGTTCGTCGGCGGGCGCCGCTGGGCGCACCTCGACATCGCCGGGCCGGCGTTCAACACCCGCGGACCCTACGGCCACGTGCCCAGCGGCGGAACAGGCTTCTCGGTCGGCACCCTCGTCGACCTCGCCGCCGACCTCTCGGGCGACCTGCAGGGTGGCGCGTGAGCCGGCGCTACCTCTGGCGCCGGTTGTACTCGCGCATCCGGGAGGGGTAGCCGACCACGGCCGCGTCGTAGGACGGCACGCCGTGCTGGTTGGCGAAGCGGTGCGCCCACTCGACCGACGGGACGCGGCGCCGGGTCCACTCGCCGTCGTGCGCGACCAGCACGAGCGTGACGTCGCTGACCGCCGTCCTCGGCTCCACGAACCCCTCGACACCGCGCCGGCTCGTCACGAACTCGCGCAGGTAGTCCTCCTCCACGGTCCGCACCGACGTACCGGCGCCTCCCCCGCCGTACCGTCGGCCGCCACGTCGCCACCGGTCAGTCCAACCCATGGGCCAAGTGTGCCCGCCGCGGCTGAGGTTTGTCTGAGCCTCCGCGAAGACGGGTCACCACCCCGGCTGGACACCGGGCGCTTTGGTGCGAGGATGCTGGGGCGGGACGGTCCGGCGGCGGGGCAGCCCTTGGCAGGCAGACGTTGGCAGCGGTGTCGAGAGCTTGGAGGCGACGGGTGACGGACAGCTTCGACCTGGTGGTGCTGGGCGCCGGCAGCGGCGGGTACGCGTGCGCGCTGCGCGCGGCCCAGCTGGGGCTGTCCGTGGCGCTGGTGGAGAAGGGCCGGGTCGGCGGCACCTGCCTGCACGTCGGTTGCATCCCGACCAAGGCCCTGCTGCACGCCGCGGAGGTCGCGGACGCGGCGCGGGACTCGGCGCAGTTCGGCGTCACCGCGACGCTCGAGGGCATCGACATGGGCGGGGTGAACAAGTACAAGGACGCCGTCGTGTCGCGCCTGTACAAGGGGCTGACCGGCCTCGTCCGCAGCCGCGGCATCACCGTCGTCGAGGGCGAGGGCCGGCTCACCGGGACGAGGACCGTCGCGGTCAACGGTCGCGAGCTCGCCGGCCGGACTATCGTGCTCGCGACCGGCTCGTACCCCAAGACCCTGCCCGGCCTGGAGGTCGACGGTCGACGGGTCCTGACCTCGGAGCATGCCCTCACCCTCGACCACGTGCCGCGGTCGGTCGTCGTGCTGGGCGGCGGGGTGATCGGGTGCGAGTTCGCCAGCGTCTGGCGCTCCTTCGGCGCGGACGTGACCGTGCTCGAGGCGTTGCCCCGGCTCCTCGCGGGCGAGGACGAGGACTCCTCCCGCCAGCTCCAGCGGGCGTTCGCGCGACGCGGCATCACCTGTCGCGTGAGCACCGCCTTCGAGTCGCTGCGCGACACCGGAGCCGGCGTGGAGGTCACGGTCGCCGGTGGCGAGAGGCTCGAGGCCGAGATGCTGCTCGTGGCCGTCGGCCGCGGACCGGTCACGTCCGGGCTCGGGTACGACGAGCAGGGGGTCGCCCTCGACGAGCGCGGCTTCGTGGTCGCCGACGACCGGCTGCGGACCTCCGTCGAGGGCGTCTACGCGGTCGGCGACATCGTCCCCGGGCTCCAGCTCGCGCACCGCGGCTTCGCCCAGGGCATCTTCGTCGCCGAGGAGGTCGCCGGCCTCGCGCCCACGCCGGTCGACGAGGCCACCGTCCCCCGGGTCACCTACTGCGAGCCCGAGGTCGCCTCCGTGGGGCTCACCGAGGCGGACGCCCGCGCGACGTACGGCGAGGACCGGGTGCGCGCGCTGACCTACGACCTGGCCGGCAACGGACGGAGCCAGATCCTGCGAACCCAGGGCTTCGTCAAGCTGGTGCGCGTCGAGGGCGGTCCGGTCGTCGGTGTGCACGTGCTCGGTGCCCGCGCCGGGGAGCTCATCGGCGAGGCGCAGCTGGTCACCGGCTGGCAGGCGCATCCGGAGGACGTCGCGCCGTTGGTCCACGCGCACCCCACCCAGCACGAGGCTCTCGGAGAGGCGCACCTCGCACTGGCCGGCAAGCCCCTGCACGCACACTCATAGACTCCCCCCCAACCGCAGCATCCGCCGTCCCCTCCACCCGCCCACTCCATCCGGCCACAAGGAGCGAAGAGACCCATGGCGACACCAGTCACCCTCCCCGCACTCGGCGAGTCCGTCACCGAAGGAACCGTCACCCGCTGGCTGAAGCAGCCCGGGGACGAGGTAGCGGTCGACGAGCCGCTGCTCGAGGTGTCCACCGACAAGGTCGACACCGAGATCCCCTCCCCGGTCGCCGGCACCCTCCTGGAGATCAAGGCCGACGAGGACGAGACCGTCGAGGTCGGCGCGGAGCTGTGCACGATCGGTGACGCCAGCGAGTCGGGCGGCTCGGACGGGTCGGACGGCGGGCAGGACGAGGAGTCCTCGCCGGAGCCGGCCACCGCGGACGACGAGCAGCAGGAGGCCGAGGAGACCGAGGCACCGGCCGCGTCCACCGACAAGGGCACCTCCACCCGGGAGGACGCCTCCTCCACGGGCGACCAGCAGGGCTCGGGCGGCGGCTCGGGGACCCCGGTGACGCTGCCGGCGCTGGGCGAGTCGGTCACCGAGGGCACGGTGACCCGCTGGCTGAAGAAGGTCGGGGACGAGGTCGCGGTCGACGAGCCGCTGCTCGAGGTGTCCACCGACAAGGTCGACACCGAGATCCCCTCCCCGGTCGCCGGCACCCTCCTGGAGATCAAGGCCGACGAGGACGAGACCGTCGAGGTGGGCGCGGAGCTGGCGGTCATCGGGTCCGGAGACGCCGCCGGCTCGGGCGGCAGCCCGGAGCCGGA
>JAICKK010000030.1 GCA_025927955.1 Nocardioidaceae bacterium
CAGGCGGTCGCCAAGGTCACCGTCGGGCAGCTGTTCTCCACCCCCGGCTGGGTGCGCAGCCAGCTGCTGCGGACCTCGGTCGTGTGGCTGCTCTACTCCGCCGGCTTCGTGGCGACCAACACCTACATCGTCAGCTGGCTGACCACCTACCGGGGGTTCTCCCCGAGCCGCGCGCTGCTGCTCCTGCTGATCGCCTCGGGGCTCGGCTTCGGCTTCTACGTGCTCGGCGGTGTCCTCGGTGAGAGGTTCGGCCGGCAGCGGGTCCTGGTCGCGAGCGCGGCCGCCGGCCTCGTGCTCAACGTCGGCTTCTACTTCGCCGGGCCGACCTGGCTCGTGTGGGCGCTCTACATTCTCGTCTACCAGGCGACCAACGGGACGTGGTCGGGCACCGGCTACGCGTACTGGGCCGAGAGCTTCCCGACCCGCGTGCGCGGCACCGCGGTCGGCTGGCTGGGAGCGATGTTCACGGGCGGGCTGATCCTCGGCTCGGGCGTGTGGACCCTGGTCATCGGTCCGCTCGGGGCCGTCACGCTGCTGTACGTCGGGGCGGGCTTCGCCCTGCTGCAGCTGGCGGCATCCCTGTTCCTTCCCCACATCCCGCCCGGTCAGGAGCTGGAGGACATCGCCACATGAGCCACCCACTCGAGGGCGTCGGGATGGTCGACCTCTCCCTGACGGTCAGCGAGGAGCTGCCGTGCACCTGGCCGGGGCACATGGTCTTCCAGCACAAGACGTTCACCTGGTTCGCCGCCCGGCACTGGGAGGCCGCGGACGTGCTGGACCGCCTCGGCGCCGGCTACCAGACGCGCTGGCTGCTGATGGACGAGCACACGGCCACCCACTTCGACGCCCCGAGCCACTTCATCCCGCCGCCGGGCTCCGGTCTGCCGGACGCCGCGGAGGTCGGGGCGACCGACACGGCCGAGATCCCGCTGACGAGCCTGACCGGTCCGGCCGCGGTGGTCGACGTGCGCGACCTGGTCGACGAGGCGGACCGGTCGGGCGTCTCCCCGCCGGTGACCCCCGAGCGGCTGATGGCCTTCGAGGACCGGCACGGTCGCCTGCAGCCCGGCGACGCGGTGCTGCTGTGGTCCGGCTGGGACCGGTTCTACCGGCCCGGCGAGGAGGGCCGCCGGTGGGCCGAGCTGCCGCTGTCCGGGGCGGGCGCCGCGTGGCCGGCGCCGGACGTCGCGGCGGTCGAGCTGCTGCACGAGCGGGGTGTCCGACTGATCGGCACGGACGGCGCCAGCGTGGGTCCGGCGGAGGGCGGTGGCCCCGTCCACGTCGCGGGGCTGTCGCGGGGCATGCTCTTCGTCGAGGCGCTGGGCCGGCTGGAGGCAGTGCCTCCGCGGGGCGCGACGTTCCTGTTCCTGCCCGTGCGGGTCAGCCACGGGACCGGCGGGCCGGGGCGGGCGGTGGCCCTGCTGCCGAGCCCCCAGGCGGGTTGAGGTGCCCGAGCCCCGACGCTGGTTGAGGTGCCCGAGCCCCTGGGGCGAGGGCCTCGAAACCGCCGCACCTGCGCGGGGACCTGACGGCGGTCACGTTGGGCGTGGACGTGACCATGGTTTCGTGGCCTCGGCGAGCGCCTCGGCACCTCAACCAACGTGGCGCACCTCGACCGACGTGGCGCACCTCGACCGACGTGGGTCGTGTCAACCAACGCGACGCGCCTCAGTCGGCGCCGGCGAGGCTCACACCTCAACCAGTGGTGGCGCGATCCACACTCGGTGGCGTCGTGCCCTGCGGGCCGGCCCGCGCGGCCTAGGGTCGGGTGCGTGACCTGGCATCTCGAGACCGCACTGGCCGCGGCCGCCTTCGGCGCGGTGTCGGGGGCCCTTGTCCCCGCCCTCATCGCCCGCGTCCCCGAGCCGGCTCCGGAGCCGGTGGCGGACGGGTCCGGCGACGTCAACGACATCGCCCCCGCCGCCGACGAGGCCGACTACTCGCGGCCGGTCGACGTCGCGAAGGAGCCCTACGTCGACGTGGCCCGGCTGCCCGGCCTGCGGTGGAAGTGCGCGCTCGCCGGTACCGTGGCCGCCGGCGTCCTCGGGGCGCGGCTCGGCTGGCACCCGGCCCTGCTGTTCCTCCTCTACCTGGTGCCGGTGTGCGTCGCCCTGTCCGTGGTGGACTGGCGCACCCGCTACCTGCCGACCCGGATCATCGCCCCGTCGTACGTCGTGGTCGCGGTGCTGGCCGTGGTGGCCTCCGCGCTCACCTCGGACTGGGATGCCCTGCGCTTCGCGGTGGTCGGCTGGCTGGGGACGTTCGCGTTCTTCTGGGTGGTCTGGTTCCTGGTGCCGCGGGCGTGGTCCTACGGCGACGTCCGGCTGTCCGGCGTGCTCGGCATGGCGCTGGGCTGGGCCGGCCTCGGGCCGCTGTTCGTCGGGGTGTGGACCGGCTTCTTCCTCGGCGGTGTCGGCGGCCTGCTGCTGTCGCGGATGCGCGTCTTCCACCGCGACCACGTGCCCCTGGGGCCGTTCCTGGCGCTCGGCGCGTGGGTGGGCGTGGTGTGGTCGAGCCAGATCGGCTACGCCTACACGTCGTGGGTCGGCGGCGCGGGAGGCTGACGAGGCGTCGGCGGGGACGTGAAAGACTTGCGCTCATGCTGCGTTGGCTCACGGCCGGGGAGTCCCACGGCCCCGGACTGGTCGCCGTCCTCGAAGGACTGCCCGCGCACGTCTCGGTGACCACGAAGGACATCGCCGACGCGCTCGCACGCCGCCGGCTCGGCTACGGCCGCGGCGCCCGGATGAAGTTCGAGCGGGACGAGGTGGAGGTTCTCGGCGGCCTCCGACACGGGCGGACCCTCGGCAGCCCGCTGGCCGTCCGCATCGGCAACACCGAGTGGCCCAAGTGGGAGAAGGTGATGTCGGCCGACCCGGTCGACGAGGCCGAGCTGGAGGCGCTCGCCCGCAACGCGGCGCTGACCCGGCCTCGACCGGGCCACGCGGATCTCGTCGGCATGCAGAAGTACGACTTCGACGAGGCGCGCCCGGTCCTCGAGCGCGCGTCCGCCCGGGAGACCGCCGCCCGGGTCGCCCTCGGTGCGGTGGCCGCGAAGCTCCTCCGCCAGTCCGTCGGCGCCGACCTCGTCTCGCACGTCGTGGCCATCGGCACCGCGCGGGCCCCTGAGGGCTCCGTTCCCCTGGCCGCCGACGTGGCGGCGCTGGACGCCGACCCGGTGCGCTGCCTCGACCCCGGCGCGAGCAAGCAGATGCAGGCGGAGATCGACCAGGCGCACACCGACGGCGACACGCTCGGCGGGGTGGTGGAGGTGGTGGTGCACGGCCTGCCGCCCGGCCTCGGCTCGCACGTGCACTGGGACCGGCGCCTGGACGCGCGGCTGGCCGGCGCCCTGATGGGGATCCAGGCGATCAAGGGCGTCGAGGTGGGCGACGGCTTCGGGCTGGCCGCCTCCCGCGGGTCCCTGGCCCACGACGAGATCGTCCCCGGCGAGGACGGCATCCGCCGCGCGTCGGGCCGCTCGGGCGGCACCGAGGGCGGCATGTCGACCGGCGAGACGCTGCGGGTCCGGGCCGCGATGAAGCCCATCGCGACCGTGCCGCGCGCCCTGAGGACCGTCGACGTGGCCACCGGCGAGGCCGCGGTCGCGCACCACCAGCGTTCGGACGTGTGCGCCGTCCCGGCCGCCGGCATCGTCGCCGAGGCCATGGTGGCCCTGGTGCTCGCCGACGTGGTCCTGGAGAAGTTCGGCGGCGACTCGGTGGGGGAGACCCGCCGCAACGTCGAGGGCTACCTGGCCCATCTCCCCGCCACCCTCCGTACGGGGTCGCAGGGGTGAGCCGCACGGAGGAGCCGCGGGCGGGACGTCCGCGCGTGGTGCTCGTGGGGCCGATGGGAGCCGGCAAGACGACCGTCGCCGGCCTGCTGGGCCGACGCTGGGGGGTGCCGGTGCGCGACACCGACCAGGACGTCGAGCACACGGCCGGCAAGAGCGTCGCGGAGATCTTCGTCGACGACGGTGAGCAGCGGTTCCGGGACCTGGAGCGGGACGCCGTGGCCGAGGCGCTCACGGCTCACCCCGGGGTGCTGGCCCTGGGCGGCGGGGCGGTGCTCGACCCGGCGACGCGGGCGGCGCTGCGCGGGACGCGGGTGGTGTTCCTCGAGGTGGGCCTCTCCGACGCGGTCAAGCGCGTCGGCCTCGGGGTCGGGCGCCCGCTCCTGCTCGGCAACGTGCGCTCCCGGATCAAGATGCTGCTCGACGAGCGGCTGCCGGTCTACACCGAGGTCGCCGACCACACCGTGCACACCGACGGGCGCACCCCCGAGGACATCGCCGACGAGGTCGCCCGGCTGGTCGAGCACGCCGAGCAGGCCGAGGTGGGGGCATGACACCTACCACCGTCGTGCCGGTCCGCGCCGCGGCGCCGTACGACGTGCTCATCGGCACCGGGCTGCTCGGGGAGCTGCCGGCGATGCTCGGCGAGGCCGTGCGGAGGGTCGCGGTCATCCACCCGCGGGCGCTGGCCGCCACCGGCGAGGCCGTCCGCGAGGACCTGGCGGGGCAGGGTTACGACGCGCAGGCCATCGAGATCCCCGACGGCGAGGAGGCCAAGCTCGCCCCGGTCGCCCAGTTCTGCTGGCAGGTGCTCGGCCGCACCGGCTTCACCCGCAGCGACGCGGTGGTCACCGTCGGGGGCGGGTCGACCACCGACATGGGCGGCTTCGTGGCCGCGACCTGGCTGCGCGGGGTCCGCGTGGTGCACCTGCCCACCACCCTGCTGGCGATGGTGGACGCGGCGGTCGGCGGCAAGACCGGCATGAACACCAGCGAGGGCAAGAACCTCGTCGGCGCCTTCCACGAGCCGGCCGGCGTGCTGTGCGACCTGGCCGCTCTCGAGACGCTGCCGCACCACGAGCTGGTCAGCGGGCTCGCCGAGGTGGTCAAGTGCGGCTTCATCGCCGACCCGCGGATCCTCGAGCTGGTCGAGGGCGACCCGCGGGCGGCCGTCGACCCGGGGTCGCCGGTGCTGCGGGAGCTGGTCGAGCGGGCGGTGCGGGTCAAGGCCGAGGTCGTCTCCGCCGACCTGCGCGAGACCGGCGGCGGCCTCGGGCATCCGGGGCGGGAGGCGCTCAACTACGGGCACACGCTGGGGCACGCCATCGAGCGCGCCGAGCGCTACACCTACCGGCACGGCGCGGCCGTGGCGGTGGGCATGACCTTCGTCGCGGAGCTGGCCCGCCTGGCCGGCCGGCTCGACGAGGCGACCGCGGAGCGGCACCGCTCGGTGCTGGCGCTGGTCGGCCTGCCGACGAGCTACCGGGGCGCCGGCTGGAACGAGCTCCTCGACGCGATGCGTCTGGACAAGAAGACGCGGGGCGACCGGCTGCGGTTCGTGGTGCTCGAGGCGCTGGCGCGCCCGGCGGTGCTCACCGCCCCGGACCCCGCCCTGCTGACGGCCGCCTTCGCCGAGGTCACCCGGGAGGCGCCCCGATGAGACAGGCGCTCGTCCTCAACGGACCCAACCTCGGCCGGCTCGGCCGTCGCCAGCCGGAGATCTACGGCGCCACGACGTACGACGAGCTGGTGGCCCTCTGCCAGGGGTGGGGGCGTGCCCTCGGGCTGGAGGTGGAGGTCCGTCAGACCAACCACGAGGGCCACCTGCTCGACTGGCTCAACGCGGCCGCCGACGACGCGACGCCGGTGGTCCTCAACGCCGCGGCGTGGACCCACTACTCCTACGCGCTCTACGACGCCTGCGCCCAGCTGACCGCGCCGCTCGTGGAGGTGCACCTGTCCGACCCGGCGCAGCGCGTCGAGGAGTTCCGGCACACGTCGCTGGTCACGCCGTACGCCGCTGCCGTCGTCGCGGGACACGGTGTCGAGGGCTACCGGCTGGCCCTGGAGGCACTCGTGGCGTCCTGAGCCGGGCTCGCCGTTTCGCCTCTGCGTGGCCGGAGTCGGTAGAGTGGGCCGCCGTGCCGCGACGCGGCCGCGCACCACCCCAGACGCGACGAGACAGGGCATCGGCAACGAGCATGGCTACGACCAACGACCTCAAGAACGGCATGGTTCTCAACCTCGACGGGCAGCTGTGGTCCGTGACCTGGTTCCAGCACCACAAGCCCGGCAAGGGAGGCGCGGTCGTCCGCACCAAGCTCAAGAACATCGAGTCCGGCAAGACCGTGGACAAGACGTTCAACGCGGACGTGAAGGTCGAGGTCGCCAACGTCGACAAGCGCACCATGCAGTACCTCTACAACGACGGCACGTCGTATGTGTTCATGGACGGGTCGACGTTCGAGCAGCTCGAGGTCCCCCCGGACATCGTCGGGGACGCCAGCAGGTACCTCCTGGAGAACCAGGACGCGATCGTGGCGACGAACGACGGCCGAGTGCTCTACGTCGAGCTGCCGGCGTCCGTGGAGCTGCTGGTGGAGTACACCGAGCCGGGCCTCCAGGGTGACCGCTCCACCGGTGGCACGAAGCCGGCCCGCCTCGAGACCGGCGCCGAGGTCAACGTCCCGCTGTTCATCACGACCGGCGAGAAGGTCAAGGTCGACACGCGCGACGGCAGCTACCTCGGCCGCGTCTCCCAGTGACCACCACCGGCGGCCGGTGATGGCGGCCCGTTCCAAGGCTCGCAAGCGCGCGCTGGACATCCTGTTCGAGAGCGAGGTCCGCGGCCTGCCGCTGGGTGCCACGCTCGACGAGCGGGTGCTGGACGCCGAGCCGCCGGTCAACGAGTACAGCGTGCGGCTGGTGCGCGGCATCTGCGAGCACCAGGCGCGCATCGACGAGCTGGTGACCGCCTACGCGCAGGGCTGGTCGCTGGAGCGGATGCCGACCGTCGACCGCAACGCGCTGCGCATCGGCGTCTACGAGGTCCTGTACGTCGACGAGGTGCCCGACCCGGTCGCGATCAGCGAGGCGATGAACCTGGCCCGCGACCTGTCCACGGACGACTCGCCCGCCTTCGTCAACGGCGTGCTCGCCACCGTGGTGCGCAACAAGCCCGCCCTCTCCGCCTGAGCGTCCTCGCCGAGGCGTCCCGTCCCGTGGTCCGGGGTGCGCCGAGGCGTCCCGTCCCGTGGTCCGGGGTGCTGCCCGTGGCGCGGAACGAGACGCCTCGCCCGTGAATTCCGGCGCGGAACCAGACGCCTCGGCGTGAACCCCGGCGCGGAACCAGACGCCTCGGCGTGAACCCCGGCGCGCGCGGGGCCGAGGGGCGTCAGGAGGTGGGGCGGACGATCTGCTGCAGCGCCCAGCGGTTGCCGTCGGGGTCGAGGAAGTGGACGAACCGGCCCCACGGCTGCTCGTCGACGCCCTCGCAGGACACGCCGCGCTCCCGGAGGTAGGCCAGCGCCTCGTCGGCGTCGTCGACGACCACCTGGATCATCTGCCGCGACCCCTCGGGCATCATCTCCAGCCCGACGCCGAAGCAGATCGAGCAGGCCGACCCGGGCGGCGTCACCTGCACGAACCGCAGCCCCTCGTGGACGGTCTGGTCGAAGTCGACGTTCCAGCCGACCTTCTCGCCGTAGAAGGCGACCGACCGGTCGACGTCCGACACCGACAGCGGGACGAGCTCGATCCTGAAGTCCATGACCTCTCCTGTCCTGTTCCTCTTCGGGTGACCTGCGACAGCCAACCAGAGGCCACCCCCACAACGGCTCAGAGCCGGATCCGCGCGCCCCGCAGCCGCTCGTAGGCCGGACGGCACGCCTGCGCCACCGCGGCGTCGTGCGGGGACAGCTCCACCGACCGCGGGCGCCAGGGCTCGAAGCCGGTGGAGCGCCACACCGAGTCGTACCAGTACGGCGCCCAGACACCGTCGCTGTCGCGCCGTCCCGGCGGCCAGGCCAGCATCCTCGTGGTGAAGCCGATGCCCAGCCACTCGCACAGCCAGCGCAGGTGGGCCTCGGGGTCACGGAGGAAGTCGCCGGCGTCGATCACCGGTGGCGTCGACGCCCACTCCTCGAGGAGCCGGACCTGCTGAAGCAGGCCGATGTCCTCCGGCTCGCAGGACTCCCGCGACCGGACGTACGAGGCGACCACCTCGGCCGGGTCGCGGACCAGCAGCACGTTGCGGAACGCCCCGGTCCACGACAGGTCGGCCGTCAGGTCGAGGTGGTGGGCCATGTGCTTGGCGTAGTGCACCCGGATGCCCTCGGGCAGGGGCACGTGCAGGGAGGCGACCGCCTCGTCCGGGTCGGTGGGCAGGGCGGCCAGCACCTCCCGGCGGGCGGGATGGTCGATGCCGGTGCGCGCGAGGTAGGCGGCGTAGAGGGGCTCGTCGACCACGACCGTGTCGGGACGGTTCTCGAAGGAGCGCATCATCGCCGTCGAGAGGTTCCGCGGCCCGCTCCACATCGCCACCCGCACCGGCTCGTCGCCGGCGGCCCTCACGGCGCCGCCTCGGGCGCCCGACGTCCGGCCACGTCGGCGTCGACGAGGTCGACGTACATCTCCTGCAGCCGTCGTACGACGGGCCCGCGCGCGCCCGCGCCGATGGTGCGGCCGTCGACGGAACGCACCGGGACGACGCCCGCGAACGTCCCGGTCACGAACGCCTCCCGCGCGGAGTACACGTCGGTGAGGCTGAACGTCGTCTCGCGCGCGGTGATGCCGCCGGCGCGGCACATCCGCAGCACGTTGGCGCGGGTGATGCCGCCGAGGCAGTACCGCCCGTCCGAGGTCCACACCTCCGGGCCGTCGCCGACGCGAGAGTCCTTCACGATGAAGAAGTGGGTGCTGTTGCAGGTCGCGACGAACCCCTGCGGGTCGAGCATCAGCGCCTCGTCGGCGCCCGCGGTGTAGGCCTGGATGCACGCGGTGATGTCGTTGAGCTTGCTGTGCGCGTTGAGCTTCGGGTCCAGCGTGTCGGGCGCGGCACGGCGCACGTGCGTGGTGAACAGCGTGATGCCGTCCTCCACCGTGCTGGCCATCGCCTGCTTGTGCTCGGCGACGACCACGACGGTCGCGGGGCCGAGCGTGACCCGTGGGTCCTGGTACGGGGTCGACTTCACGCCGCGGGTCACCATCAGCCGCACGTGCACGCCGTCGACCATGTCGTTGGCCCGCAGCGTCTCGTAGACCGCTGCGGTGAGCTCCTCGCGCGACATCCCGACGTCCAGCAGGATCGCCCTGGCACCCTCGAAGAGCCGGTCGAGGTGCATGTCCAGGAACGCCGGATGACCGCTCCTGACCCGCAGGCCCTCCCACACGCCGTCGCCCAGGATGAAGCCGGAGTCGAACACCGACACCACCGCCCGGTCGCGGGGCAGCAGGTCGCCGTTGACCCACACCAGGATCTCGGCGTTGCGGCCGTCGTCGGCGTGGTCGTGGGTGCCGTGGGCCATGGCGCTCACCCTAGGTGTACCCACCCGTGGCCGGGGATGGGAGGCTGACGCCCATGGGTGAGACGAGAGACGTGGACGTGGTGGTCGTCGGACTGGGTCCCGGAGGAGAGGCGGCGGCGACCCGGCTGGCGACGGCGGGGCTCTCGGTCGTGGGCGTGGACCGCCGCCTCGTGGGCGGGGAGTGCCCCTACTACGGCTGCATCCCGAGCAAGATGATGATCCGCGCGGCCCACGTGCTCGCCGAGGGACGGCGCGTCCCCGGGCTCGCCGGCAGCTCCACGGTGACCCCCGACTGGTCCCCGGTCCACGCCCGGATCCGCGACGAGGCGACCACCGACTGGGACGACAAGGTCGCCGTCGACCGGCTCGAGAAGGCCGGCGTCACGTTCGTGCGCGGTCCCGCCCGGCTCACCGGTCCGCGCACGGTCGAGGTGGGGGTCACGACCTTCAGTGCGCGCAAGGGCGTCGTGCTCAACCCCGGGACGGAGCCGGCCGCACCGCCCGTCGACGGCCTCGCGGACACGCCGTACTGGACCAACCGCGACGCCTGTCGCACCGCCGAGCTGCCCGGCTCGCTCGCGATCATCGGCGGTGGCCCCATCGGTGCCGAGCTCGCCCAGGCGTTCGCCAGGTTCGGCGTCGCGGTGAGCGTCCTCGAGGCCGGTGAGCGCATCCTGGGGCCCCTCGAGCCGGAGGCGAGCGCGCTGGTGTCCGACGCGTTCGCCGAGGACGGCATCGAGGTGCTCACCGGCGTGCACGTCTCGTCGGTCGCGTACGACGGGCAGCAGTTCGCCGTGCAGGTCGATGAGCAGTCCGACGGGCGGACGGTGCACGCCGAGCGGCTGCTCGTGGCAGCCGGTCGGCGCCCCAACCTGTCCGACCTCGGTCTGGAGACCGTCGGCCTCGACCCGTCCGCGCGCTCGCTGGAGGTCGACCAGCGGATGCGCGCCGGCGGTGCCGACGGCGGCGGCCTGTGGGCGATCGGCGACGTGACCGGCAAGGGCGCGTTCACGCACATGTCGATGTACCAGGCCGACATCGCGGTCCGCGACATCCTCGGCGAGGGCGGCCCCGAGGCGTCCTACCACGCGGTCCCGCACGTCACCTTCACCGACCCCGAGGTGGGTGGCGTGGGGATGACCGAGCGGCAGGCCCGCGAGGCCGGCCTCGACGTCCGCGTCGGTACGACGGACCTCGCCTCGTCCACGCGAGGGTGGATCCACGGCGGCACGGGCCTCGTCAAGCTGGTCGAGGACGCCGACCGAGGCGTGCTCGTCGGCGCCACCTCGGTCGGCCCGACCGGGGGAGAGGTGCTCTCGATGCTGGTGACCGCCGTACACGCGCGCGTCCCGACGGACACGCTGCGCTCGATGATCTATGCCTACCCGACGTTCCACCGGGCGGTCGAGGCCGCGCTGGAGGACCTGAGAAGCTGAGAAGAGGCGTCATGCGTGCAGAGCAGGTGACCGGAAGCATCACCTACCACGGCGAGGGCCCGGTCTGGTCCGACCTGTGGGGCGGGCTGCGGTTCGTCGACATGCTGGCGGGCGACGTGATGAGCCTGCGTCCCGACGGCGGCGTCGACCGCCGCCACGTGGGGACCGTCGCCGCCGCCCTGCGTCCGCGCCCGGGGGGAGGTGCCGTCATCGGCGTCGAGCGCGGCTTCGTGCTCGAGGACCCCGACGGGACGCTCACCGTGCTCCCGGAGGTGTGGTCCGACGACAAGGTGCGCATGAACGACGGGGGTTGTGACCCCGACGGGCGCTTCTACTGCGGGTCGATGGCCTACGACAAGTCCACGGGCGCCGGGTCCCTCTACCGTCTCGACCTCGACCGGTCCGTGCACACGGTGCTGGACGGCGTCACCATCTCCAACGGGCTCGAGTGGACGCCGGACGGACGGCGTGCCTACTACAACGACACGCCGACGCACCGGATCAGCGTGTTCGACTACGACCCGGTCGAAGGGCTCACCGGTCGACGCACGCTCGTCGAGCTGTCCGACGACGAGAACCCGGACGGCCTCACCGTCGACGCGGAGGGTGGGGTCTGGACGGCGCTGTACGGCGGGTCCGCGGTGCACCGCTACTCGGCGGAGGGGAGGCTCGACGCGGTCGTCGAGGTGCCCGCGCGCCAGGTGACGGCCTGCACGTTCGGTGGCGCCGACCTCGACCTGCTCTACATCACCACGTCACGGGAGGACCTGCCTGAGGGCGAGGATCCTCTCGCGGGCTCGGTGTTCGCCGTGTCGGCGGGCGTGCGCGGGATGCCGACGCGCGAGTTCCGGGGCTGAGAGCTGTGACCGGCGTGACAGCGCCGGCTCCCTCGTCGGGGGAATGAGCACGCCCTCGTCGGCGCTTGACACCGGTAGACCCCCCCACGTGAAGGAAACCATGACACGCATGCGCCCGTCCTCGTCCGCCCGCCGTCTCCGGCTGCCCGCTGTCGCGGTGCTGGCCGCACTGGTGATGACGCTGTCCGCCTGCGGCAGCTCGGGGACCGGCGGAGCGACGTCGGCCACCGGCTCCACCAAGGAGTCCGCGGGCACGTCGCTCGCCGATGTCAAGAAGGCGGGAGTGCTCACCGTCGGCACCGAGGGCACCTACCGGCCCTTCACCTACCACGAGGGCGGCAACGGCAGGCTGACCGGCTACGACGTCGACGTGGTCACCGCCGTGGCCAAGAAGCTCGGCGTGCGCCCGAAGTTCGAGGAGACCCAGTGGGACGCCATCTTCGCGGGCCTCGACGCGGGCCGCTTCGACGTGATCGCCAACCAGGTGTCCATCAACCCCGAGCGCAAGGCCAAGTTCGCCTTCTCCACGCCGTACACCGTCAGCCGCGGGGTCGTCATCACCACCGCCGACGACAGCTCCATCAAGAGCTTCTCCGACCTGTCCGGCAAGACGACCGCGCAGTCGCTGACCAGCAACTGGTACGACCTGGCCAAGAAGGCCGGCGCGAACGTGCAGCCGGTCGAGGGCTGGGCGCAGGCGGTGACCCTGCTCAAGCAGGGCCGAGTCGACGCCACGGTCAACGACAAGCTCACCTACCTCGACTACCAGAACACCAAGCACGACACCGGGCTGAAGGTGGCCGTCACCACGTCGGACGTCACCCGCAACGCCTTCGCCTTCCGCAAGGGCAGCACCTCCCTGGTCACGGCGGTGGACAAGGCTCTCGCCCAGCTGCGGGCCGACGGCACGCTCGCCCGGATCTCCAAGAAGTACTTCGGCAAGGACGTCTCCCGCTAGCACCGGGCGGCTGAGCGAGATCCGTGAACATCGACTGGCACCTCGTCGGCACCTCCCTGTGGCCCATCGTCCGCGGGGGGCTGCTCGGCACCATCCCGCTCACGCTCGCGTCCTTCGTGGCGGGGCTGCTGATCGCGCTGGTCGTCGCGCTGATGCGGATCAGCGGCCGGGCGCCGCTCTCGGCCGTGGCGCGCGTCTACATCTCGGTGATCCGGGGGACGCCGTTGCTGGTGCAGCTCTTCGTGATCTTCTACGGGCTGCCGTCGGTCGGAGTGACGCTGAGTCCCTGGCCGAGTGCCATCATCGCGTTCTCGCTGAACGTGGGCGGGTACGCCGCCGAGGTGATCCGGGCGGCGATCCTGTCCGTGCCCAAGGGGCAGTGGGAGGCGGCGCACACCATCGGGATGTCGCGGCGCCAGGCGCTGCGCCGGATCATCCTGCCGCAGGCCGCCCGGGTCTCCGTGCCGCCGCTGTCGAACACGTTCATCAGCCTGGTCAAGGACACCTCGCTCGCCTCGCTCATCCTGGTCGCCGAGCTGTTCCGC
This sequence comes from Nocardioidaceae bacterium, assembly GCA_025927955.1. Lineage (GTDB taxonomy): Bacteria > Actinomycetota > Actinomycetes > Propionibacteriales > Nocardioidaceae > Nocardioides_B. The sequence goes on from JAICKK010000030.1 coordinate 13,121, forward strand.
AAGGCACAGGAGGTCGCGGCGTTCAGCCAGGAGTTCATGGTGCTGTACCTCGAGGCCGCGGCGGTGTACTGGGTGTTCTGCCTGTTCCTGTCCGCGGGTCAGAACCTCGTCGAGGAGAGGCTGGACCGCTATGTCGCCCACTGACCCGCCCACCGGTCGGCCCGGTGACGTCTTCGCCGCGCCCCTCCACGACGGCGCGCCGCTGCTGCGGGTCGACGGCCTGCGCAAGTCGTTCGGCGACAACCAGGTGCTCAAGTCGATCGACCTGTCGGTGGACCGCGGCGACGTCGTCGCGCTGATCGGACCCTCGGGCTCCGGCAAGACCACGGTCCTGCGCTGCCTCAACGGCCTGGAGGTGCCCGACGGCGGCACCGTGGACGTGGCCGGCGAGCTGCACCTGGACTTCGCCTCACCGCTGTCGCGCAAGCAGGTGGCCGCCCTGCGCGACCGCAGCGCGATGGTCTTCCAGCACTACCACCTGTTCCCGCACATGACCGTGCTGCAGAACGTCATCGAGGGACCGGTCCAGGTGCAGCGCCGGCACCGTGAGGAGGTGGTGACGGAGGCCGAGGCGCTGCTGGCCCGCGTGGGCCTCGCCGACAAGCGGGACAGCCACCCCGCGGAGCTCTCCGGCGGCCAGCAGCAGCGCGTCGGGATCGTGCGCGCGCTGGCTCTCCGGCCCCAGCTGCTGCTGTTCGACGAGCCCACGTCGGCCCTGGACCCCGAGCTCGTCGGCGACGTGCTCACCGTCATCAAGGAGCTCGCCGACGAGGGCTGGACGATGCTGATCGTCACCCACGAGCTGGCCTTCGCGCGCGAGGTCGCCGACCAGGTCGTCTTCATGGACGAGGGGTACGTCGTCGAGCGCGGCGACCCCTCCGTCGTCCTGCGCGAGCCGAGGGAGGAGCGCACCAGGCAGTTCGTGCGCCGGCTCCTCTCGCCCTTCTGAGGCCTTCCACTCCGACGGCGGGCCGCGACATACTGCCGGGATGGCGGACCTCACCAGCAAGCAGATCCTCGACGCGGGCCTCGACGACTGGCGCAAGCTCGCCCAGGCGCTGCACGCACGGTTCCTCACCGGCGACTTCGTCACCGGCATGGGCTTCCTCACCGCGGTCACCGAGGCCGCCGAGCAGGCCAACCACCATCCGGACGTGACCCTGACCTACCCGTACGTCGACCTGAGGCTGGTCAGCCACGACGTCGGGCGGCTGACCCAGCGCGACCTCGACCTCGCCCGGCGGATCAGCGAGATCGCCCGCGAGCGAGGGGTCGAGGCCCAGCCGGGCGTGGTCGCGGAGATCGAGCTGGCGCTGGACACCGCGGACCTCGCCGCCGCCGGTCCCTTCTGGGCCGCCCTGCTCACCGGCAGCGCCGACTCGGTCGACGGGAACGACGTCGTCGACCCCAGCGGCAGGGTGCCGCTGCTGTGGTTCCAGCACACCGACGCCCACGAGACGCCGCGTCAGCGCTTCCACCTCGACCTGTGGGTCCCCCACGACGTCGCCGAGCCCCGCATCGCGGCCGCGGTGGCGGCGGGCGGTGAGGTGGTCGACGACACCAACGCGCCGTCGTTCGTGGTGCTGGCCGACCCGGAGGGCAACCGGGTCTGTGTGTGCACGTTCCTGGAGCGGTGAGGCTCAGCCCGGCACGAGCATCGGGGTAACGACGACGCTGAGCAGCAGCGCCCATCCGCCGGTCATCCGTCGGCCGGTGTCGGGAGGCGCCGGAACGGAGCGGGTCGGACCCGACAGCACGAGGAACGCGATGATGCCCACCGGTGAGGCGAGCAGCCAGAACCACGCCCACCGGGTCGCCCGCCAGGGCTCGGGACCGTTGACCAGTAGCCACAGCACCGCGAGCGCCAAGGTCACCGTCACCAGACCCAGCCACGTCGGCAGGTGCCATCCCCACAGCGTCGATCCCGAGGGCAGCTCGGGATCGCGGGTGACCCGCAGGCCCGGCTGCAGCGCGGACAGGTGGGCACCGATGTCGCCGGTGACGACCGCGTGGCCGTCCACATCGTCCGGCGCCTGGCCCCGGGGTCGCTGCTGGACCACCTCCGTCACGTGGCCGAGCAGCCCCCGGCGCCAGTGCACCTCGACGACGGCGTACCCGGTCGATCCGCGAGGCAGGGCGCCGACGACCCGTACGGCGTGGACCCGCGCCGTCGCGACGTCACGGTCCAGCTGGTCCAGCGTGGTGGACCGCTCGCCCACCAGCAGGGCGGCCAGGACGACCAGCGCCCCACAGGCCAGCAGCAGGTGGCGCGCCCTGTTCCACAGCCGCTCGGGCGATGCGCGGTCGACGACCGGACTCGGCGCGCCCACCGCAGTGCTCACGGCGGGAGTCTAGAGCCGTCCGAGGCGCCGGGTCACGAGCTCGTTGTCGTCCACGTGGACGACAACCGCGCCCGGAAGGGCCCGAGACCCGTTCGTTGTCGTCCACCTGGACGACAACCGCAGGCAGTCAGAGGGCGTCAGATGGCGTCAGACGGCGCAGCCGTCGGGACCGCACGCCTGATCGGACCCCGCCTCGACCATCGTCAACGGGGACCGCTCGGCCCAGGCCCGGTCCAGGACCGCGAGCAGGTGCTCGACGGGCTGGGCGCCGGACACGCCGTACCTGCGGTCCACGACGAAGAACGGCACCCCGCTGATGCCCAGGGCCCGCGCCTCCGCCTCGTCCGCGCGCACCGCAGCGGCGTACTTCTGGGTCTCCAGAGCCTGCTCGACGTCGACGGTGTCGAGCCCCGCCTCGACGGCCAGCCGCACGAGGGTCTCCCGGTCGCCGACCGGCTCGCCGTCGGTGAAGTACGCCCGCAGCAGTCGCTCCTTGACCTGGTCCTGCAGGCCGTGGACGGCGGCCAGGTGGATGACCTGGTGGGCGTCGAAGGTGTTGGCGGCCAGCGAGCGATCCATCCGGAACTCCAGCCCCTCACCGGCGGCGGACTGCGACATGGAGGCGATCGCCTCCTCGGCCTGGGCCCGCGACATGCCGTACTTCGCCGACAGCACGTCCGCGTGGTCCGGCCCCTCCCCGGATGCCCGCACCGAGGTGGTGGACGGGTCGAGCTCGAAGCTGCGCCACTCCACCTCCACGTCGTCACGGTGCGCGAACCGGTCCAGCGCGGACTCGAACCGGCGCTTCCCGATGTAGCACCACGGACAGACGACGTCCGACCAGATCTCGACCTTCACGCACAGCTCCCTCGACGTTGGCCCCTCAGGGGTAACCGCGCGGCTGTGCCGGTTGTTCCGTGCCCGGACGGACCAGACCGGACTCGTAGGCCAGGACCACCGCCTGGACCCGGTCACGCAGCGAGAGCTTGGTGAGGATGCGGCTCACGTGCGTCTTCGCCGTCGTCTCGGAGACCACGAGCCGCTGCGCGACCTCGGCGTTGGACAGGCCGCGGCCCACCAGCACCAGCACCTCGCGCTCCCGGTCGGTCAGCCGCGCCAGCCTGGGGTCGGCCCGGCCGGGCGCCGGACGGCGGACGAACTCCTCGACGAGGCGGCGGGTGATCGAGGGTGCGAGCAGCGTCTCCCCGGCCGCGACCGTGCGGACCGCGTGCGCGAGCTCGGCCGGCGGGACGTCCTTGAGCAGGAACCCGCTCGCTCCGGCGCGGATCGCGTCGTAGACGTACTCGTCGAGGTCGAAGGTCGTCAGCACCAGCACCCGGCCGGTTCCCGCAGCCGTGACCCGCCGGGTGGCCTCCACCCCGTCCAGCACGGGCATCCGGATGTCCATCAGCACCACGTCGGGGCGCCGCTCGGCACACAGCCGCACGGCCTCCTCGCCGTCACCGGCCTCACCGACCACCTCGAGGTCAGGCTCGGTGGAGAGGATCATCGCGAACCCGCCGCGGACCAGGGCCTGGTCGTCGACCACCACGACGCGGGTCACGAGGCGGTCCCCAACGGCAGCCGGGCGCTCACCGTGAACCCGCCGTCGGCCCGCGGCCCCGCGTGCAGGCGTCCGTCGTACAGGGCGGCGCGCTCGGCCATCCCCACCAGGCCGTGGCCGCCGCCGCTGAGCAGCGGCGGCCCGCCCACGCCGTCGTCGCTCACCTCCAGGTCGAGGTCGGACTCGCCGTAGCAGAGGCAGACCCGGGCCCGTTCGGCGTGCGCGTGGCGCAGCACGTTGGTCAGCGCCTCCTGGAGGATCCGGTACGCCGCGAGCTCGATGCCCGCAGGCAGCGGCCGCACCCGCCCACGCCGCTCGACGGCGACCAGCACCCCGGCGTGCTCGACGGGAACGGTCAGCGACTCCAGGTCGTCGAGGCCCGGCTGGGGGACCAGGCCCGGCGACGTGGCACCGGGGCGCAGCACGCCCAGGAGCCGGCGCAGCTCGGCAAGCGCCTGACGTCCGGTGTCCTGCACGGCGTCGAGGGAACGCGAGGCACGGTCGTGGTCGACCTCGAGCATCCGCTGGGCGGCCGCCGTCTGCACCACCATCACGCTCACCGAGTGCGCGACGACGTCGTGCAGCTCGCGCGCGATCCGGGACCGCTCCTCCGCGACGGCGGTGCGGGCCTGCTGGTCGCGGCTGCGCTCGAGCTCGGCGGTGGTGGTGCGCAGCTCCTCGATGAGCAGCCGCCGGGAGTAGATGAGCCGCCCGGCCACGAAGGCGCCCCCGATGATGAACCCTCCCCACAGGTAGCCGCCGGGGTCCACGAGCGCGGTGACGAGCAGCACGAGATAGGCCAGCGCGGTGCCGACCGCGGCGGGACGCAGCGGCAGCCGCGCGGACATGGCGGCGACCACGAGGACGCCGGGGACCACCGAGCCGAGGAAGTTCTCCAGGGAGACGCCCAGGGGCAGGCACGCGACCATGACGGCGTAGACGGCGACGAGCGAGGCGAGCGGGTGGCTGCGCCAGAAGAGGATCGACACGCCGAACCCCAGCGAGACCGCGGTGCCGGCCCAGAGCGGCCCGGAGACCTGCCGGCTCCAGACCTCCAGCTGGCTCAGCGCCAGGACGAACGCCGCGATGCCGAGGTCGACCGTGTCGGGCCGCCGTGACCGCAGCGTGACGGTCCAGGGGACGGTGGGCGAGGCCATGGAGCCGACCCTAGGGCGAGCGCCCCCGTCGCGCGTCGTCTTCGCGGAGGAGGCCCGTCGTCGTGACGGCGTACGTCGTGGGCCCGGAGACCATCGCCCGGTCCACGGGGAGGGTCCCGCGACACGACGCGCCGACCGGGACGTCGCTCCTAGCGTCGAGGCACTCGACCGACTGGACCGCTCGAAGGGAGCACCTCATGACAACCACCACCGTTCACACACCTGGGCACGGGCCCGGCCCCGACGGCGTACGGCGCATCGCCGGCGCCCTGTGCCTGCCCGCACTGTTCGTGGCCCTGCTGGCCACCGGGCCGCTCGACCCGTTCGACGACCAGGCGGCACCGGCCGTCCAGCTGCGCCAGGTCCCGGGCCACGTCGGGCTCGTGCGGGCCCTGGGCTGGGTGGAGCTGTCCTCCGCCGCGTTGGCCGTCGGGGTGGTCCTGTGCTGGGCCGGCCTGACCCGCGGTCGCGGTCGGGGCGTCGCCGACGTCGGCGTCGTCCTCGGCGCGCTCGGCTCCGTGGGGCTGGCCCTGGTCGGGGTCCACCACTGGGTGCTCGCGGCGCTCGACGGCGCACCCGGAGGAGCCGCGGCGCTCACTCGCCTGGACGAGATCGCCGGTCCGGGCATCGTGGCGTTGATGTTCGCCACGCCGGTGGCGCTGCTGCTGTTCACCATCGCCGGCTTCCGGGCGGGTCTGGTGCCCGTGCCCGTCCTCGTGCTCATGGTCCTGTTCATGCTCGGCGAGCTCACTCCCGGCCTCCCCGGCGGCGAGCTGGTCCCGCTGGTGGTCGGCCTGGTGGCCCAGGTGTGGACGGCGGTGGCGCTGCTGCGCGGGGAGCCCGCCGCGGCACCGGTGGCTCAGCCGGCGCTGGCCTGAGGCACGGAGGGCCCGACCGGTGTCCGGACTCGTGCCCGGCGCCGGCCCGGACCCGCTCAGCGACCGTGAGCGGGTGGTCCCCGGGCACCTCAGCCGGGGCCCGAGCAACGCCGAGAGCCGCGACACGCTGGTGGCCAGCCTCCCGCCGGTCAAGACCCACGTGGCGAACCTGCTGGTCAGGCTGGGGCTACGCGACCGCTTCCAGGCCGCGATCTACGCGCACGAGCAGGGCGTGCGCTCGGACTGGTAGCGTGGCGCCCGATCGACGTCCTTTAACGAGCCGTCCCGTGAGGCGGAGAAGGAGGTTGGCTGACCGTGTCTGCCTCGTCAGCCGTGCCGGCCCCCGAGCCGGCGCCGGGTCCCGATCCTGGGACCTTCGGGCGCACCGTCCTCGACCCGCACGACATCACCCGTGCCCTGACCCGGATCGCGCACGAGATTCTCGAGCGCAACAAGGGAGCCGAGGACCTGGTGCTGCTGGGCATCCCCTCCCGCGGGGTGCCGCTGGCCCGGCGCGTCGCGACCAAGATGGCCGTCGTCGAGGAGGCGGACGTGCCCGTCGGCTCCCTCGACGTGACGATGTACCGCGACGACCTCCGCATGCGCCCGGCCCGTACTCTGCTGCCCACGGAGATCCCGCCGGGCGGCATCGACGGCCGGACGGTCGTCCTCGTCGACGACGTGCTGTTCTCGGGCCGGACGATCCGCGCCGCCCTCGATGCGCTCAACGACATCGGGCGGCCCCGCGCCGTGCGGCTGGCCGTGCTCGTCGACCGAGGGCACCGCGAACTGCCCATCCGGGCGGACTTCGTGGGCAAGAACCTGCCGACCTCACTGGTCGAGAGCGTCGCCGTGCGCCTCGCCGAGGTCGACGGCGTCGACGCGGTGACGATCTCCGGTACGTCGAGCGGAGCGAGCCGAGGAGGGAAGGCGTGACGACCCGTGGCGCCGGACACGCGAGCGGAGCGAGCCACTTGAACAGAGCGAGCCGATGAAGAGGCACCTGCTGAGCGCGGGCGACCTCTCCCGCGACGATGCCGAGCTGATCCTGGCGACGGCCGAGGAGCTGCGGACGCTCGCCGACCGGCCGATCAAGAAGCTGCCCGCGCTGCGCGGCCGCACGGTCGTCAACCTGTTCTTCGAGGACAGCACCCGCACCCGGATCTCCTTCGAGGCGGCCGCCAAGCGGCTGTCCGCCGACGTCATCAACTTCTCGGCGAAGGGCTCCTCGCTGAGCAAGGGCGAGAGCCTCAAGGACACGTCGCTGACCCTGGAGGCCATGGGCGCCGACGCGGTCGTCGTACGCCACTGGGCGTCGGGGGCGCCGCACCTGCTCGCGAACGCCGGCTGGTCGAGGTCGAGCGTGGTCAACGCGGGCGACGGGACCCATGAGCACCCGACGCAGGCGCTGCTCGACGCGTTCACGATGTGGCGGCACCTCGGGGACCTCGACGGCCGGCGGGTGGCGATCGTCGGTGACGTGCTGCACAGCCGTGTCGCGCGCTCCAACGCGCTGCTGCTGAACACGTTGGGCGCCGAGGTGACGCTGGTCGCGCCGCCCACGCTGCTGCCGGTCGGCGTCGACGGCTGGGACGTGGAGACGTCCTACGACCTCGATGCGGTGCTGCCCAAGACCGACGTGGTGATGATGCTGCGGGTCCAGCGGGAGCGGATGAACGCGTCGTTCTTCCCGACCGTGCGGGAGTACTCCCGTCGCTACGGGCTCGACGGCCGGCGGATGGCCACGTTGCAGGACCACACCATCGTGATGCACCCGGGGCCGATGAACCGGGGCATGGAGATCACCGCCGACGTGGCCGACTCGCAGCGCTCGGTCATCGTCGAGCAGGTCACCAACGGAGTCGCGGTACGGATGGCCGTGCTGTACCTGCTGCTCGGCGGTTCCGAGCCGGCCATCGGTGGAGGAGAGGAATGACCAGCTACCTGATCCGGAGCGCCCGCATCCTCGGGGCCGAGCCGGCAGACCTGCTGCTCGCGGACGGACGGATCGCCGAGGTGGGCAGCGGGCTCTCGAGCGCCGGCGCGGAGGTGGTCGACGCCCACGGGCTTATCGCCCTGCCGGGCCTCGTCGACCTCCACACGCACCTGCGCGAGCCCGGACGGGAGGACGCCGAGACCGTCGAGAGCGGGACCCGCGCCGCGGCGCTCGGCGGGTTCACCGCCGTGCACGCCATGGCCAACACCGACCCGGTCGCCGACACCGCCGGCGTCGTCGAGCAGGTCTGGCACCTCGGCCGCGAGGCCGGGCACTGCGACGTCGTCCCGGTCGGCGCGGTGACGGTCGGCCTCGGTGGTGAGCGGCTCGCGGAGCTCGGCGCGATGGCCGACTCGGCGGCGCGGGTGCGCATCTTCTCCGACGACGGGAGGTGCGTGTCCGACGCGGTGCTGATGCGGCGGGCGCTGGAGTACGTCAAGGCCTTCGACGGCGTCATCGCCCAGCACGCTCAGGAGCCGCGGCTGACCGAGGACGCCCAGATGAACGAGGGCGAGCTGTCCGGCCGGCTCGGGCTGCGCGGCTGGCCGGCCGTCGCGGAGGAGGCCGTGATCGCCCGCGACTGCCTGCTCGCGGCGCACGTGGACTCGCGGCTGCACGTCTGCCACGTCTCCACGGCCGGCTCCGTGGAGATCGTGCGCTGGGCGAAGAGCAAGGGCTGGAACGTCACCGCCGAGGCGTGCCCGCACCACCTGCTGCTCACCGACGAGCTGGCCGCGACGTACGACCCGGTCTACAAGGTCAACCCGCCGCTGCGCTCGGCCGTCGACGTGGAGGCCCTGCGCGCGGGGCTGGCGGACGGCACCATCGATGTGGTCGCCACCGACCACGCGCCGCACCCGCACGAGGACAAGGACTGCGAGTGGCAGGCCGCCGCCTTCGGCATGCTGGGCCTGGAGACCGCGCTGTCGGTGGTGCAGCAGGCGATGGTCGACACGGGCCTGCTCGACTGGGCCGGCGTCGCGACGCGGATGTCGACGCGGCCCGCGCAGATCGGCCGGCTCTCCGGGCACGGCCGCCCCCTCGCCGCGGGGGAGCCCGCCAACCTGGTGCTCTACGACCCCTCCGTCACCCGCGTCGTCGACCCGACCGAGACGGCGTCCCTCTCCCGCAACACCCCGTACGCCGGGCGGGAGCTGCCCGGACGGGTGGTCGCCACGTTCCTGAGGGGGACAGCGACCGTCCTGGACGGCAAGACCAGATGACGAGGTCCCCCGCCTGGGTGCCGGTCCTGATCCTGTTCGGCCTGCTGTTCCTGGCCTACCTGGGGATGTGGTGGGGGTGGCGCCGGCGCGGCCGTCGCCACGACCTGCCCCCGCTGGTCGAGGTGCCGGCGGACCGTCCCCCACCGGTGCTGCAGGCCGGCGGGAGGTACTTCGGGACGACGACGAGCGGGAGCTGGCTCGACCGCGTCGTGGCCCGCGGTCTCGGGGCTCGCAGCACGTGCCGGCTCTCGCTGTCGGAGGACGCTCTCGACGTCGACCGGACGGCCGGGTCCTTCCGGATCCCTGCGACAGCCTTGCGCGGCGCCCGCCACGAGCGGGGTCTCGCCGGGAAGGTGGTGCCGCCGCACGGGCTGCTCGTGGTCTCCTGGCAGCACGGTGACCTGCTGCTCGACACCGGCTTCCGGCTCACCGAGTTCGCCCTCCGCGGCCGTGCCCGTGGCGTGGGCGACGAGCACGAGGCGTGGGTGCGGACGATCGCGGAGATGGCCACGGAGGACGTCTGAGCCACGCGACCGTTCACGAGGCGGCCCCGGACCGATGCGAACGGATGAGAGACGGAGCGGTGGCCGGGACGCGGTCCTCGTCGTGAGCGAGGACATCGGGCTCCGCTCGGTCAGTCGACGTCCTCGACGACCTCGAACCAGACGGACTCCTGAGCGCGGTCCTCCACCCGGCTGAGCTGGTCCCGCGTCTCCTGGAAGGCGTCGTCGTGGTGCCAGGCGGCCCAGGCGTCCTTGGACTCCCAGACCCCGACGATGGCCCGCTCGAGGTCTTCGTCGACACCCCTGAGCAGCTGTGCGGAGACCCAGCCGCTCGCGCCACGGGCCGCCTCGACCCGCTCGCGCATGACCCGGTCCCACTGCTCGGTGGAGCCCGCCTTCAGCTTCACCCTGGTGATGATCGTCATCATCTGCGCTTCGCCCCTCTGTCGTGAGGACCCTCTGCGGGTCACCGCGGTCCCAGCATGCACCTGTAGATGCCGCGCGTCATACGTCGGCTGCGACGGAGGGGGCGGGGTCAGGCGCCGAGGGGTCCGGGTGGGTCTCGGTGACGTCGCGTGCGACCCCGCGTCGTCGGGCCTCGTCACCGTCCGACCGGACCCAGACGACCAGATCCGCGTGCGAGGCCAGCGCCGCGCGTCCCGCGCCGACGCCCTCGACGACGAGGACGGGAGACGGCGGAACCGTGACAGTGCCCGGCCTGTCCGACGGTCCCCAGCCCGGCGGCCGTAACGACACTACGGCGCCGCGTCGCCAAGGGGTGACGACGCCGTCGAGCAGCACGTCGGACCAGCCGAACCGGCTGTGCTGCCAGGCGATGTCGTCGGTGTGCACCACCGCGGCATCGAGCACCTGCGCGAGTCGGTGGGCGAAGGTCGACTTCCCAGCACCCGACCGACCGTCGACGAGCACGAGTGCACGCGTGGTCTTCGCAAGCAGGACACGCACGAGGACGCCCAGCTCGCTCTTGGTCAGCGGCACCCAGGACGCGACCGGCGGCTCTCGCACGTCAGCGGCCGGGTCCGGCCAGCTTCCAGACGCCGGGCGTGCCCTTGGTCATCAGCCCCTCGTTGATGAGGGCCATGCGAGCACGGCGGGCGGCGTACCGCCAGCGCAGCTCGCCCTCCGGCGTCGTCTCGCGGTCACCGGGCAGCAGCCGGTCGTCGGCCAGGATCTCCAGCTCCAGGAAGAGCTCGTCGGTCTCCAGCTCGCCACCGGCCTCCTGCAGCACCTCGAGGATCAGCGGCCTGAGGGCCTCCGGAGGCGTCCACCTGCGGTTCATCGGCCTGGGAGGAGTCTCCGGCGCGCGTGATGTCGCGGCCACGCGCTTCCTCGGCTTCGGGGGCGAGGTGACGACCGGCTTCGGTGCCGGGGGCAGACCATGGACGCACTGGGACCTCGGGAGGTCGCAGAGCTCGCAGTAGTCGTCGAGCGCAGTCATCGCGACCCACCATAGCCAGCGCCGTTCACCGGTCATCCAGGTGATCGTGACCGGCCCCCGTCATGGTCCTGTCGCCGGGTCCCATCATGGTGTGGTGGGAGGAGACACCTGGGCCGACCTGGCCGACCGGTTCGCCGACGGCGCGTATGCCACCGCGAAGGGGCGCGTGCGCACCTACGTGCTGCACCGGCAGCTGCTGGAGCACCTGCCCTCGCCGCCGGCCTCCGTGCTCGACGTCGGAGGTGGCGCGGGCCACCAGGCGTTTCCACTGGCCCAGGCCGGCTACGAGGTCACGTTGCTCGACCCGTCGGCCGCCATGCTGGACAAGGCCCGGCAACGACTCCAGCGGCTGCCTGGTGAGGCCCGGCGACGGGTGAGGCTCGTGGAGGCCGACGGCGAGCACGCCGAGGACGCGGTCGACGGTCGACGCTTCGCGGCCGTCCTGTGCCACGGGGTTCTCGGCTACCTGGAGCAGTCGGAGCCGATGGTCGACCAGCTGTGCCGGTGTGCTGCCGCCGGGGGCGTCGTCTCGATCATGACGGGCAACGCCAACGCGATGGCGGTGCGCCCGGCCCTGGAACGGCGCTGGGACGACGCCCTGGCGTCGTTCGACGCCAGGAACGAGACCGGGGTCCTGGGCGTGCCGACTCGAGCCGACTCGGTGGAGGAGCTCAGCGGGCTCCTGCACAGCCGGGGCGTGGAGCCAGTGCGCTGGTACGGAGTGTGGCTGTTCGTCGACTGGCTCGATCTCAGTGGCGCCCCGTTGGACCCCGGCGATGCACGGCAGGTCGCCGTAGCGGCCGAGGTCGAGCTGGAGGCCGGTCGACGCGATCCCTACCGCCAGCTCAGTCGCATCTTCCACCTCGTCGGACGCAAGAGTCAGGCGTGACGGTCGGCACCCCTGCTGGCGGCGTCGGGTCGCGTGCTGCTCACGTGCGTCGGTGGAAGCGGATCTGGCCGTTGGGCAGGCGTTCGGTCCGGTAGCCGGTGGAGTGCGCTTTCCCGTGGTGGTAGGGGCACAGGAGGCGGCCGTTGGGCAGGTCGGTGGGGCCGCCGTGGGACCATTGGAGGTCGTGGTGGGCGTCGCACCAGGCTGCGGGGCGGTCGCAGCTCTCGGTGGTGCAGCCGCCCTGCTCGATGTTCATGGCGATGCGTTGGATCTCGGTGTAGTAGCGGCGTTTGCGGCCCATGTCGAGGACCACCGAGCGGCCGTCGACCAGGCGCCGGTAGACCGCGGGGATCACCCCGGCCTCACACGCCAGCCGCCGCGCGGCCCCGGCGGAGATCCTCTCGCCGGTGTCCAGGCGGGCGGTGCCCAGCCCGGTCAGCAGCTGGTCGTAGTCGAGCAGCACCACCACGGTCGCGTTCACCCCACCGGAGCGCGGCAGCCGGGTCGGGTCCAGGCGCTCGAGCAGCCGGCAGAGCGCCTGCCCCAGCACCTCCGGACGAGACCGCTTTGCGCCCGCGCCACTCGCACCCGCACGCTCACCCGCGGCGTGGCCGGTTCTGCCGGGGGCGTGGCATGCGGCCCCACCGGCGGCGGTGTGCGCGCCCTTGCGCGTGCCCTTCTGGGCGGCGACGTGGGCGCCGGCCGCAGCCCCCAACGGGTGCTGGTGCGGGTGCTGCTGGTGCGCGTGGGTGGGATGGGTGAACGCCTCGAGGGCCTTGCGGAGCATGGCGGCGTGCAGGGTGTCGATCCGGAACCGGCCGGTATGGGTGCCGTCCCCGTTGTCGAACAGCTCCAGGAACCGCCTGCGTGCCGCGGCCCGCTCCTCCGCGTCGAGCCTCTTCCCGAGGGCGAGGTCGGCTGCCCCGGGGTCCAGCACCTCGAGCACGTGCCGGGCCAGATG
>JAICKK010000089.1 GCA_025927955.1 Nocardioidaceae bacterium
GAGGACGTGCTGGTCTGCGGGGACGACGAGGAGGCGAAGGCGGTGGCCGTCGAGCTCGCCAGGGCGGTCACCTCGCGGCCGGGCGTCGACGCGGGCCGCCTGCGGATCGCCCGCCAGCTGGAGACCTGGACCGCGGTGCTGATCAGCATCAACAAGAGGTACAGGACCCGGTCTGGGACGGCGATCTCGGGCGTCCCCCGCGGCTGACCCTCACGCCGGTCGAGGTGCACTCGCGCTCCGCGCTGGTTGAGGTGCTCGAGCCGACGCTGGTTGAGGTGCCCGAGCCCCCTGGGGCGAGGGCCTCGAAACCCGGTCAGGTACGCGCGAGAGGTGACCATGGTTTCGAGGCCTCGGCTAGCGCTCTGTCGCGCCTCCTCCAACGTGCGTGGCGCTCAACCAGCGGTGGGCGAGGGCGGGTAGCCCGTCCCGGTGCTCGCGGAGGTGGGGTAGGGCGCCGTGCTCGCCGAGCCGGTCGAGTCGCTCGAGCCACCCGTCATCTTGTCCTTCGCCTGGCCGGCGGCGCCGGACGCGGCGTCGGCGACCTTCTGGCCCATCTCGGGGCCCTTCTCCTTGGCCAGGTCCTGTGCCTGCGAGGCCTTCTCCTGCACCTTGGGGTTGCCCCACAGGCTCTGCGCCTGCGACTTGATCTGCTCGTAGCGCTCGCGCCCGGCGCGGGTGCCCAGCACGTAGCCGACGGCACCGCCGACGAGCAGCGTGATCTTGCCCTTCATGTCGAGCTCCTCCTGTGTGGGGGTCCGGACCGTTTCTGCGGGCCGGACCGCTCTCGTGCCCGCTGCCCCGTCCCGCAAACGCCCGGCACCGGCGCCGTGTGAGACGATCACGGCGGTGCCGTGACGAGGCCGGCGGCATTCCCGGACGAGATGTGCGCCGTACCCGGACCGACAAGACGACGCTCTCGCGAGGAGTGGTCGTCATGGACCAGGTGGTGCAGGTCGTCGGGTCGCTGCTGGTGCTGGCGGGGTTCGCTGCCGCGCAGCGCGGCTGGCTGGGGCAGCGGTCGCTGACCTACCTGGTGCTGAACCTGGTGGGCTCGGGGACCCTTAGCGTCGAGGCGGTGCTGCAGAGGCAGTGGGGGTTCCTGCTCCTCGAGGGCGTGTGGGCGATCGTGTCCGCGCTCGGGCTGCTCGCGGTCCTGCGGTCCGCCTACCATCAGGGGCATGGACCAAGCCCACGTCGTCGTGCTGTTCGGAGCCACCGGTGACCTGGCTCGCCGCAAGCTCCTCCCGGGCCTGCTGCACCTGCTCGAGGCGGGTCTGCTGGAGAGCTGCCGGATCGTGGGCACGTCTCTGGACGACCTCGACACCGACCAGTTCGTCAAGCTGACCCGCGAGGCCGTCGACGAGTTCAGCCGGCCCTTCGACGACAGCTGCTGGGAGGACTTCGCCGCGCGGCTGCGGTTCGTGCGCCAGGCCGACGGTCCTGAGGCGCTCGCGGACGCTGTCAAGGACGAGGAGCAGGTGCTGCTCGACGCCGGCGCAGACACGGTGTCCCGGCTGCACTACCTCAGCGTGCCGCCTAGCGCCGCCCTGGCCGTGGTGCACCAGCTCGCGGACGCCGACCTGGTGGAGCGCTCCCGGATCGTCATGGAGAAGCCGTTCGGCACCGACCTGGAGTCGGCGAAGAACCTCAACGCCCGCCTGCACGAGGTCTTCGCCGAGGACCAGATCTTCCGGATCGACCACTTCCTCGGCAAGGAGGCCGCGCAGAACATCCTGGCGTTCCGGTTCGCCAACGGCCTGTTCGAGCCGATCTGGAACCGGAACTTCATCGACCACGTCCAGATCGACGTCCCGGAGACGCTCGGGCTGGAGATGCGCACGTCGTTCTACGAGGCCACCGGCGCCTTCCGGGACATGGTGGTCACCCACCTGATGCAGGTGCTGGCCTTCATGGCGATGGAGCCGCCGACGTCGCTGCTGCCCGACCCGATCAGCGACGAGAAGCTCAAGGTCTTCCGGTCGATGCAGCCGCTGGAGCCGCACAACGTGGTCCGTGGCCAGTACCTCGGCTACCGCGAGAACCCCGACGTGTCCGACGACTCGGACACCGAGACGTTCATCGCGCTCAAGGTCGAGATCGACAACTGGCGCTGGGCCGGGGTGCCGTTCTTCCTGCGGACCGGCAAGAAGCTGGCCGAGGGTGCCCGGATCATCTCCATCGCGTTCAAGGAGCCGCCGAGGACGATGTTCCCGCAGGGGTCCGGGGTGGGCGCCGCGGGGCCCGACCACCTCACCTTCGACCTGGCCGACCAGTCCCGCATGTCGCTGTCGTTCTACGGCAAGCGGCCCGGCCCGGGGATGAAGCTGGAGAAGCTGTCCATGCAGTTCGCGACCCACGACACGGGGAGCTCCAAGTCGGTCCTCGAGGCGTACGAGCGGCTGATCCACGACGCCATGCGAGGCGACCGCACGCTGTTCAACACCGCGGACGGCATCGAGGAGCTGTGGGACAAGGCCCATCAGCTCCTCGCGGACCCGCCCCCGGTGCGCACCTACGCACCCGGGAGCTGGGGTCCCAACGCCATCCACCAGCTCATCGCCCCACGCGCCTGGCGGCTGCCGTTCGAGCGAAGCTGGCGCCGGCCGAACTCGACGGCGGAGTGAGTCCTGGTCCCGCTCTACTCCTGCGGCATCAGCACCCAGGCGACGACGTACACCAGGAGCAGTGACCCGAGGCCGAGGACCGTGCCGAGGACGACGAGCAACCTGACCAGGTTGGCGTCGATCCCGGCGTAGTCGGCGACGCCTCCGCAGACGCCGGCGAGCCAGCGGTCGCTCCGGCTGCGCACCAGGCGGCGGTGAGAGGGGTACATCGGGTGGGGGTCGGACTGGCTCATCGGAGCTCTCCTTCTTCTTCGTCGCTACGGCGGCCGAGAAGCAGGGTGTCCTCGGACCAGGGGATGCGGGGGTCGTCGGGGTCGCCGGCGTCGTCGTGGTCGCGGTGCCGGCCAGCGGACAGGCCCTTGCCCGCGAACGCGAGCAGGCCGACCACGCCGGAGGCGACCAGGACGAGGGGCAGCAGCCAGCGGACGTCACCGGCGTCCACGAGGCCGGCGGCTCGCAGCGCCCAGGAGCCGGAGATCCCGAGGAACACCAGGCCGACGACCAGGTAGCTGACGTTGAGCGGATGGGTGGGACGGTCGTGGGTGCTCATCAGGGGTTCCTCACGTCGATGTGTCCGGCGAACAGGTGGGTGCGCAGGGTCAGGACGCCGGTGCCGGAGCCGAGCCTCTCGGTGACCGTGCTGTCGACGCCGCCCGTCGAGCGGCCGGGCACGTCGATCTGGCCGGGCCCGGTGATCTCGGCGTCGAGGTCGGTGACGACCCCGCGGGGCAGGACCACGACCAGCTCACCGGCCCGGGCCCCCACGTCGACGGTCCGCCCGGCCAGCGCCGCGGGATCCCGCACGTCGCTGAGGTCGAGCATCACCCGGCCGCCGGGGACGAAGTACGTGCCGTGGACGGCCGCGGCGGTCCCCGGGGTGGCGCTGAGGTCGCGCTGGTGCGCGGCGTCGAAGCCGCCCACCGCGCTCACGGCCGAGGTGACCGCGAGGCTGAGTGCGGCGACGATGCCGAGCAGCACCAGGCCGCCGGCGCGGCCCAGCACCGACCCGACCACGAGCATGGCGCCGACGACCGCCAGGGCCAGCGCGGGGTACGCCGAGGTGACCACGGCGCCGCCGGCCACGTCGTACAGGCCGAGGCAGCCGAGGGCGACGGCGACCAGCGCGAGGGTGAAGCCGAACAGCAGCGGGCCGCGGCGCCTGCGCGGCGGCACCGGGGCCGCCGCCGGCGGGGCCGGGGCCCACGGCGGCGGCTCGTCCGGTGTCCCGGCCGTGAAGGGGACCCCGCCGACCGCGGACGACGGGGACGAGGGCGACGGCGCCGGCGGGGCCGTCGGGTCCTGCGGGCCGGCCGTCGGGGTCCCGGTCGACGGACGGTCGTCGCGGTCGCGGACCACCAGGTAGGCGACGACGGCACCGCCGACGACGAGCAGCGGCCACGGGAAGCCGGGGCCGCCCCAGCCGTGGTCGAGCAGGAGCAGCAGCGCGACGACCCCCGCCGCGATCAGCAGCGTGTTGCGGGTGCCCGGGCGGACCGCGATGGCGCCGTTCTCCCGGCCGTCCTCGGGCACCAGCACCCACAGGGCGGCGTACAGCAGCAGCCCGGCCCCGCCGAAGAAGCTCAGCACGACGAGCAGCACCCGAAGGATCGTCGGGTCGATGTCGAGGTGCCGGCCCAGGCCGCCGGCCACGCCGGCGATCCTGCGGTCGGCGACGCTGCGCCGCAGCGGACCGTTGCCGCGCGGCGACCAGCCCTCGCGGGGAGGGACGGAGGAGGAGGTGTGCCGCTCGTCGTCGAGCGACTGCTGAGGTGTCTCGGTCATGCTCCGATCCTCGCGGCTGCGAGGACCGCACACCATCGGGGAGAGCCCTGATCCGCAGGGGGAGGACCCTGCCCGGCGTCAGGGGTCGACCAGGGTCGCCACTCATGGGCTCCGCCGGGTGGGCGGTGAGACGATGAACCCGTCATGAGCACCGCGAGCCCGTCCCGCACCGTGGGACCCCGCAAGGCCTTCCGCGCCACCGACGACCGGTGGCTCGGCGGGGTGGCCGCGGGCGTGGCGCACCACCTGGGCGTCGACGTGCTGGCGGTGCGGGTGGCCTTCGTGGTCGCCGCCCTGGTCGGCGGGTTCGGCGTGGCCGTCTACGCGGGGCTGTGGCTGGTGCTGCCGGCCCGCACCCACCTGGACGACTCCGCGCCGGGTCTCGAGGCCGCCACCCGTCAGGGCCGGCGCCCCGGCCGGGCCCGGCGCCGGCAGGACGTGGGACCGATGGTGGCCGTCGCCGCGGTGGCGGTGGGCATCGTGGTGCTCGGCCAGGGCCTGGTCGGCGGCTCGCTGTTCTTCTGGCCGATCCTGCTCGGGGTGCTCGGCCTGGCCGTGCTGTGGCGGCAGGCCGACGAGGCGCAGCGCGAGCGCTGGGTGGACAGCTCGGGCCGCGTGGACTTCGTCCGCGCCGTCGTGGGGCGCGGCGGCGTCGCGTCGTACGCCCGCCTCGTCGCCGGCGGCGGCCTGCTGCTGTCCGCGCTGGTGCTGTTCGCGGTGCTGACCGGCCAGGCCGGCGTCGCCCGCGACGTGGTGGTCGCGGGGGCGCTCGGGGTGGCCGGCCTGGCGCTGACGGTGGGGCCGTGGCTGTTCCGGCTGACCGGCGACCTCTCCGAGGAGCGGGCCGCGCGGGTCCGCTCCCAGGAGCGTGCCGACATGGCGGCCCACCTGCACGACTCGGTGCTGCAGACGCTCGCGCTGATCCAGAAGCACGCCGGTGACCCTCGGGCGGTCGCCACGCTGGCCCGGGCCCAGGAGCGCGACCTCCGCTCCTGGCTGTACGGCGGGCAGCCCGCCCCCGACACCTCCCTGGCCAGTGCGCTGCGGGCCGCGGCCGCCGAGGTCGAGGACGCCCACGGGATCCCGGTCGAGGTCGTCGTGGTCGGCGACACGCCCGTGTCCGAGCGGCTGCGCCCGCTCCTGCTCGCCGCCCGCGAGGCGATGGTGAACGCCGCACGGCACTCCGGCGCCGCGCGGGTCGACGTGTTCGCCGAGTGCGGCGGGCCGGCCACGGACGTGTTCGTGCGCGACCGCGGCCGCGGCTTCGACCGGGACGCGGTGTCCGAGGACCGCCTCGGGGTGCGCAACAGCATCGTGGGGCGGATGAGCAGGCACGGGGGCAGTGCGGTGCTGCGGACCGCTCCGGGAGAGGGCACCGAGGTCCGGCTCAGCATGACCCCGCACACGTCCTCCGGCGACGCGGCCGGGCACGAGCAGGCGACCGCAGGCGCGCCCGGCACCGGCGCCACCGGCGGCACGAAGGAGAGCAGATGAGTCGCAGTGTCGTGGTGGTCGACGACCACGCGATGTTCCGGACCGGTGTGAAGGCCGAGCTCGGCGCCCACCGTGACCGTGTCCAGGTGCTCGGCGAGGCGGCGGACGTCGACGAGGCCGTCGCCGTGGTCGCCGCGCTGCGGCCGGAGGTGGTGCTGCTCGACGTGCACCTGCCCGGCGGTGGCGGCGTGGAGGTGATGAGGAGGCTCGCGCTCACCCGCGGGCCCGCGTCCGGGACGGCGGAGACCCGCTTCCTCGCGCTGTCGGTGTCCGACGCCGCGGAGGACGTCATCGGCACCATCCGCGGGGGCGCCCGCGGCTATGTCACCAAGACCATCACCGGCCCGGAGCTGGTCAGCGCCATCGAGCGGGTCGCCACCGGCGACGCGGTGTTCTCCCCGCGGCTGGCCGGCTTCGTGCTGGACGCGTTCGCCGGGACGATCGAGGTGGCCCAGGTCGACGAGGACCTCGACCGCCTCACCGAGCGCGAGCGTGAGGTGATGCGGCTGATCGCTCGCGGCTACGCCTACAAGGAGGTGGCCGCCGAGCTGTTCATCTCCGTCAAGACCGTCGAGACGCACGTGTCCAGCGTGCTGCGCAAGCTGCAGCTGTCCTCACGGCACGAGCTCACCCGGTGGGCGAACGACCGCCGGCTGCTGTGAGCCTCGCGAGGGCGGTCCTCGCGGCGCTGGCCGTCCTGGCGCTGGCCGGCTGCGGCGCCGTCGGGAGGACCGCGTCCCGAACCGCGACGCCCGCCTCCCCGTCGTCGGTCGCGCCCGGCCGAACACCCGGCCGAACACCCGGCCGAGCACCCGGCAGTCCCGGCCCCTCGCTGGGCACCTGGAGGGTCGGCGCCTCGCCGCTGCCGCTGCGCACCGACGGCTTCGGGAAGGTGCTGCCCACCCCGCCCCGGCTGCGGAACCGCCGGCTGCCGACCCGCGACGTGCTCCCGCCGCCGCGCGACGGCGCCTTCCACGCCACCGTGTCGCCGATCTCGGCGTCCGTGCGCCGACGCATGGGCCGCACCTGGGAGCCGGGCTGCCCCGTCCCGCTGTCGGGCCTGCGCTACCTGACGCTGACCTTCCGCGGCTTCGACGCCCGCCCGCACACCGGGGAGCTGGTGGTGAACGCCGCCGTCACCGCCGACGTGGTCTCGGTCTTCCGCAGGCTGTACGCCGCGTCGTACCCGATCGAGGAGATGCGGCTGCCCACCACCGCCGACCTGGAGGCGCCGCCCACCGGCGACGGCAACGACACCGCCGCGTTCGTCTGTCGCCTCACCCGCGGGTCGACCACGCTGTCCGCCCACGCCTACGGCCTCGCCATCGACGTCAACCCGTTCATGAACCCCTACCACCGGGTCACCGGGGACACCGACCTGGTGCTCCCCGAGCTCGCGAGCGCCTACCTGGACCGTTCGTGGCACCGGCCGGGGATGATCCTGCCCGGCGGTGTGGTGACCCGGGCATTCGCGAGCGTCGGCTGGGGCTGGGGCGGCGACTTCTCCTCGGTCTCGGACCTGATGCACTTCAGTGCGAACGGGCGCTGAGCTCGGGCCGGCGGCGAGCGGACCCGGCCCGGCGGGTGCGCCGGGTCCGGTCGGCGACGGGCCGTAGGCTGAGCGGGACATGAGCGCTCCCCACCCGCTGGCAGAGACCCCGCCCGACGCGACGGCCGAGGCCCGGCCGAAGGCGCTCTCCCCGGATCAGCTGCTCGACGGGCTCAACGAGCCGCAGCGCGCCGCGGTCGTGCACGCCGGAGCGCCGCTGCTGGTGGTCGCCGGTGCGGGCTCCGGCAAGACCCGGGTGCTGACCCGGCGGATCGCCTGGCTGATCGCCGAGCGGCACGCCCATCCCGGCTCGATCCTCGCGATCACCTTCACCAACAAGGCCGCCGCCGAGATGCGGGATCGGGTGGAGCACCTCGTGGGCCGCCGGGCCCGGCTGATGTGGGTCTCCACCTTCCACTCCGCCTGCGTGCGGATCCTGCGCCGCGAGATCCACCGCTTCGGCTACCGCTCGTCGTTCTCGATCTACGACGCGGCCGACTCCAAGCGGCTGATGACGCTGGTCTGCAAGGAGCTCGACCTCGACCCGAAGCGCTACCCGCCGCGAGCGACGCTGCAGTGGGTGTCGAACCAGAAGAACGAGCTCGTCGACCACGAGGAGGCCGCGACGTCCGCCGAGACGGACCTCGACCGGACCCACGCCGCGGCGTACGCGCTCTACCAGCAGCGGCTCCGGGCGGCCAACGCCCTCGACTTCGACGACCTCCTGATGACGACGGTGCACCTGTTCCAGGCGTTCCCCGAGGTCCGCGACGACTACCGGCGCCGGTTCCGGCACGTGCTGGTCGACGAGTACCAGGACACCAACCATGCGCAGTACGCCCTGGTCCGCGAGCTGTGCGGGCACGACGTCGGCCGGCCGGGCGGCCCGGTGCGAGGGCCGGGCGGACCCGACCGGGACGCCCCGGACGGGGACGGGGCGGAGCCGGCCGAGCTCATGGTCGTCGGCGATGCGGACCAGTCCATCTACGCGTTCCGGGGCGCGAACATCCGCAACATCCTGGACTTCGAGACGGACTTCCCCGACGCCGAGACGATCCTGCTCGAGCAGAACTACCGCTCGACGCAGACGATCCTCACCGCGGCGAACTCCGTGATCACCAACAACGCCGGCCGCAAGGCGAAGAGCCTCTGGTCCGACGCCGGCGACGGCGAGCGGATCGTGGCCTACGTCGCCGACGACGAGCATGACGAGGCGCGCTTCGTCACCGACGAGGTGCGCCGGCTGGGCGAGGTCGGCGTGCAGCCGGGTGACGTCGCGGTGTTCTACCGGACCAACGCCCAGTCCCGCGTGTTCGAGGAGGTCTTCATCCGGGCCGGCGTGCCGTACCGCGTGGTGGGGGGTGTGCGGTTCTACGAGCGCCGGGAGGTCAAGGACGCGCTCGCCTACCTGCGCATCCTGGTGAACCCCGCCGACGAGCTCTCCTTGCGGCGGGTGCTCAACGTGCCCAAGCGGGGCATCGGCGAGCGCGCCGAGGCGTGCGTCGCCGCGCTGGCGCGCCAGGAGCAGCTGACGTTCTTCGAGGCGCTCGCACGCGCGCAGGAGGCGCCGGGCATCGCGGCCCGGTCGCTGGCCAGCATCCGGGGTTTCGTCGACATGGTGGAGGCGGCCCGGTCGATGGTCGAGGCCCGCGAGCGCGCCGACGTGGTGCTCGAGCACGTGCTGGCCGCCAGCGGCTACCTCAAGGAGCTCGAGGACAGCGAGGACCCGCAGGACGAGACCAGGGTCGAGAACCTCGCCGAGCTGGTCGCGGTCGCCCGCGAGTTCGCCGACGAGCCGGGGGACGCCGGGGACCCCCGTGAGCTCGCCGGTGAGCTCGCCGGTGACGATGCCGGTGAGGCGGGAACGGGGGAGGCGGCCGACGGGCCGGACGGCGCCGGCGGACCGGGGCTGCCGCAGTTCCTGGAACGGGTCGCGCTGGTGGCCGACACCGACCAGATCCCCGACGGCACGGCCGGGGTGGTGACCCTGATGACGCTGCACACCGCGAAGGGTCTGGAGTTCCCGGTGGTGTTCCTGACCGGCCTGGAGGAGGGCATCTTCCCCCACCAGCGCGCGTTCACCGACCGGGGCGAGCTCGAGGAGGAGCGTCGCCTGGCCTACGTCGGGGTGACCCGGGCCCAGCGGCGGCTCTACGTCTCGCGAGCGGTGGTCCGGTCCTCGTGGGGCGCACCCTCGCGCAACCCGCCGTCCCGCTTCCTGGCCGAGCTGCCGGTCGACCTCGTGGACTGGAGGCGCACGGAGGCCGAGCAGACCTCATGGGAGCGCCCGGTGTTCGCCTCGCCCACCCCCCGCGCCGGGGGGCGTCGGGGCAGGGCCTTCGGGTCGACGGCGGCCCGCGAGGACGCGGCCGCCCGCGGCCAGCAGCGTCCCCTGCCGGTGCTGGCGCCCGGGGACCGGGTGCTGCACGACTCGTTCGGCATGGGCAGCGTGGTGGCACTCGACGGGGAGGGCCAGAGCATGACCGCCTCGGTGGACTTCGGCTCGCAGGGCGTCAAGCGTCTGCTGTTGCGCTACGCCCACGTCGAGAAGCTCTGAGCCGAGCGCCGGAACCGTCGGCGACCCGCGCGCGCAGCCGGGGTGGGCGTGCCGTCGGGTCAGGGGGTGACGCCGTGCTCGACGAGCGCGGTCCGGGGGTCGACCGGCTCGTCGGGGCGCAGGCGGACCTCGAGGTGCACGTGCGGGCCGGTGGTGTTCCCGGTGGAGCCGACCGAGCCGATCACCTGCCCGCCGCTCACCTTCTGCCCGGTGCTGACCGCGGTCGCCGACTGGTGGGCGTACCAGAGCTCGGTGCCGTCCGGGAGTCGCTCGATGGTGCGGTTCCCGTAGGCGCCGGCCCACGCGACCTCGGTGATCGTCCCGGCGGCGACGGCGTGGAGGGGCGTCCCCTCGGGAGCGGCGAAGTCCAGGCCGGTGTGGCAGTGCGACCACAGTCCCGCGCACTGGCCGAAGCCGGCGGTGAGGTGGTAGGCGCCGCGGGCCACGGGCAGCCGCCACGTGCGCGCGGCGATCCGTCGCGCCTGCTCGCGCGCCTGGTCGGCCTGGGCGGCGAGTGCGGCGCTGCGCCGGCGGGCCTGGGCCTGGGCCGCTGCCTGCAGGTCCGCGGCCCTCGCCTGCTGGACGGCCTCGCGGTGCGCGTCGCGGCTGAGCGCGCGCCCGCGGGCCGCCCAGGCCTCGTGCTGCGACCGGGCCGCGACCGGCGCTGCCGCGGCCAGGGACGCGGTGGTGAGCCGGGTGAGCGAGCGGTCGGGCAGCGGCATGGCACCGGACCTCATGGCGCCCGCCGTCACGGCGCCGGCGGACGCCAGGGCGAGGGCGGCGGCCCCCACGACGACCGGCGCCGACAGCGCCGACAGCCCCGGCAGCCCCGGCAGCCCCGACAGCATGGCCGTGAGCGGATGCGGGGCGGTGGTGTCCCGGGCGTCCCGGCGGTGTCCCGCACCCGCCCCACCTCCGGAGCCCACCGCACGCCCCCTGAGGTCGCCGAGGTCCCGGCGCTTGAGGGCGGGGCCGGCGGCGCGGTGCTGGGGCACGGGAGGGTGGGGTCTTCCGTTCGGTGGGTAGTCGGCCAACGACCATAACGGAGAACCGGACGCGCTGTCCGCCCCCGGTTCGGGCGCCTGTGTGCTTCCGGTCACCGCCGCGTGCCGCGGTGGGCTGGGGCCCGTGCGCCGAGCAGGCCCGGACTGTGAGGCATCTCACGCCTGCCCACCCGGCTGCTGCCAGCCGTGGGCTAGGGTGCCGAGGTCAGCCGGATGTGCTCTCACGACCGTCCGGACCATCGCTCCGCACGTCCACGCGGTCCCGACGGAGGTGAGTGCCCGATGAGTGCCACAGCGAGTGCCACAGGGGGTGCCGCAGGGGGTGCCGCAACCGCTCCCGTCCGGATCGTGGTGGCCAAGCCAGGGCTGGACGGTCACGACCGCGGCGCCAAGGTGATCGCCCGGGCGCTGCGCGACGCCGGTCATGAGGTGATCTACACCGGTCTGCACCAGACTCCCGAGCAGATCGTCGAGACCGCCATCCAGGAGGACGCCGACGTCATCGGGCTGTCCGTGCTCTCCGGCGCCCACATGACGCTGTTCGAGAAGCTGATCCAGCTGCTCGACGAGCGCGACGCCCGCGACATCGTCGTCATCGGCGGCGGCATCATCCCCGAGGACGACATCCCGGTCCTCAAGCAGATGGGCGTGGCCGAGGTGTTCACCCCCGGCGCCCCCACCACCCGCATCGTGGACTGGGTGCGCACGCACGTCGTCGACGACACGGCCGCGCACGCCTGAGCCGCGACCCCGCGGGCGTCAGTGCCCGTCGACGTGCTCGACCAGCAGCCGGGCGACCGTGTCGGCGTGGGTGATGGTCACCCAGTGGCCGGCGTCGACCGTCTCCACGCGCAGGTCGCGGCAGCGCTCGTCGAGACCCTCCAGCAGCACGCCGGTGAGGAAGCGGTCCCGCAGGGGGTGCACGACGAGCACCGGCACGCCCGTGTGCAGCCGGAGGCCCGGGCGAGGCGGCCGCTGCACGTTGGCCCGGTACAGCTCGAGCCCGTGCACGGCGTCGGCCTCCAGCCCCGGTCCCCAGTGGTCCTCGGGCAGCCCCTCGGCGCGGGCCGTGCGCAGGCCGATCTGCCGCCACCCCCGCCGCCACGCCTGCTCCGGTACGACGGGCAGCTGGAAGAACAGCACGTACCAGGAGTGAGCCAGCTGCCGGGCGAGACCGAGCGCACGCCCGTGGGGATGCCGCACGAGCCGCGCCAGCTGGTCCAGTGGCGGCCCGCTCACCGACGTGAACGACGCGATCCGGCCGCGCAGCCGGTCGTCGGCGGCCTCGGCGGCGACCGCGTCCCACAGCTGGACCGATCCCCAGTCGTGGCCCACCAGGTGCGCCGGCTCACCGGGGGCGAGGACGTGGTCGAGCACGGCGACGAGGTCGTCGACGAGCCGCTCGGTGCGGTAGCCGGAGCGGTGGGCCGGGGCGTCCGAGCCGCCCGCGCCGCGCACGTCGTACGTCACCACGTGCCAGCGGTCCAGCGGCAGCCGCGCCACGAGGGCGTCCCAGGTGTCCTGCCGGTCGGGGTACCCGTGCACGAGGACGACGGTCTTCCGGCCGGTCCCCGCCGGTGAGTGCTCGCGCACCGACAGCCGCAGGTCGCCGGAGCGGACCGTCGACGCGGTGAGGGGTGCCGGGGCGTCGGGCATGGGAGGCAGCCTACGGACCCTCGGTTGGGTGGCCCGGCGCGGACGGGTCTAGGGTCACTCGTGATGTGCTCCCGGGGTGGGTACTGCGCTCTGGTGATGCCCTGCCCGACGTCGTCAACCCCCGGAACAGGACGGTCGAACCCGTGGACCTGATGGAGTACCAAGCCAAGCAGCTCTTCGCCAAGCACGACGTGCCGGTCACCGTCGGGACCGTGGTGACCAGCCCCGCGGACGCCGCCGCCGCCGCTGAGGAGCAGGGCGGCCGCGTCGTCGTCAAGGCGCAGGTGCAGGCCGGCGGGCGTGGCAAGGCCGGTGGCGTCAAGCTCGCGGAGACGCCCCAGGACGCGGTCGCGAGGGCCGGGGACATCCTGGGCATGGAGATCAAGGGCCTCACCGTCCACCGGGTGCTGGTCGCGCCGGCCGCCGACATCAAGGACGAGTACTACTTCTCCTTCCTGGTCGACCGTGCCAACCGCGGGTACCTGTGCATCGCCAGCGTCGAGGGCGGCGTCGAGATCGAGGTGGTCGCGCACGACAAGCCGGAGGCGCTCGCCAAGGTCCCCGTCGACCCGCAGGCCGGGGTCGACGACGCGAAGGCCGCGGAGATCGTCGCCGCCACCGGGTTCCCCGCCGAGGTCGCCGACGAGGCGCGCGAGGTCATCAAGAGGCTGTGGGACGTCTTCATCAAGGAGGACGCCACCCTCGTGGAGGTGAACCCGCTGGCGCTGCTCGGGGACGGACACCTCGAGGCACTCGACGGGAAGATGACGCTGGACGCCAACGCCGGCTTCCGCCACCCCGACCACGCCGAGTTCGAGGACAAGGCGGCCGCGGACCCGCTGGAGGCCAAGGCCAAGGCGAAGGGCCTCAACTACGTCAAGCTCGACGGCGACGTCGGCATCATCGGCAACGGGGCCGGCCTGGTGATGTCCACCCTGGACGTGGTCGCCTACGCCGGGGAGAGGCACGGCGGGGTGAAGCCCGCCAACTTCCTCGACATCGGCGGCGGCGCGTCGGCACAGGTGATGGCCGACGGCCTCGACGTCATCCTCAACGACACCCAGGTCAAGAGCGTCTTCGTGAACGTCTTCGGGGGCATCACCGCCTGCGACGCGGTCGCCAACGGCATCGTGAACGCGCTGGAGATCCTCGGCGACGAGGCGAACAAGCCGCTCGTCGTACGCCTGGACGGCAACAACGTCGAGGAGGGCCGTCGGATCCTCGACGAGGCGAACCACCCGCTGGTGACGCTGGCGGACACCATGGACGGGGCGGCCGACCGCGCCGCCGAGCTGGCGAGCAGGTAGGGGCAGGCAGATGTCGATCTTTCTCAACGAGCAGTCCAAGGTCATCGTGCAGGGGATGACCGGGTCCGAGGGACAGAAGCACACCCGCCGGATGATCGCGTCCGGCACGAACATCGTCGGGGGCGTGAACCCCAAGAAGGCCGGCCAGAGCATCGACTTCGACGGCACGTCCGTGCCCGTGCTCGGGACGGTGAAGGAGGCGATGGACGCCACCGGCGCGGACGTGTCGGTCGTGTTCGTCCCCCCGGCCGGCACCAAGGGCGCCGTCATCGAGGCCGTCGACGCCGCCATGCCGCTCGTCGTCGTGATCACCGAGGGCGTCCCGGTCCACGACACCGCGGACTTCTTCTCCTACGCCCAGGCCAGGGGCACCACCCGGATCATCGGCCCCAACTGCCCTGGTCTGATCAGCCCCGGCAAGTCCAACGCCGGCATCATCCCCGCCGACATCACCAAGGCCGGCCGGGTCGGGCTGGTGTCGAAGTCGGGAACGCTGACCTACCAGATGATGTACGAGCTGCGCGACTTCGGCTTCTCCTCGGCGGTCGGCATCGGTGGGGACCCGATCGTGGGTACGACGCACATCGACTGCCTCCAGGCGTTCCAGGACGACCCGGAGACCGACGCGATCGTGATGATCGGCGAGATCGGCGGTGACGCCGAGGAGCGCGCCGCCGCCTACGTCAAGGACAACGTGACCAAGCCGGTCGTCGGCTACGTCGCGGGCTTCACCGCTCCGGAGGGCAAGACCATGGGCCATGCGGGCGCGATCGTCTCCGGCTCCTCGGGGACCGCGCAGGCGAAGAAGGAGGCTCTGGAGGCCGTCGGGGTGAAGGTCGGCAAGACGCCGTCCGAGACCGCGCAGCTGATGAGGGACATCCTCGCGAAGTCCTGAGCCTCATTCGTCGAGGTGCGAAGTTTGCACGTTGGTCGAGGTGCCGAGGCGCTAGCCGAGGCCTCGAGACCATGGTCGGGGTTTGCGTGAGAGGTGACCACGGGGTCGGGGTTGGCGGGTCGGTGCGGGTGGTTTCGAGGCCCTCGCCCTTGGGGGCTCGGGCACCTCAACCAGCGTGGGGGTGGGC
>JAICKK010000202.1 GCA_025927955.1 Nocardioidaceae bacterium
CGCGGCGACGACGCCCGGCCAGAGCGCGGCCCCGGACAAGATCACCGGGGAGAACTTCCCCGTCACGCTGCGGGTGCTGCCCGCGCGGGTCCGCGCGGACCTGGTCGCCGTCTACCGCTACGCCCGGTTCGTCGACGACCTGGGTGACGAGCTCCCCGGCGACCGGGAGGTCGCGCTCAAGACCGCCGCCGAGGACGTGCGCGCGGTCTACGCGGGAGAGACCCCGCAGAGCCCCGAGGTGGCCGGGATCGCTCGGCTGGCACGACGCGTCCCGCAGGAGCCGTGGCTGCGCCTGGTCGAGGCCAACCTGCTCGACCAGCGGCAGGACCGGTACCCGACGTTCGAGGACCTGCTCGACTACTGCGTGCTCTCGGCCAACCCCGTCGGGGAGGTCGTGCTGCACGTCTTCGGTCAGGCCACCCCGGAGCGGGTCGCGCTCTCGGACCGGATCTGCACCGGCCTGCAGATCGTCGAGCACCTTCAAGACGTCGGCGAGGACTACCGCGCGGGCCGGGTCTACCTCCCCGCAGAGGACCTGGCCCGGTTCGGTGTCGACGAGGCGGCCCTCGCCGCGCCTCGGGCCGACCCGGCCCTGCGGGCGCTGCTGGCGTTCGAGACCGACCGGGCGCTGGCCTGGCTCAACTCCGGCGCGATGCTCGTCCCGACCCTGCACGGGTGGGCGCGGGTCGCGGTCTCGGCGTACCTCAACGGCGGGCGGGCGGCGGCCGCTGGCCTGCGGCGTGCCGGCTTCGACCCGCTGGCGGGGGTGCCCAAGCCCACCAAGCGGCAGGTCGCGGCCACCTGGCTCCGCGAGTCGGTCAGGAGGCCCGGGTGACGACGACGAGCGAGGCGACCTGGGCGTACGACGAGTGCGAGCGGATCACCCACGAGCAGGCCCGCAACTTCTCCTACGGCATCCGGCTGCTCCCGGCCGACAAGCGACGCGCCCTGTCCGCGGTCTACGCGATGGCACGCCGGATCGACGACATCGGCGACGGACCGCTGCCGGGTGCCGAGAAGCTGGCCGGCCTGGAGGTCGTCTCGACGTCCCTGCGGCGGCTCGACGAGGCCACCGGCGACGCCGTCCTCGTCGCGCTGCGGGACGCCTGCCGGCGCTTCCCGATCCCGCTGGCGGCGTTCGACGAGCTCGTCGCCGGCTGCCGGGCCGACGTCAGCGTGCACCGCTACGCCACCTTCGAGGAGCTGGTCGGCTACTGCCGCTGTGTGGCGGGCTCGGTGGGCCGGATCTCGCTGGCCATCTACGAGCCACCCGCCCTGGACCGGTGCTGGGACCTCGCCGACGCCCTGGGCATCGCGCTCCAGCTCACCAACATCCTGCGCGACCTGCGCGAGGACCGGCTCGTGGACCGGGTCTACCTGCCCGCGGAGGACCTCGAGCGCTTCGGCTGCACCCTCGACGTCGACGCCTCCGGCCGGCTGGCCGACCCGCCCGACCGGTTCGCCGCCCTGGTGCGGTTCGAGGCCGCCCGCGCCGAGGAGTGGTACCAGGCCGGGCTGCGCCTGCTGCCGCTGCTGGACCGGCGCAGCGCGGCGTGCACGGCCACGATGGCCGGCATCTACCACCGGCTGCTGCGCCGCATCGAGGCCGACCCCGAGCAGGTCCGCGGCCAGCGGCTCTCGCTGCCGGGGCGGTCCAAGCTCGCCGTGGCCGCGCGCGCACTCGTGGCGGGGTCGGCATGAGCGCCCGGGGGCGCCACCGGGCCGTCGTCGTCGGGGCCGGGCTGGCCGGCACGGCCGCCTGCCTCGACCTCGCCGCGCGCGGCTGGGACGTCACCCTCCTGGAGAGCCGGTCCCGCCTGGGCGGGCGCGCCTACTCCTTCTCCCGCGACGGGCTCGAGGTCGACACCGGACAGCACGTGGTGCTGCGCTGCTACGAGGAGTACCTCGGGCTGCTCGGCCGGATGGGCGTCACCTCGCTGGTCGGCTTCCAGGACCGGATGGACATCCCGGTGCTGCGGCCGGGAGCGAGACCGGCCCGGCTGCGCCGTACCCGTACCGGGCCGGCGCCGCTGCACCTGCTGCCCACCCTGGCGGGCTACTCGGTCCTGACGCCGACCGAACGCGCCGGCGCGGTGCGCGCGATGCTCGCGCTGCGCAGGCTGGACCCCGACGACCCGGCCACCGACCGGCAGAGCCTCGGCGGCTGGCTGCGCGCCCACGGGCAGGGTGCCCGCGTCCGAGAGGCGCTGTGGGGCCTGGTGGTGGTGCCCGCGCTCAACATCGACGTCGAGGCGGCCTCCCTCGCGCTGGCGGCCCGGGTGTTCCGGACCGGGCTGCTCGAACGGGCCACGGCCGGCGACATCGGGGTCCCCGAGGCACCGCTGTCCGCGCTGCACGACGAGGCCGCCCGGCGCAGCCTGGCCAGGGCCGGTGTCCGCGTGCGCACCCGCGAGCGGGTCAGCGCCGTGGAGGTGACCGAGGAGGGCTGCACGGTCCGCACGGCCGACGGCGAGACCGCTGCCGACGCGGTCGTCACCGCCGTGCCCCACGACCAGGCCGCCCGGCTGCTGCCGGTGCAGGTCGCGCCCCGCAAGGAGGAGTGGGCCACGCTCGGCTCGTCGGCCATCGTCAACGTGCACCTGCGCTACGACCGCCCGGTCACCGACCTGCCCTTCGGCGCCACGGTCGGCTCTCCGGTGCAGTGGTTCTTCGACCGCACGCGGACCGGGGGCGCCGACGACCCTGCGGGCGGCCAGTACCTCGTGGTCTCCCTGTCGGCCGCCGACGACGTGCTCGACGAGCCGGCCGAGCGGCTGGTCGACGTGCACCGCCGCGCGATGGCCGACCTGTTCCCGCGGGCCGCGGGCGCCCGTCTCGTCGACGGGTTCGTGACCCGCGAGCCGAGGGCCACCTTCCGGCAGTGCGCCGGCAGCGCCGCCCGACGTCCCCCCGCGGCCACCGCCTCGCCGCACGTCGCGCTCGCGGGCGCCTGGACCGCGACCGGCTGGCCGGACACCCTGGAGGGCGCCGTGCGCAGCGGGCTGGCGGCCACCCGGGTGATCGGCAGCCCCACCACCCACCGGACCGAGAGGAGCGTGATGGTCCGATGACCGAGACCGCCGCCGACACCTGGGAGCAGACCCGCCTGCTCGTGAGCGGGCCGACGCTCGCGGCCCTGGACCGTCTCGACCCCCCGACGCGGCTGGCCTGCGGCTACCACCTGGGCTTCTGGGACGCGCAGGGACGGCCGGACTCGGCGACCGGGAAGGGTGTCCGTCCGGCCCTCGCCCTGCTGTCGGCGCGGGCCGCGGGTGCCCCGGCAGAGGTCGGCATCCCAGCGGCGGTCGCCTGCGAGCTGGTGCACAACTTCTCCCTGCTGCACGACGACCTGATGGACGGCGACGTCGAGCGGCGGCACCGGCCCACCGTGTGGTCGACGTTCGGCGAGTCGGCCGCCATCCTCGGCGGCGACGCCCTGCTCGCCCTCGCCAACGAGATCATCGCCGAGGCCCCCGGACCGACCACGCCGTGGGCGGTGCGATGCCTGAACGCCACCACCCGCCGGCTGGTCGCCGGCCAGGCGGCCGACCTGCAGTTCGAGTCCCGCACCGACGTGGGGCTCGAGGAGTGCGTCGAGATGGCCGGGGACAAGACCGGGGCGCTGCTGGCCTGCGCCGCCTCGCTGGGTGCGGTCCTCGCCGACGCGCCACCCGCGCTGGCCCTCGGGCTGGCCGACTACGGCCACCACCTCGGGCTGGCCTTCCAGCTCGTGGACGACCTGCTGGGCATCTGGGGCGACCCCGAGCGCACCGGCAAGCCGCTGTGGTCGGACCTCCGGTCGGCGAAGAAGTCGCTGCCGGTGGTGGCCGCGCTGGCCGGCTCCGGCGCCGCGGTGGAGCGGTTCCGGGCGCTGTACCTCTCCGGCGAGCCGCTCCCGGAGGACCGGCTCGAGGAGGCCGCCCGCCTCGTCGAGGACGCGGGTGGCCGGGCCTGGGCCGAGCAGTCGGCCGACCGCGAGTCCCGGGCCGCCCTGGACGCGCTCGCCGGGCTGGGGCTCCCCGAGGACGTGCTGCGGGAGCTCACCGCACTGACCGACACCCTCAGCAGAAGGGACTTCTGAGTCCGTGACCCTCTCCTCCACGACGCGCGGCCCCGCACCGAGACCGGCGGGCAGACCGGACGGCGGCCCGGCCGGCACCGCCCTCGGGCGGTCGCCCGACGGCCGCGCCGAGGCGGCCCTGGACCGGGCGGTCGCCCACCTGCTCGACCTCCAGACGGAGCAGGGGTGGTGGCGCGGGCTGCTCGAGACCAACGTCACCATGGACGCCGAGGACCTGATGATGCGCCAGTTCCTCGGGGTGCGCACCGAGGAGGAGACGCAGGCGGCGGCCCGGTGGATCCGCGGCAAGCAGCGCCCGGACGGCTCGTGGGCCAACTTCCACGGTGGGCCCGCCGACCCCTCGACGACCGCCGAGGCCTACATCGCGCTCCGGCTGGCCGGCGACGACCCCCAGGAGCCGCACATGCGCGGCGCCCGGCGGGTCGTGCACCAGCACGGCGGCCTCGAGGGGACCCGCGTGTTCACCCGGATCTGGCTCGCGCTGTTCGGCCAGTGGTCCTGGGACGACCTGCCGGCCATGCCGCCGGAGATGGTGTTCCTCCCGTCGCGGTTCCCGTTCAACCTCTACGACTTCGCCTGCTGGGCCAGGCAGACGGTGGCGCCGCTGACGATCCTCGGGGCCATCCGGCCCGCGCGGGACCTCGGCGTCCGCGTCGACGAGCTGCGCACCGGCGTCCCGTCGGCACCCCGGGGCGAGCGGGGCTGGGCACGCACGTTCCGGTGGCTGGACCGGGCCCTGCACGGCTACGAGCGGCTGCCGGTCAAGCCGCTTCGCGCACCGGCCCTGCGGCGGATGACGGCCTGGGTGCTCGAGCGCCAGGAGGCGGACGGCTGCTGGGGCGGCATCCAGCCCCCGTGGGTGTACTCCCTGATGGCGCTGCACGCGTCCGGGTACCCTCTCGACCACCCGGTCATGGAGCGCGGGCTGCGCGGCTGGGACCGGTTCACCGTCACCGAGCAGTCGCCGGACGGACCCGTGCGGTGGGTCGAGGCCTGCCAGTCACCGGTCTGGGACACCGCGCTGGCCACCGTGGCGCTCGGCGACGCCGGCCTCGCCGCGGACCACCCGGCGATGCGCCGGGCGGCGGGCTGGCTGCTCGACGAGGAGATCCGCACCAAGGGCGACTGGGCGGCCGTCCGTCCGGACGCGCCCGCCGGCGGCTGGGCCTTCGAGTTCGACAACGACGGCTACCCCGACATCGACGACACGGCCGAGGTGGTGATGGCCCTGCGGCGGGCCGGAGGCGGTGACTCCCGAGCCGGTCGCCAGGCGGCGGCCGAGCGCGCCGCCGCGTGGCTGGTGGGGATGCAGTGCAGCGACGGCGGCTGGGCCGCGTTCGACGCCGACAACACCAGGGAGCTGCTCTACCAGCTGCCCTTCTGCGACTTCGGCGCGGTGATCGACCCGCCGAGCGCCGACGTGACCGCGCACGTGGTGGAGATGCTCGCCCGCGAGGGCCGCGCCGACACCGAGCCCGTCCGTCGAGGGGTCGCCTGGCTGCGCGCGGCGCAGGACCCCCGCGGGTCGTGGTTCGGCCGGTGGGGCGCCAACCACGTCTACGGCACCGGGGCCGTCGTGCCCGCCCTGGTCGCCGCCGGCGTCAGCCCCGACGACCCCGCGGTACGACGGGCGGCCGACTGGCTGCGCGCGGTGCAGAACGACGACGGCGGCTGGGGCGAGGACCTGCGCTCCTACACCGACGAGTCGTGGGTCGGCCGCGGCACGTCCACCGCGTCCCAGACCGCGTGGGCGCTGCTGGCGCTCCACGCGGCCGGCCTCGAGGACTCCCCCGCCGTACGGGCCGGGGTGGAGTGGCTCGTCGAGCAGCAGCGCGAGGACGGCGGCTGGGACGAGGACCAGTTCACCGGCACCGGATTCCCCGGCGACTTCTACATCGCCTACCACCTGTACCGGCTGGTGTTCCCCGTGAGCGCCCTCGGACGGGTCCTGGGAAGGAGCCCGCTCTCGTGACCGCCCCCGTTCCCGCCGGCGTCGCCTTCTGCGCCCCCATGGCGATGGAGGCCAGAGCCCTCACGGCCGGCCGCCAGGGCCTTCCGGCCGAGCACGTCGTGCGCACCGGCGTGGGACCCCGGCGCGCCACCCGCAGCGGCCTCGCCCCGCGGCTGGCCGAGGCGGCGGCCATCGCCGTCGCGGGGGTCGCCGGGGCGCTGGACCCGCGGCTGCGTTCGGGCGACGTCGTGGTCGCCGACGAGGTCAGAGGACCGGACGGGGTCACCCACCGGCTCCCGGCCGCGCCGCTCGTGGCCGCCGCCCTCCGCCGTGCGGGGCTGCGGGTCCACCTCGGGCCGATCGTGTGCAGCGGGCGGATCGTCGCCGCGGCGCGGGAGTCCCTCGCCGCCGGTGGCGCGCTGGCCGTCGACATGGAGTCCGCGTGGCTGGTCGACGGGCGGCGTCCGGCCGTCGTCGTACGGGTGGTCGCCGACACCTCCGGGGACCGGCTGCTCTCGCCCGCCACCGTGGTCCGGCTGCGCACGTCCTTGCGGGTGCTGCGCGAGGTCGTCCCGACGCTGCGGTCCTGGGCCGACGCGGTCGCCCCTCGGGAGGTGCTGCTGGCCGGCCCCCGGTCGTTCTGCGCCGGCGTCGAGCGGGCCGTGGAGACGGTGGAGCGGGCCCTGGACCGCTAC
>JAICKK010000062.1 GCA_025927955.1 Nocardioidaceae bacterium
CCCACGCTGGTTGAGGTGCCGAGGCGCTAGCCGAGGCCTCGAAACCACGCTCACGTACGCGCGTGAGTGCGGGTGGAACCGACTCCCCCGCCCCAGGGGCTCCGGCACCTCAACCAGCGTCGGGCGAGGGTCGCTCAACCAGCGCTCCGCCGGTCCGGGCTCAGTCCATGCCCTCGGCGAGTGCGCGCGACCGGTCCCTGGCCGCCTCGATCGCCCCCAGGAACGCCGCGCGCACCTTGTGGTCCTCGAGCTCGCGCAGTGCCGCGGCCGTCGTCCCCCCGGGAGAGGTGACCCGCTCGCGCAGCACGACGGGGTGCTCGCCGGTGTCGCGCAGCAGCTTCGCCGACCCGACGAGCGTCTGCACCACCAGCTCGGCGGCGGTCGAGCGCGGCAGCCCGAGGTGCACGCCGGCCTCGATCATCGCCTCGACGACGAAGAAGATGTAGCCCGGACCCGAGCCGCTGATCGCGGTGACCGCGTCCTGCTGCCGCTCGGGCACCCGGATCACCTTGCCGGTCGAGGCCATCAGCGACTCGGCCTCGGCCAGGTGCGACTCGTCGCAGTGCGAGCCGCGCGAGATCGCGGCCATCCCCTCGTCGACCAGCGCGGGGGTGTTCGGCATGACGCGGACCACCGCGACCCGGTCGGGCAGCCTCGCCTCGATGAACGCGGTGGTGATGCCGGCGGCCAGCGAGACCACCAGCTGCCCCGGCCGTACGACGGGCGCGAGCTCGTCGAGGACGTCGCCCATGTCCTGCGGCTTCACGACCAGGGCGAGGGTCTCGGCACGACGGGCCGCGTCGACGTTGGCGACGACCTCCACGCCGTACCGCTCCTGGAGCTCGGAGGCGCGCTCGCGGCGCTTCTCCCCGACCAGCAGGTCCTCGGGGCGCCGGCCGGCCCGGACCAGGCCGGACAGCAGGGTCTCGCCCATCACCCCGGCACCGATGATGGCGACGGTCATCTCCGGGTCATCTCAGTCATCCCAGTCATCACAGGGTCATCCGAGGTCATCGCGGTCCTACTTCGTCGAGACCAGCGAGTGGACGAAGAACGTCAGGTTGCTGGGCCGCTCGGCGAGGCGACGCATCAGGTAGCCGTACCACTCCTGGCCGTAGGGCACGTAGACGCGCACCTTCTCCCCGGCCTCGGCGAGCCGGCGCTGCTCGTCTGGCCGGATGCCGTAGAGCATCTGGTACTCGTAGCTGCCCTGGGTGCGCCCGTTGCGGGTCGCCAGCGCGCCGGCGATGTTGACCATCCGCGGGTCGTGGGTGGCGACCATCGGGTACCCCTGCCCGGCCATCAGCACCTTCAGGCAGCGCACGTAGGACTTGTCGACCTCGAGCTTGTCGGTGAAGGCCACCGACTCCGGCTCGTGGTAGGCGCCCTTGCACAGCCGCACCCGTGAGCCTTCGTAGGCCAGGTCGCGACAGTCGGCCTCCGTGCGGTGCAGGTAGGCCTGCAGCACCGCGCCGGTCTCGGGGAAGTCCTTGCGGAGCTCGCGCAGGATGCCCAGCGTCGAGTCCGTGGTGGTGTGGTCCTCCATGTCGAGGGTGACGGTGGTGCCGGCGTTGCGGGCCGCGTGGCAGATCGTCCGGGCGTTCTCGACCGCGACCTTCTCCCCGACCTCGGGCAGCGCCTGGCCGATGGCGGACAGCTTCACCGACACCTCGACCTCCCGCGCCAGGCCCCGGTCGGCGAGCGCGCGGAGCACCCCGACGTAGGCGGCAACGGTGTGGTCGGCCTGCTCCCGGTCGAGGGTGTCCTCGCCGAGGAAGTCCAGCGTCGCGGAGAGCCCCTTGCCGACCAGCTCGTCGCTCGCGCGCACGGCGTCGTCGGTGGACTCGCCCGGGACGTAGCGGGCCACGATGCCGCTCGAGACGGGCATCGAGGTGACCAGCTTCTTGACCTTGTCGCTGCGCGCGAGCACCAGCAGGGGCTGCCGTAACACCAGTGTCCTCCAGCGGGCGGGATCGGCTGCGGCTCGGCTGCCGAAGGACAGCCGAGCCCAGGCTACGCCGTACGGCCCCCGCGACCGCTTCGGGTGGCGGGGCTCACGCCGTACGGCGGCGCAGGGTGGCCGCGCCCAGGAGCAGCCCGGCGAGCACGAACGCGACCACGACCGCCAGGTCGCCCCACACGGAGCCGGCCACGCCGCCGAGGCCGGCTCCGCCGCCCGCCGTGGACACCCCGCTCATCGCGTCCACGGCGAACGAGAGCGGCAGCACGTCGGAGATCGCCCCCAGCACCCCCGGCATCGCGTCCCGTGGCAGGAACAGCCCGCACAGCAGGATCTGGGGGATCACCAGCGCCGGCATGAACTGCACGGCCTGGAACTCCGTGCGCGCGAACGCGGACACGAACAGGCCCAGGGCGGTGCCGAGCACGGCGTCCGCGACCGCGACGACGACCAGCATCCACACCGGTCCCGACACGGCGAGGCCGAGCACCGCCCAGCACAGGAGTACGGCGAGCGCCGACTGGACGGTGGCGACGGCGCCGAACGCCAGGGCGTAGCCGACCAGCACGTCGCCCTTGCCGGTGGGCATCGCCAGCAGGCGCTCGAGCGTTCCGGACGACCGCTCGCGCAGGGTCGTCACCGAGGTCACCAGGAACATCACGATGAACGGGATGAGGGCGAGCAACGGCGGTCCGAGCGCGTCGAAGCCGCCGGCCAGGGGTGCGCCACCCGCGTCGAACATCCACCACAGCAGGGCGAGGACCAGGCACGGCAGCACCAGCAGCATGGCGAGCGTGCGGCGGTCGCGGCGCAGCTGGGTCAGCACGCGGGCCGCCACGGCAAGGGTGATGCGCGGGCTCACGCGGTCACCTCCTTCGGCTCCTGGGCGTGCTCGACGATCGCGAGGAAGGCGGCTTCCACGTCGCGGGTGCCGGTGCGCGCCAGCAGGTCGCCCGGCGTGTCGGAGGCGAGCAGCCGCCCGTCCCGCATCAGCAGCAGCCGGTCGCACCGCTGCGCCTCGTCCATGACGTGGCTGGAGACCAGCACGGCCGCGCCGGCGTCGGCGAGGGCGTGGAACATCGCCCACAGGTCGCGGCGCAGCACGGGGTCCAGGCCGACCGTCGGCTCGTCGAGCACCAGCAGCTCGGGGCTGCCGAGCAGGGCGACGGCCAGCGAGACGCGCGAGCGCTGGCCGCCGGAGAGCCGGTCGACCACCCGGTCGCGGACGGCCGCCAGGTCGACGGCCTCCAGGCAGCGCTCCGCCTCGTCCGCGGGGACGCCGAGCACCCGCCCGAAGAACCGCAGGTTCTCCGCCACCGTCAGGTCGTCGTAGACGCTCGGCGCCTGGGTCACGTAGCCGACCCGGTGGCGTAGCCGTCGGTCGCCGGCCGGGAGCCCGAGGACCTCGACCGTCCCGCTGGTGAGGACCTGGACGCCGACGACGGCGCGGATCAACGTCGACTTCCCGCAGCCCGACGGCCCGAGCAGGCCGGTGACGACGCCGGGCGCGATGCTGCAGCTGAGGCCGTCCACGGCCCGGACGCGACCGCGCCGCACGACGAGGTCGCACACCTCCACCACGTTTTTCACCATGTGTTGAATTGTGACCCGCACCGTCCCTCTCGTCAACATCGCCGAGGCGTCCCGTTCCGCGCTCCGTCGTACGCCGAGGCGTCCCGTTCCGTGGTCCGTCGTACGCCGAGGCGTCCCGTTCCGTGGTCCGTCGTCCGCCGAGGCGTCTTGTTCCGCGGAGAAGGGGCCGAGAAGGTCGCAGAACGGGACGCCTCAGCGCCTTCGCGGACGCAGGACAAGACGCCTCGGCGGGACGGTCAGGGAGCGGGAGCGTCGAGGTAGCGCTGGAGGGTCGGTGCCACCCAGGCGACCACCTCGTCCGCGGGCATGGACGCCAGGGGCTCGAGGGCCATGAGGTACCTCGTCACCACCAGGCCGCTCATCTGGCTGACCACGAGCTGCATCCGCCGGTCGGCCTCATCGGCCGGGAGCACGGCACGCAACGGCTCGAGGACCATCCGGAGGATCCCCTGCCGCAGAAGGCTCTCGGGTGCGTCCTGGCCCAGGCTGGCACGGACGAGCGCGACCAGCGGGAGGCGCGCCCTCGGGTCGTCCCAGACCGTCAGGAACAGCCTCAGCAGGCGCTCGCCAGCGCCGCTGAGACCCGCCTCCAGGACCTGGGGCACCAGGGCCCTCGGGTCGACCGGGATCTCGAGGGCGGCCAGGAACAGGTCGTCCTTGGATCCGAAGTAGTGGTGCACGAGCGCCGGGTCCACACCGGCCTCGCCGGCGACCCCGCGGATCGTGGTGGCGGCGAAGCCCCTGTCGGCGAAGGACCTCCGCGCCGCGACGAGGATCTGGCCGCGGGTGTCCGGGCCTCCGGGGCGACGTCCGCGTCCACGCTGCGCCGGCGTGACGCGCCGCGCGCGGCGCTCGGTCACGGCTCCTCCTGTGCGGCGACGAAGTTGAGCCGCGCGAACGCCAGCGCCTCGAGCAGGTCGAGCTCGCGCGCCTCGCGGGTACCGGCCTTGCGGGTGTTGATCTCGACCACCACGTGGCCGTCGAAGTCGGCGCCGGCGAGGTGCTCCAGGAGCTCGGCGACCGGCTGGCTCCCGCGGCCGGGGACCAGGTGCTCGTCCTTGGCCGACCCGGTGCCGTCGGTCAGGTGGACGTGACGGAGCCGGCGCCCGAGGCGCTCGGCCATCGCGAGCGGGTCGGACCGCGACACCGCCGAGTGGGAGAGGTCGAGGGTGGTGTTCGCGTACGTCTCGGTCGAGGGGTCCCAGCCCGGGACGTAGACCTCCATCTCCCGGCGGGAGGCGCGCCAGGGGTACATGTTCTCCACCGCGAACGAGATGCCCGTCCGCTCCTCCAGGTCGGCGATCCCCTCGACGAAGCCGCGGGCGTAGTCGCGCTGCCAGCGGAACGGCGGATGGACGACGACGACGTCGGCTCCGACCGCGGCGGCCATCTCGGCGCTGCGCTCGAGCTTGCCCCACGGCTCGGTGCCCCAGACCCGCTGGGTGATCAGCAGGCAGGGGGCGTGCACGGAGCAGACGGGGATCTCGTGGTGGTGCGAGAGGTGCCGCACCGCCTCGGTCTCCTGGCTGGTCGGGTCGATGCCGACCATCACCTCGACCGCGTCGTACCCGAGACGGGCCGCCAGCGCGAAGCCGTTGGCGGTGTTCTCGGGATAGACCGAGGCGGTGGACAGGGCGATCAACCGCGCACGCTTATCTGGTCGAGCCGCTCGAGGATGATGCCCTCCCGCAGCGCCCACGGACAGATCTCCAGCTCGGCAAGGTCGAACAGGTCCAGCACCGCCTCCGCGACCAGGGCGCCGGCGACGATCTGGTGGGCTCGGCTCGGCGAGACGCCGGGAAGCATGGCGACCTCCTTGGCCGACATCGTCAGCAGCCGCGGCAGCATCTGCCGGAGCGTGGCGGCGTCGAGGGCCCGTCGTACCAGCAGACCGTCGCCGGACGGGGCGGCGCCGCAGATGCGGGCGAGCGAGCGGAAGGTCTTCGAGGTGGCGACGGAGTGGTCGGGCGCCGACCGGGTGACCGCGCCGGCGTCGCGGGCGATCCGCGCGCGGATCATCCGCCGCAGCCCGCGCACTGCGTCGTCGTCCAGGCCGTGCGCCAGGTGGTCGCGGGTGAGCCGGGCCGCGCCGAGCGGGAGGGACCGCGCCACGTCGGGTGCCTCGTCGGAGCCCACGGCGATCTCGAGCGACCCGCCGCCGATGTCGAAGACCGCGAGCCGGCCGGAGGACCAGCCGAACCAGCGTCGTACGGCGAGGAAGGTCAGCCGCGCCTCGTCCTCCCCGGGCAGCACCTCGATCGTGACGCCGGTGCGGTCGAGCACGTGCTGCAGGACCTCGTCGCTGTTGACGGCGTCGCGGACCGCCGACGTGGCGAAGCCGAGCATCTCCTCGCAGCCCTTGTCCTCCGCGACCACCAGCGAGGAGGCCACGAACCCGGTCAGCGCCGCGACACCCGCGTGGCCGACCCTGCCGTCGGCCTCGAGGTGCTCGGCGAGCCGCAGCGGCTCCTTGTGGGAGAAGGCCGGCATCGGGGCCGCACCGCCACTCGCGTCCACGACCAGCAGATGCCCGGTGTTGGACCCGATGTCGAGCACGCCCAGCCTCATGGGAGCAGACAGTAGTCCGCGCCGTACGCTGGCAGGCGTGCCAGAGACCGACCTCGTGGTCCCGCGTGCCTTCGTCGAGTTCGCCGACCCCGCCGACGAAGGACAGCTCTTCCGGTGCGACCTGACCTGGCTCACCTCCCGTTACCAGTGCATCTTCGGCCGCGGCTGTGCGGGGATCTACGCCGAGCGGCCGGACGACGGCTGCTGCACCCTGGGCGCCC
Source organism: Nocardioidaceae bacterium (assembly GCA_025927955.1). Lineage (GTDB taxonomy): Bacteria > Actinomycetota > Actinomycetes > Propionibacteriales > Nocardioidaceae > Nocardioides_B. Next base: position 6,343 of record JAICKK010000062.1, read on the forward strand.
ACTTCGCCGACGAGGACGACGAGAAGCGCACTCGTGCGAACGTGCGGCTGCTCGACCGCGAGCACTGGCAGTTCCACGACGTGGGGACCGCCAGGAAGGACGCGTGGGTCGAGACGGACGAGGACGGCGACCGCAAGACCGCCGTCCACGACGGCGCCTGCATCTTCTTGAACCGGCCCGGCTTCGAGGGCGGCTACGGCTGCGCGCTGCACAGCCTGGCGCTGCGGACCGGTCGGCATCCCCTGGAGACCAAGCCCGACGTGTGCTGGCAGCTGCCCCTGCGCCGCACGTTCCGCGAGGTGGAGCTCACCGACGGCACGCAGTACACCGAGGTGACGATCGGCGAGTACGACCGACGTGGGTGGGGCCCCGGCGGGCACGACTTCCACTGGTACTGCTCGGGCAACACCGACGCGCACACGGCGGCCGAGCCGCTCTACGTCACCAGCCGCCCGGAGCTCGTCGAGCTGATGGGGCAGGGGGGGTACGACGAGCTGGTGACGCACTGCGAGGCCCACCTGGCCTCACGTCTCGCGCTCCACCCCGCTGATCGACTGGGCTCGGGCACCTCAGCCACCGTGGACGCTGGTTGAGGTGCCGAGGCGCTAGCCGAGGCCTCGAAACCACGGTCACCGTCCGCGCGAACCCGACCATGGTTTCGAGGCCCTCGCCCTGGGGGCTCGGGCACCTCAACCAACGTAGGCGCGGGCACCTCAACCAACGTAGGCGCGGGCACCTCGACAACGTGCGGCGTCAGCCGGCGGTGAGCCTCGCGGCGACGTCGGAGGGCATCGGCTCGTAGCGCGCGAAGGTGCGGGTGAACGACGCGGCGCCGTGGGAGGAGGCGCGCAGGTCCACGGCGTACCGGCTGATCTCCACCTGCGGGACCTCGGCGCGCACCAGGGTGCGCTCGTCGCCGGCGGGCTCGCTGCCGGTGACCCGGCCACGCCGGCCCGACAGGTCGCTCATCACCGCGCCGACGAGGTCGTCGGGGACCAGCACCGCGACCTCGTCGACCGGCTCGAGCAGGCAGGTGCGGCTGGAGGCGGCCGCGTCGCGCAGCGCCAGCGCACCGGCGGTCTGGAAGGCCATGTCGGAGGAGTCGACGCTGTGCGCCTTGCCGTCGACGAGCGTCACCAAGATGTCGACGACGGGATGACCGGCCACCAGGCCGCGCTCCATCTGCGCCCGCACGCCCTTCTCCACCGACGGGATGAACTGGCGCGGGACGGAGCCGCCGACGACCTTGTCGACGAACTGGAACCCGGATCCCTGCGGCAGCGGCTCGACCTCGATGTCGCAGACCGCGAACTGGCCGTGGCCACCGGACTGCTTGACGTGCCGGCCGTGCCCGGACGCGGGCGCGGCGAACGTCTCCCGGAGCGGCACGCGCAGCTCGACCTGGTCCACCGCGACGCCGTGCCGGTGCTCGAGCCGGTCCAGCAGCACGTCGGCGTGCGCCTCCCCCATCGTCCAGAGGACGATCTGGTGGGTCTCGCGGTTGTGCTCCACCCGCACGGTCGGGTCCTCGGCGACCAGCCGCTGCAGACCGATGCCGAGCTTGTCCTCGTCGGCCTTGGCGCGGGCCTCGATCGCCAGTGGCAGCAGGGGTTCGGGCATCTGCCACGGCCTGAGCACGAGTGGCGTGTCCTTGTCCGACAGCGTGTCGCCGGTCTCCGCCCGGGTGAGCCGACCGATGGCGCAGATGTCGCCCGCGACCGCGAGGTCCACCCCGCGCAACGTCTTGCCGAGCGGGACGGAGAGCGCGCCGATCCGCTCGTCCTCGTCGTGGTCCTCATGTCCTCCGGCCTCGCCGGCCTGCTCGCCGTAGAACGACGAGAAGTGGCCGGAGACGTGCACCGTCGCGTCCGGTCGGACGGTGCCGGAGAACACCCGGACCAGGCTGACGCGCCCGACGTACGGGTCGCTCGTGGTCTTGACGACCTCGGCCACCAGGGGGCCCTCGGGCGAGGCGGTGAGGGTGGGGCCCTTGCCGCCCGCGGGGGTGAACACCTCCGGCATCGGGTGCTCGAGCGGCGAGGGGAAGCCGGCCACGACCAGGTCGAGCAGCTCGCCGGTGCCCACGCCCGTGCTCGAGTCGACCGGCAGGACCGGGTGGAAGGAGCCTCGCGCGACGGCCCGTTCGAGGTCCTCCACGAGCAGCTTCGCGTCGACCTCCTCGCCCCCGACGTAGCGCTCCATCAGCGTCTCGTCCTCGGACTCCTCGATGACGCCCTCGATGAGCGCGGCCCGCTGCTCGTCGTGGCGGTGATCACCGGTGATCAGCCCCACCAGCCGGTCCGCCTCGCGCAGGTACACCGGGAGCACCTTCTCGCCGAACGCCTCGCGGGCCTCCCTGACGACCCGGTCGTAGTCGGCTCGGGCGTGGTCGAGCTTGGTGACCACCACGACGCGCGGCAGGGCCACCACGGCGCACTCGCGCCACAGCTCCTTGGTGGGCTCGTCGACGCCCTCATTGGCAGCGAGGACGAAGAGTGCGCAGTCCGCGGCGCGCAGTCCGGCGCGCATCTCGCCGACGAAGTCGGCGTACCCGGGTGCGTCGAGGAGGTTGATCTTCACGTCACCGTGGGCAAGCGGCGCGAGCGCCAGCCCCACCGACCGCTGCTGGCGGTGCTCGGACTCGTCGAAGTCGCACACCGTGGTGCCCTCGGCGGTCGTGCCGGCTCGGTTGAGCACCCCGGAGCGCACCAGCAGCGACTCGACCAGCGTGGTCTTCCCGGAGCCCGCGGGCCCGACGAGCACCACGTTGCGGATCGCCTCAGCCCGGTCGGCGACCGGGGGGACCCCCTTCCCACCGGGCACCGCTGCCTGCTTGTTCGCCACCGCCGCCTCCTCGCGCAGTCGAGCTCGTGCCTCACTGTCCCCCAGGGGCCCGCGACGGCACAAGGGCACCGGGAAGGGCCCGCGCAGCCCTCCCCCCGGTGTCGTCGGAGCCGGTGGCCGTGACCACAATGCTGCCCATGCGCCTTGACCACGTGTCGTACGCAGCCGGACCCGACGGGCTCGAGGGAACCGCCGACCGGCTGGGAGCGCTGCTGGGCGAGAGCTTCGTCGACGGCGGGCTGCACCCCCGGTTCGGCACCCGCAACATGGTGCTGCCGCTGGCGGAGCGGATGTACGTCGAGGTGGTCGCGGTGCTCGACCATCCCGCCTCCGACAAGGCGCCGTTCGGGCAGGCGGTCCGCGCGCGCTCCGAGGTCGGCGGCGGCTGGCTCGGCTGGGTGGTCGCCGTCGACGACATCGCGGGCATCGAGACCCGGCTGGGACGCGAGTCCGTGCAGGGCAACCGGCACCGCCCCGACGGAGTCGAGCTGCGTTGGCGACAGATCGGCGTCAAGGGGCTGCAGTCCGACCCGCAGCTGCCGTTCTTCGTGCAGTGGCAGTGCCCGCCCGAGCAGCACCCCGGCGCACTCAGCTCGGGTCGGGTGCGGCTCAGCGCCCTGGAGATCGCCGGCGACCCCGGCCGCGTGGGCGACTGGCTCGGCCGGTCGGTCGCCGGCCCGCTCGAGGACGTCGGCGTCGACTGGGTGGCCCCGCACGGCACCCCGGGCCTGGTCGCGGCGCAGTTCGAGACGCCGCTCGGGCTCGTCCGCATCTGAGGGGAGCCGTCTCGATGGGCCCTGCGCGCGGCGCGGTCCCGAGCCCCAACATCTGGCACCATCCGGAGACCTACGAGCTCGAGAACCGCTCGGTCGACCGCGAGGGGCGGATCGAGGCCGCCATGCGCGCGGTCGCCGACTGGGCCGGCCGCGACGTCCTCGACCTCGGCTGCGGCACCGGGTTCCACCTGCCCCGTTGGGCCGCCGACGCGCGCCGGGTCTACGGCGTGGAGCCGCACCCCGGCCTGGCGGCGCTCGCCGCCCGCCGTACCCGCCGGCTCGGGAACGTCACCGTCCTGGCCGGTACGGCGCAGCAGGTTCCGTTGCCGCCGGCGACGGTCGACGTCATGCAGGCCCGGTGGGCGTACTTCTTCGGCCCCGGCTGCGAGCCGGGCCTGCGCGAGCTGGACCGGGTGATGCGCCGCGGCAGCACCGCGTTCGTCGTGGACAACGACGCGTCGCGCAGCACGTGGGGCCGGTGGTTCCGCCGCGGCTACCCGTCGGTCGACCCCCAGGAGGTGGCGAGGTTCTGGGCCCGCCACGGCTGGCGGCGGGAGCCTCTCGACGTCGAGTGGCGCTTCGAGACGCGGACGGATCTCGAGGCGGTCGTCCGCATCGAGCTCGACCCGGCACTCGCCGAGGAGGTCCTCGCCGAGCACGAGGGCACGGTGGTCGACTACGCGGTCAACGTGTGGTGGCGGCCGTACTGACGCCCGCCCTGGGACGCGACCCGATACGGCAGCGCGCTCAGATCGGCCGGCGCATGACGTAGGTGTTGCAGTTCATAGGGCCATGATGGACGCTCACCTCGTAGCCCTCCTCGGTGAGGAGGCGGGGAAGGTCCGACCCGAAGTCGGTGTAGACCAGGCTGCCGTTGGGGTCCTTCGGTGACCCGTGGTACACCGCGGGCTTGAGAAGGCGATCCTCGTCGGTGCTTGTGTCGACACGAGGCTCACTGACCGCGGGCAGAGGGTAGCTCGTCGGGATCGACATGACATGCCAGCCTCCCGGCGCCAGGACCCGCAGAAGCGACCGGAACGCGTCCCAGGGTCGTCGTACGTGTTCGAAGATGTCACTGCTCACGATGATGTCGAACGAGCCATCGGGGAAGGTCAGCCGCTCGAGGTCCTCGCAACGAACCCCTTCGCGCGACCGGCCAAGGGTCACATCGGGCCAGAAGTAGGAGTTCTGATAGCCAGGCAGGTCGTTCCAGAACTTGCGGAACGGACCCACCACTCCTGGTTCGAATATCCTGAGTCCTTGGAAGGCATCGGTCTCGACCAGGGCCACCAGGCTTGCCGCTCGGCCACCCAGCGTGGACACGATGGTCTGCGCCTGGTGCTGGTAGCGCAGGCTGCTGCGGCACTCGGGACAGTTGAACCCCTCGCGAGGGGAGCGGCAGAGCAGCTCGAAGCTGCCTTGGAACCCGCAGACATAGCAGCGCCCGACCCGCCGCGCGAGCACCCTGTCCCCGGCCCGTCCCGAGTCCGTGATCGTCATAGCCCCAATGTAGTGATGGCGCCGATGTGCGCCGCACCCGCGGGTCGTTGCCGGGGGAGCTCGTCAGGGGACGGGACCTAGCTCGTCGACCGGATGCTGAGCGTGGGCGCCAGCACCCGACCGGGCTGACCCACCGGCCGGTGGGCCAGCAGCGCGCCGAGGCCGCGGACCACCTCGACCGCGACCTCCTCCAGCGGCTGCCGCACGGAGGTCAGCGCAGGCGTGCAGACCTGGGCGGCGATGGAGTCGTCGAAGCCGACGACGCCGAGCTCGCGCCCGGGGCGGAGTCCGAGGACGTCGACGGCCCGGAGCACGCCCATCGCCAGCGTGTCGCTGGCGCACACGAAGGCGGTCGGCCGCTCCTCGGCAGCGACGTCGAGCAGCGCGTGCGCCGCCCGCGTGCCGAACTCCAGGGTGTCCTCGCCACGCGCGGAGAGCCGGCTGGTGGACAGGCCGTGCTCGTGGAGCCGCGTGACCCAGCCGCTGCGCCGGTCCTCCCCGATGAAGGACCCCTTCTGCCAGCCCACCCACGCGATCCGCGTGTGTCCGCGCTCGACGAGGTGGTCCACGGCCAGCGCCACCCCGGCGTGACCGTCGACGTCGACCCAGGGATGCCGGGCGGTCGGGTCGTCCCACGGCCGGCCGAAGGCGACGAAGGGCACTCCCCTACCGGCCAGCCAGGCAGCCTGCGGGTTGCCCAGGAAGGTGTCGGTGAGCACGAACGCGTCGACGGCCGCCGAGCGCAGCAGCTCCTCGTAGGGCTCGGGTGTGTCATGGTCGCCGGCGGTGAACAGCAGCACGTGGTAGCCCACCACCTCCGTGCTCTCCACCAGCGTGTGCACGAAGCGGTCCATGAGCGCGTTGGCGCTGTCCTCGACGGCGGCGTCCACCCGCAGCCCGATGAGGTGGGAGGACCGGGTCCGCAGGCTCCGGGCGGCCCGGTTCGGGGAGTAGCCGAGCCGGTCGATCGCCTCCTGCACCCGCACCAGCGTCTCCGGGCGCAGCAGGTCGGGGCTGTTCAGCGCGTTCGACACCGTCTGCCGCGAGACCCCGGCCGCCTCCGCCACCGTGGCGAGCGTGGGCGCGCTCTCGTCGTGGCGTGACATCGCCTCGGCTCCCCCTGGTCTCGAACGGTGGGCAGTTGATCGATCCAATCTCTCACGAACGGTCGGCGTACGCCGGGTTGTCGGCGCCCTGGCCTACGGTTCCCGGCATGAGCAGAGGCAGGCAGCGACCGAGCCACCGGTGCACCGAGTGTGGCTGGCAGACGCCCCGATGGGTGGGCCGGTGCGGGGAGTGCCAGGCCTGGGGCAGCGTGGTGGAGGCCGACGCCGAGCCGCGCGGCCGGACGGCGGCCGGCCCGGTCACCTCCCCGGCGGTCCCCATCAGCCAGGTGGCCGTCGAGGACTCCCGTGCCCGCACCAGCGGCGTGCCCGAGCTCGACCGCGTGCTCGGCGGCGGGGTAGTCCGGGGCGCGGCGGTGCTGCTGGCCGGCGAGCCCGGTGTCGGCAAGTCCACGCTGCTGCTCGAGGTGGCCTCCCGGACGGCCCGTTCCGGGCTGCGGGTCCTCTACGTCACCGGGGAGGAGTCGGCCTCCCAGGTCCGGCTCCGTGCGGACCGGACGGGCGCGGTCCACGACGAGCTCTACCTCGCCGCCGAGACCGATCTCGGGGCGCTGCTCGGGCACGTCAACGAGGTCCGCCCCGAGCTGCTGGTAGTCGACTCGGTGCAGACCATCGGGGCCGCCGACGTCGACGGCGTCCCGGGCGGGGTCACCCAGGTCAAGGAGGTCGCGGCCGCGCTGGTGCGGGTCGCGAAGACCCGCAACATCGCCACGATGATGGTCGGACACGTCACCAAGGACGGCACCGTCGCCGGGCCGCGGGTGCTCGAGCACCTCGTGGACGTCGTGCTGCACTTCGAGGGTGAGCGCGGATCACGGCTGAGGATGGTGCGGGCGGTGAAGAACCGCTTCGGCCCGGTCGACGAGGTGGGCTGCTTCGACCTGTCGGGGGAGGGCATCGTCGCCGTCACCGACCCGACGGGGCTGTTCGTCGCCCGGCACCACGAGCCGGTGCCGGGCACCTGCGTGAGCGTGGTGCTGGAGGGTCGCCGCCCGATCCTCGCGGAGGTGCAGGCCCTGGTCACCCCCTCGGCGGCCGAGCGCCCCCGTCGTACGACGTCGGGGCTGGACTCCGCGCGCATCGCGATGCTGGTCGCCGTGCTGTCGCAGCGGTCGGGGATCCGGCTGCACTCGCACGACGTGTTCGCCTCCACGGTCGGCGGCGTGCGGATCACCGAGCCCGCGGCCGACCTGGCCGGCGCCATCGCGGTCGCGTCCGCCTGGAAGGGGCGGGACATCCCCACGGACCTGGTGGCGGTCGGCGAGCTCGGACTCGCCGGGGAGCTGCGCCGGGTCCGTGACATGTCCCAGCGGCTCGCGGAGGCGGCGCGGCTCGGCTTCCGCGCGGCGATCGTGCCGGCGGAGTCGCACCACGAGGCCGGACGGGTGCGGTCGGTCGAGGGCATGCGGGTGGTCGGCGTGCCCGACATCGACGCGGCTCTGCGGGTGCTGGACCTGGCCGTCAAGGACAGCCGGCCGCTGTTCACGGTGCACCGCACCGCTCCGGGGCGTCCGGCGCTTGGCGTCGTCTGACCATGCGGCGCTGCTCCCATAGACTGGCGAGCGCCTCGGCGCTCGGCCGTGGCGCAGCAGACCCGACACGACCGGGAGTGACGTGGCAGCCAACGACCGCACCGACGACGTGCTGCGCCTGCGCGCAACGCTCGTCAACATCGCGCCGGGCACCCCGCTGCGCGACGGTCTCGAACGGATCCTGCGGGGTCGCACCGGTGGCCTGGTGGTCCTCGGCAGCGACAAGACGGTCGACTCGATCTCCACGGGCGGGTTCTTCCTCGACATGCCGTTCACCGCCACGGGTCTGCGCGAGCTGGCGAAGATGGATGGCGCCATCGTGCTGGACAAGGACGCGACCCGCATCCTGCACGCCGCGGTCCACCTCATGCCGGACCCGTCGATCTTCTCCGGCGAGACCGGCACCCGGCACCGCACCGCCGACCGGGTCGCCCGGCAGACGGGCTTCCCGGTGATCTCCGTCTCGCAGTCGATGTCGACGATCGCGGTCTACGTGGGCGGCATCCGCTACGTCCTGGAGGACTCCGGCCAGATCCTGTCCCGCGCCAACCAGGCGCTGGCCACCCTCGAGCGGTACAAGCTCCGTCTCGACGAGGTCTCCAGCACGCTCTCGGCGCTGGAGATCGAGGACCTGGTCACGGCCAGGGACGTCGCGGTGGTGGCCCAGCGGCTGGAGATGGTGACCCGGATCGCGCGCGAGATCGAGGACTACGTCGTCGAGCTCGGCAGCGACGGCCGGCTGCTGTCGCTCCAGCTCGACGAGCTCGTCACGGGCGTCGACGCGGAGCGCGAGCTCGTGGTCCGCGACTACCTTCCGGGCAACCGCCGCAAGCGGACCCCGGTCGAGGTGCTGGGCGACCTCGAGGCGCTCACCGCGGCCGACCTGGTGGACGTCGGAGCGGTGGCGCAGACGCTGGGCCTGGGCAGCGGGGAGCACCTCGACGCGGCGGTGACGCCTCGAGGCTACCGGCTGATGGCGAAGGTGCCGCGCCTGCCCGGGGCGGTGGTGGACCGCCTCGTCGACCACTTCGGCAGCCTCCAGAAGCTGCTCTCGGCCAGCATCGACGACCTCCAGGCGGTCGAGGGCGTCGGTGAGCTGCGGGCCCGCAGCGTGCGGGAGGGCCTGTCCCGGCTGGCGGAGTCCAGCATCCTCGAGCGCTACGTCTGAGGGTCGCCCCGGACGGCCTCAGCGGCCCGGGTGGCCTCAGCGCCCGGTCGCCGTCGCGGAGGCCGTCGCGGTGGCGCCCGTGGTGGCGCCGGCCCGCGAGGATGCCGTGGCCTTCGACGAGGCGGTCGGCGTGGGCGTGGGCGTGGGCGTCGGCGTCATGGTCACGGTGCGGGTGACCGCGCCCAGCAGCGGGAACTGCACGTCGACCGGGTCGGACCCGAAGGCCGCAGCGGCCACGTGGTAGTCGCCCGGCTGCGCCCAGGGCGGGACGTCGGTGCAGCCTTCGTCGGAGCGTCGCCCGTTCCAGGCGACGGTGACGTCGGCCGGAGCGTTGTTGCGCAGCACCACGGCCTGCTTGCCGATCGCACCGGGGCACTGCTGGGTCGACCAGACGTCGTCCGGGCCGGAGGTCACCTTGACCACCAGTGTCTGCGGGGAGACCGTCCAGGTGCACGCCGGCGAGGTCCGCGTGGTCAGCGCGATGGTGAACACCACCGGGTGGCCGCCGTGCGCGGTCCCGCGCACTGATGGCGTGGCGACCAGGTCGCCGCTCGAGCAGGCGCCGGTGGGCTGCGCCAGGGCCGTCGTCGCCGGCGCGCCCGGCAGGGCACCCGCGGCGCTGCCTGCGGTGGCGCCTGCGGTGGCGCTGTCGGTGGCGCTCGGTGTGAGAGTGGGCGACACCGCCGACGTGGCGGTCGGCGGCGTCGTGGAGGCCTCGGCGCCCACCGCCCGGGCGGTGGGCTGCTGGCCGCCGCCGCCGCCGCCGAGCAGCCGCGCCACGCCGTACACGAGAGCCAACGCGACGACGAGCACGAGCACCCGGCGCGTCCAGTACACCCGGCGCGGCAGGGGTCCCCGGGGGCGGGTGACGGTGCTCATGGCGACACGGTAACCGCGGGTCGGGGCCGGATCCGGGAGGGCACACCGGGCTGCCCCGGATCGGCGTGCGGGCATGCGGTCGCCTACGGTGGGCCACTGTGCCCGACCCCGGCGACCGGCTGCGCGCCCGCATCCTGGCCTGGTACGACGCGCACGCGCGCGACCTGCCGTGGCGGGCGGCGACGGCCTCGCCGTGGGCCGTGCTGGTGAGCGAGCTGATGCTCCAGCAGACCCCCGTCTCGCGCGTCCTCCCGGTCTACGAGCGGTGGCTGGAGCGCTGGCCGACCCCGGGCGACCTGGCCGCGGCGCCGGCCGGCGAGGCGGTGCGCGCCTGGGGCCGGCTGGGCTACCCGCGGCGGGCGCTGCGGCTGCACGCGGCCGCGGTCGCGATCGTCGAGAGGTACGACGGGCACGTGCCGGGCTGCTACGAGGCGCTGCTGGGGCTGCCCGGGGTGGGTGACTACACCGCGGCGGCGGTCGCGTCGTTCGCGTTCGGGGGCCGCCACGCCGTGCTCGACACCAACGTGCGCCGGGTGCTGGCCCGCGCCGTGACGGGCGCGGAGCTGCCCGGGCGGTCGGTGACCCGTGCCGAGCGGGAGCTCGCCGCCGCGCTGCTGCCGGAGGACGGTCCCACCGCCGCGGCGTGGGCGGTGGCCGCGATGGAGCTCGGGGCCCTGGTCTGCCGGGCGACGAGCCCGCGGTGCGGCGAGTGCCCGGTCGCGGACCTGTGCGCGTGGCGCCTGGCGGGCTGCCCCGCCGATGCCGGACCGCCGCGCCGGGTGCAGCGCTACGCCGGCACGGACCGGCAGTGCCGGGGGCGGCTGCTCGCGCTGCTGCGCGACAGCGAGGGCCCGGTGCACCGCACCGCGCTGGACGCCGCCTGGGCGGCGGCCGACCAGCGGGAGCGCTGCCTGGCCTGGCTGGTCGCCGACGGTCTCGCGGTGCGGGTCGGCGCGGACGTCTACGCGCTGCCCTGAGCGCCGGCGATGGCCGCGACCGCGTCCGCGAGGTCGAGCACCGCCTGCTCCAGCAGGGGGTCCCCGGCGTCGAGCGGGAGGTCCAGCTGGAACCCCGTCATCGCGGCGTCCAGCAGCGCCACCGCCCTCGGGGCCCGCTCGCGCGTCGTGCCGGAGGCGACCAGGAGCTCGGCGACAGCGGCCACCCAGTCGCGGTTCGCCTCCCGCACCACGCTGGCATAGGGCTCCCGGCCGAACAGTCCCAGGGCGGCCGCCTCGACGTACATCCGCTGGCAGGCGGACAGCCGCGGTGACGTGACCGCCGCCCACAGGGCGAGCACGGCGGCGCGCACGCCCGGCGCCGCGGGCAGCGCCCGCACCTCCGCCACGGACCGGTCGTTGGCGACGCGCAGCACGGCCGCGACGAGGTCGTCCTTGCTGGCGAAGTGGTAGAGCAGCATCCGGTCGCTGGTGCCGAGCCGGGCGGCGAGCGGTCGCAGGCTCAGGCCGACCAGCCCGTGCTCGAGGACGTAGTCGGTGGCGGCCCGCGCGAGCTCCTCCCGTCGCGTCGTCACCACCCCACCGCTGGCCTGCCCTCCCGGTCCGTGTGCGCTGAGACCCTCGGGACCGGCGAGCCGGCCGCCGACGGGTCGACCGCCATTGTAGCGAGTGCTACAGTTGTAGCAACTGCTACACAGGAAGGGGTCCGCGATGCTCGGAGCCTGGGCACTGCTGGTGTGCGCGATCACCGTGGAGGTCGCGTCGACGGCCGCACTGCCGCGCACGCACGGGTTCCGGGAGCCGCTGTGGACCGCCTTCGTGCTGGTCGGCTACGCGATCTCGATCTGGCTGCTCGCCCTGGTCATCAGGCACATCCCGGTCTCGGTGACCTACGCGGTCTGGTCCGGCCTGGGGACGGCGGGCATCGTCATGGTCGGCGTCCTGCTGCTCGGCGAGCCACTCGACGTGCTCAAGGCCGTGGCCCTGGTGATGATCGTGGCGGGCGTGCTGATCCTGAACCTGCACGGCGCGCACTGACCCTCGCACCGCCCATCTCACTGACCGGACCGAGACCCGGACACCCCTGCCTTAACTGGCACACCCCCTGCGTTGCAACACAGGGGGTGTGCCAGTTTCACCGGGGGCCCAGGGAATCGGCGGCCCCGGACGGAGCTCAGTCGACGTCGCCGGTCGCCGCGGGCGCCTCGATCGGCGGGAGGTCGGGCAGCTCGGTCTTCGGCTCGCCCTTGAACGTGAACACCGCGTCCACGCCCTCGCCCTCGACGTCGACCAGGATGATCTGGCCCGGTCGCACCTCGCCGTACAGCATCTTCTCGGCGAGCGAGTCCTCGATCTCGCGCTGCACCGTACGACGGAGCGGGCGAGCGCCGAGGACGGGGTCGAAGCCGCGGGTGGCCAGCAGGTCCTTGGCGGCCTGGGTCAGCTCGATCGACATGTCGCGGTCGCGCAGCCGCTTCTCGACGCCGGCGACCATGTTGTCGACCATCGAGACGATCTGCGCCTTCGACAGCGGCGGGAAGACCACGATCTCGTCGACGCGGTTGAGGAACTCGGGCCGGAAGTGCTGCTTGAGCTCCTCGGAGACCTTCGCCTTCATCCGCACGTAGGACCCCTCGACGTCCCCGGACTGGTTGAAGCCGAGGTTGACGCCCTTGGAGATGTCGCGGGTGCCGAGGTTCGTGGTCATGATGATCACGGTGTTCTTGAAGTCGACCAC
>JAICKK010000148.1 GCA_025927955.1 Nocardioidaceae bacterium
CGCAGTCGGCACTCCCCGCCGACGTACGCACCGTGTCGGTCGACGGCGACGAGGTCTGGTCGCAGGCGCCGCCTGACGGTCCGGGGGGGGGGTGACACGGCGCTCGCGAGCGTACGGAGAGGGGGCATCGCTTCGCGGCCGGATGGGTATGGCCGTGCCGCGCCATGACCCCGGCGACCCGCGGGCGGAGGGCGCCGAGCGACCACGGGAGACCAGGTGAACGAACCGGCACGCACGGTCACGACGGCGCCGACTCGCGACGACGGCTACCTGCCCCTGCGCGACTACGCCCTCCTCGGCGACGGGCGCAGCTGCGCGCTCGTCGGTGCGGACGGGGCGGTGGACTGGTGGGCGCTCCCGACCATGGACTCGGCCCCGACGTTCGGCGCGCTCCTCGACCCGCGACGCGGCGGGCGGCTGACGCTGCGGCCGGTGGGACCGTTCACGGTGACCCGTTCCTACGTCGAGGGCGGCACGGTGCTGGCGACGGTGTTTAGCACAGCGACGGGGTCGGTGCGGGTGACCGACGCCCTCACCCTGGGCGACGGCAGCTTGCTGCCGTGGACGGAGCTGGCCCGCCGGGTCGAAGGTCTCGACGGCGAAGTCGCCATGGCCTGGGAGGTGGCTCCGGGCGACCGGTTCTCCACGGCGGCGTCGTGGGCCCGCTTCTTCGACGGCGTGCCGATGATCAGCGCTGGCGGTCAGCAGCTGGTGCTGGTACTGGACGGGGTCGGCGACGCCGAGCTGGTCGGCGGCGGGTTCTGCGGGAAGTTCACCGCCCGGCCGGCCGAGGCCGGGCTGCTGACGGTGGTCGCGACCGACGGGGAGCCGAGCCCGGTGCCGACCGCGGAGGCGGTCACCCGCCGGGTGGAGGAGACCGTCGCCCACTGGGCGCGTTGGGGCCGGCTGGTCCGCTTCGACGGCCCCTGGCGGGACGCCGTCGTTCGCAGCGCGTTCGTGATCAAGCAGCTGACCTCGGGGACCACCGGCGGGTTGCAGGCCGCAGGCACGACGTCCCTGCCGGAGAAGGTAGGTGGCTCCCGCAACTTCGACTACCGGTTCTCGTGGGTGCGGGACACGGGGTTCGCGCTGAACGCCCTGACCAGCCTCGAGCTGCGCGGCGAGGTCCACGCTGCTCTGTCGTACCTCCTGCACGCCGTCACGCGCACCGCCCCGGACGTGCGGGTGTTCTACACGATGGCCGGCGGCGAGGCGACCGCGGAGATCGACCCGGTGCCGCTGTGGCGCGGCTACCGTGGCTCGGGGCCGGTGCAGGTCGGCAACAGCGCCGCGTCGCAACGGCAGCTGGGCAGCTACGGAGACCTGCTCGAGGCCGTGTCCCGGTACGTCGGGCACGGCAACGTCCTCGACGGCGCCACGGGGCGGCTGGTGGCGCAGATCGCCCAGCAGGTGTGCGCGCAGTGGGGCGAGCTGGACGCGGGGTTGTGGGAGCTCGGCCAGCAGAGGCCCTACACCAGCTCGAAGGTCGGCTGCTGGGCCGCGCTGGACCGCGCGCTCCGGCTGGCCGAGGCCGGGCAGGTCCCGCCCGAGGGGGCCGACCGGTGGCGCGCCACCGCGGAGCAGATCCGCGCCTACATCGACGAGGCCTGCTGGTCCCCGACCAAGGAGTCCTACACCTTCTACGCCGGCACCGACGACCTCGACTGCGCGACCCTCCTGGTGGCCCGGACCGGGTTCAGCGCCGGTGACGACCCGCGACTGCACACCACCATCGACGCGATCCGCCGCGAGCTGTCCGCCGGCGGCCCGCTGCTCTACCGCTACACCGGCATGCAGGGGCAGGAGGGCGCGTTCCTCGCCTGCAGCTTCTGGCTCGTGGAGGCGCTCACCCACGCCGGCAGGCTGGAGGAGGCACGGGAGCTGATGGACGCCGCTGTGGAGCAGGCCAACGACGTCGGGCTCCTCAGCGAGGAGATCGACCCCGACAGTCGCGAGCTGCTCGGCAACCTGCCGCAGACCCTGTCCCACCTGGCGCTGATCGGCGCCGCGACGACCTACCGGGACGCCGTCAGCCCCGGCTGAGGTCGCGCCGCCCTCAGCAGTCCGGGCAGGTGCCGAAGATCTCCAGGCTGTGGCTCACGTCGCTGAAGCCGTGCCGGTCGGCGACCGCGTCGGCCCACCGCTCGACCGTGGGCCCCTCGACCTCGACGGTGCGCCCGCAGGACCGGCAGACGAGGTGGTGGTGGTGGGTGGCCGAGCAGCGCCGGTAGAGCGCTTCGCCCTCCTCGGTCCGCAGCACGTCCACCTCGCCGCCGTCGGCCAGCGCCTGGAGCGTCCGGTAGACCGTGGACAGGCCGACGTTCTCCCCGGAGCGGCGCAGCAGGTCGTGGATGTGCTGGGCGCTGCGGAAGTCCTCGAAGCCCTGCAGGGCGGCGGCGACCGCGCGGCGCTGGCGGGTCGGCCGGGTGCCCTGGGGCAGCGTCGGTCCGGTGGGCTCAGTGCTCGTCATAGTGACCCCCGTGGGCGGCGTGGCGGTGCCCCTCGTGCACGTAGTCGACGTGGTCCCCGTGCGGTACGGCGGGATGGCCGCACTGCTCCCCGTGCTCGTGACCGTGCTCCTCGGGAACCACGCTGTGCTGCTCGCCGAACCCGGCGGGGACCGGGACGTCGTCGGGTCCTGGGAAGGGCCGCGCCAGCCGCTGCCGGCGGCGCAGCCACACGCCGACGGGGTAGGCGGCCGCGAAGAACGCGAGGGCGAGCAGCACGATGGCCGCGCCGGGAGCGGCGTTGACGTAGGCCGAGAGGACCACCCCGCCCAGCGCGGCCAGCATGCCGAGCAGCATGGCGGCTCCGAGGGTCATCCGGAACGCCCTCGTGAGCTGCTGGGAGGTGGCGACCGGCACCACCATCAGCGCGCTCACCAGCAGCAGACCGACCGTGCGCATGGCCACGGTCACGGTCACCGCCGCCATCACCGAGACCAGCAGGTTGTAGGTCCGCACGTGCAGCCCGGCCACCTGGGCGAACTCCTGGTCCTGGGCGACCGCGAACAGCTGGGGAGACAGCCCGACGGCGACGACCACCACGACGGCGGCGAGGACCGCGGTCACCCACACGTCGGCGGTGGAGATCGTGGTGATCGACCCGAACAGGTAGGTGTTGAGCATCGCGGCACTCTGGCCCGCGAGCCCGGTGATCAGCACGCCACCGGCGATGCCGCCGTAGAACAGCAGCGCGAGCGCGACGTCGCCGCTGGTGCGCCCGCTCTCGCGGATCACCTCGATGAGCACGGCGCCGAGCACCGCGACGACGACGGCGGTGAGTGTGGGGGAGGTGCTGGTGAGCAGGCCGAGGGCGACGCCGGTGACCGCGATGTGCCCGATGCCGTCGCCCATCAGCGCGAGCCGTCGCTGGACCAGGTAGGTCCCCACGGCGGGGGCCGCCAGACCCGTGAACAGCGCGCCGAGCAGCGCCCGCACCATGAACTCGTAGGTCAGCAGGCTCATGGCTGCTCCTCCCGTCCGTGGGTGAGGTCCAGCGGCGAGGCGACCGCGGGGGTGTGGGCGTCCGCGGTCCGGCCGGGTTCCCCGTGGTGGACGTGGAACGGGTCGGCGTCGGTGAACACGTCGATCGGCGGCCCGTCGTACGCCACCCTGCCGTCGCGCATGACCAGCGTCCGGTCGACGAGGCCGCCGAGCGGACCGAGCTCGTGGGCGACGAGCACAATCGTGACGCCACGCAGGACCAGGGTCCGCAGGGTGTCGGCGAGCGCCTGTTGGCTGGACACGTCGACGCCCGCGGTCGGCTCGTCGAGCACGAGCAGGTCGGGCACGCTCGCCAGGGCCCGGGCGATGAGGACCCGCTGCTGCTGACCTCCCGACAGCGTGGCGACGCCGTCGCGGGCCTTGCCGGTCAGGCCCACCGCGGCGATCGCGTCCTCGACCGCGTCCCGGTCCGCGCGACGCGGGGGCAGGAACGGCCGCCGGCGCGAGAGCCGGCCGGAGGCGACGACCTCCCGCACCGACGCGGGAACGCCCGAGGCGGCGGTCACGCGCTGCGGGACGAACCCGATCCGGTGCCAGTCGTGGAAGTCCTGGCGCGGTACGTCGAAGAGCCGCACCTGGCCGCGCACGGTGGGTACCAGGCCCATCATCGTGCGGACCAGCGTCGACTTGCCGGAGCCGTTGGCGCCCAGGACGGCGAGGACCTCTCCGCGGCGGACGGAGACGTCGATGCCGCGCAGGATCGGTCGGCCGCCGAGCTCGACGGCCCCGTCCCTGATCTCCGCGACCGGGAGGTCGGCGTCCGCGTGTGGGCTGTTCACGAGCACTGGTTCGCCTTCCGCAGGGTCACGAGGTTGCGCCGCATGAGGGACAGGTAGTCCTGGTTCGCGGTCTGCTCGCTGAGGCCCTCGATCGGGTCGAGCACCGCGGACGAGATGCCGAGGTCGCCGGCGATGCTGCGCGCGAAGGCGCGGCTGGCCAGCTGCTCGGAGAACACCGTGGTGATGCCCTCGCGACGGATCAGGCCCTGGATCTCGCGGACGTGGAACGGGGACGGCTCGGCGTCGGGCGACAGGCCGTTGATGCCGACGACACGGAGGTGGTAGCGCCGGCCGAGGTAGGCGAACGCGTCATGGCTGACCACGATCGTGCGGACCCGGCACGTCGCCAGCCCGCTGCGGTAGGCCCGGTCGAGGCGGCTCAGGTCCCGCCGCAGGCCGTCCAGGCGGCGTGCGTAGTCCGCGGCGTGCGCCGGGTCGACCTCGGCGAGTTGCCGCTCGAACGCGGTCGCGACGGTGGCCAGCCGCGTCGGGTCGAGCCAGAAGTGCGGGTCCTCGCCGGAGAGGTGCGCGGATCGGGCCGCGTCCACGACGTGTCGCGGACCGTCCTCCTGGACCGCCTGGTCGACGGCGGCCTGGAAGCCCTTCTCGTAGAGCACCACGTCGGCGTCGACCACCTCGGCCGTCTGGCGGACGGTGAGCTCGATGTCGTGCGGCTCCTGCCCCGGATGGGTGAGGTTCACGACGTGGGCGTGGTTGCCGGCGATCCGCCTGGCGACGTAGGCCAGCGGGTAGAACGACGTGACCACCGTGGTCCCGGACGCGTCGGCGCGCTCGACGCCGCAGCCGCCGAGCAGCGGCGCGAGCACGGCCAGTGCGGCCAGTGCGACGAGCCCTCGACAAGACATGACAATCATTCTCAGCAAGAGTGAGAACCGTTGTCAACTGGCATCTCCGCCGAGGCGTCCCGTTCCGTGGGCCGAGGGGCCTCGAGGCGTCTTGTTCCGTGGTGTCTCAGCGCGGAACGGGACGCCTCGGCGTCGATCCGGACGCGGAACGGGACGCCTCGGCGACGTAGGGTCGCGGGCGTGATGGTGGTGAGCCGGTTCCGGCTCGAGGACCCGGGGCCGGCCGACGAGGCGCGCTTCCGCGCCGACGTGCAGGCGGCGCTCGACGTGCTCGCGACCCGTCCCGGGTACGTCGACGGGCGGGTCGGCCGCAACCTCGACGACCCGGCGCTGTGGGTCCTGGTCACGACCTGGGACGGCGTCGGCAGCTACCGCCGGGCCCTCTCGTCGTACGACGTGAAGGTCGGCGCGGTCGGGCTGCTCGCCCGGGCGGTCGACGAGCCGTCGGCGTACGAGGACGTCGAGCCCGGCGGCACCCTCAACCGGGCCGGGGCCCGGGAGCTGGGCTGAGCGCCGCCGGTAGTCTGGCCCTTCTGTCGTCCACCAGCCGCCGGCAGCCAGCCGGCGCACAGCGAAGAAGGTCCCCCGTGGCACACAAGCCCGCCTCCGTCCTGGACAGCATCGTCTCCTTGTGCAAGCGGCGGGGGTTCGTGTTCCCGAGCGGGGAGATCTACGGCGGCACGCGCTCGGCCTGGGACTACGGCCCGCTGGGCGTGGAGCTGAAGGAGAACATCAAGCGGCAGTGGTGGCGCTCGATGGTCATCGCCCGCGACGACGTCGTCGGCCTCGACTCGTCGGTGATCCTGCCCAGGCGCACCTGGGAGGCCTCGGGGCACGTCTCGACGTTCAGCGACCCGCTGACCGAGTGCCAGTCCTGCCACAAGCGCTTCCGCGCCGACCACATGCAGGAGGCCTACGCCGCCAAGGCGGAGAAGAAGGGCGACCCCGTCTCCGCCGACGATGTGGACCTCGCCCTGATCGCCTGCCCCAACTGCGGCACCAAGGGCGCCTGGACCGAGCCGCGCCAGTTCAACATGATGCTCAAGACCTACCTCGGCGTCATCGAGGACGAGTCGGGTCTGCACTACCTGCGCCCCGAGACCGCGCAGGGCATCTTCCTCAACTTCGCCAACGTCATGAACGCCTCGCGCCGCAAGCCGCCGTTCGGGATCGCCCAGACGGGCAAGAGCTTCCGCAACGAGATCACCCCCGGCAACTTCATCTTCCGCACCCGCGAGTTCGAGCAGATGGAGATGGAGTTCTTCGTCAAGCCCGGCGAGGACGAGGAGTGGCACCAGCGCTGGATCGACCTGCGCACCGAGTGGTACGTCGACCTGGGCATCGACCCGGACCACCTGCGGCACTTCGAGCACCCGAAGGAGAAGCTGTCGCACTACGCCAAGCGGACCGTCGACATCGAGTACCGCTTCGGCTTCAGCGGCCGTGACTTCGAGGAGCTCGAGGGCATCGCGAACCGAACCGACTTCGACCTCAAGCAGCACAGCGAGTTCTCCGGGCAGGACCTGTCCTACTTCGACCAGGGCACGGGCGAGCGCTACGTGCCCTACGTCATCGAGCCGGCGGCGGGCCTGACCCGCGCGCTGATGGCGTTCCTGATCGACGCCTACACCGAGGACGAGGCGCCGAACACCAAGGGCGGCGTCGACAAGCGCACGGTGCTGCGCCTGGACCCGCGGCTGGCCCCGGTGAAGGTCGCGGTGCTGCCGCTCTCACGCAACGCCGACCTGTCACCGAAGGCCCGCGACCTCTCGGCGGAGCTGCGCGGAGCCGGGTGGAACGTCGAGTTCGACGACGCGGGGGCGATCGGCCGCCGCTACCGCCGGCAGGACGAGATCGGCACGCCGTACTGCGTGACCGTGGACTTCGACACGCTCGAGGACAACGCAGTGACGATCCGCGAGCGGGACAGCATGAAGCAGGACCGGGTCGCCCTCGACCGGGTCCGGTCCTACTTCGCCGAGCGCCTGCTGGGCTGCTGACACGTGCGTCCACGTTCGAACCGCTTCCGCCCGGTCCTGGCCCTGCTGGCCGTGAGCACCGCCGCGGCGCTCACGCTGGCCGGGTGCAGCTCGGGCGCCGCGGGTGGCTCGTCGGGGGGTGCCGGCTCCTCGTCCGCGAGCTCCCCGTCGGCGTCCGCGACGTCCTCGAGCACCCCGTCGAGCTCGTCGAGCCCGTCCTCGTCGAGCCTGTCCTCGGCGACGCCGTCGTCGACGGTCCAGGTGCCCTCCGGGGTCACGCTGACCGACCAGGGCAGCCGGTTGAGGTACGGCGGCTCCGCCAACGTGGTCTTCGAGACGACGGGGAACCGCGGCACGGTGCTACGGCTGACCGTCGCCGGTGTGCGACACGGGCGGATCAGCGACTTCAAGGACTTCATCCTCGACGACGCCTACAAGAAGCAGGCGTCCTACTACTACGCCCGGGTGGCCGTGCGCAACGTCGGCCAGGGGGACGTCGGGGGCGTGGGGGTGCCGCTGTGGGGTGTCAGCGCCCAGAACGTCCTGCTGCCGCCGGTCAACTTCACCACGACGTTCCCGCCGTGCCCGACCAAGCAGCTGCCCGCGACGTTCGGCCCCGGCGCCTCGATGAGCACCTGCCTGGTGTTCCTGGCTCCCAACAGGGGGCGCCTGGTGTCGGTGAGCTACCGGCCCAGCCAGGCCTACAACCCGATCGTGTGGACCGGCCCGATCGCCAGGGCCACCGCGACGCCGACGCCGACGCCGCACAAGAGCCATCACCCCGGCCGGGTCAAGAAGACGCCGATCCGCTGACCGGCGCCGCCCGACGTACGGGACAATGGGCGCCATGACCGTGCCCACCGATCTGCGACTCGGGCCGCTGCGCGTCGACACCCCGGTGGTGCTCGCGCCGATGGCCGGCATCACCAACGCGGCCTTCCGGCGCCTGTGCCGCGAGCAGGGCGCAGGCCTCTACGTGTGCGAGATGACCACGTCGCGCGGAGTGGTGGAGCGCGACGAGACCACGCTGCGGATGCTGCGCTTCGACGACACCGAGGACGTGCGCTCGGTGCAGCTCTACGGCACCGACCCCGTCTACGTCGGCAAGGCCACCGAGATCCTGTGCGCCGAGTACGGCGTGGCGCACGTCGACCTCAACTTCGGCTGTCCCGTCCCGAAGGTGACGCGCAAGGGCGGCGGAGGCGCGCTGCCGTGGAAGCGACGGCTGCTCGGCGAGATCCTCGAGCACGCGGTCCGGGCGGCCACGCCGTACGACGTGCCGGTGACGATCAAGACCCGCAAGGGCATCGACGACCAGCACCTGACGTTCCTCGACGCCGGCCGGATCGCGCAGGAGGCCGGGTGCGCCGCCATCACGCTGCATGGGCGGACCGTGGACCAGGCGTACTCCGGCGTCGCGGACTGGGACGCGATCGGCGAGCTCGCCACGCACGTGGCCATCCCCGTGCTCGGCAACGGCGACATCTGGGAGGCCGACGACGCGCTGCGGATGGTCGAGCAGACCGGCGCCGCGGGCGTGGTCGTCGGCCGCGGCTGCCTGGGTCGGCCGTGGCTGTTCCGCGACCTCGCGGCCGCCTTCGCCGGCCGGCGGGTGGCCATGGTTCCTGAGGAGGGAGCGGAGCGACCGTCTCGAAGGGCCCTGCCCGCCCTCGGTGAGGTGCGCGCGATGATGCGCCGCCACGCCGAGCTGCTCTGCGCCCTCATGGGGGAGGAGCGCGGCTGCAAGGAGCTGCGCAAGCACGTGGCGTGGTACCTGCGCGGCTTCTCCGTCGGCGGCGACCTGCGCCGCAGCCTGGCGCTCGTGACCTCGCTCGACGAGCTCGACGAGCTGCTCTCCCGGCTCGACGGTGAGGAGCCGTTCCCGGTGGCGGTGCTCGGCACGCCCCGCGGCCGGCAGGGCAGCCCCCGGCGGGTCGTGCTGCCCGAGGGGTGGCTCGCCGACACCGACGGCACCGGCTGCGTCGTTCCTGAGGAGATGCACTCCGGCGGCTGACCGGTCGGATGTGCTGCTCGCGCTGCCCGCCCGCCCGTTGCTGGAGGTGCCCGCGCCCGTTGGTTGAGAACCCCGACCCCCGCCGCTGGTTGAGGTGGCCGAGCCCCGCCGCTGGTTGAGGTGCCCGAGCCCCTGGGCGAGGGCCTCGAAACCATGGTGACCTTGGACGCGAACCTGACCGTGGTTTCGAGGCCTCGGCTAGCGCCTCGGCACCTCAACCAGCGTGGCGCCGACCCGGCGCCCCTGGGTGGAGCGCCTCGCAACCGCTGCACGTTCGCGGACGTGAGCCGTGGTTTCGACGCTCGCCCAGCGCCTCGGCACCTCGACCGGCGAGACGGCCGGTGCCGTCGACGAACGGGACGGGGGAGGGGTCGTGGCAGGCTGTCCCCATGGCTGACATCGAAGAGACCGTGCCGTCCGTCGTCGTCTTCGACGTCAACGA
>JAICKK010000177.1 GCA_025927955.1 Nocardioidaceae bacterium
ATCACCGTGTGCTGGTCGTACCCGGCCGGCACCGGCGAGCCGTCGGGCCGCTCGAGCCGGCTCATGTCCGCGGGGTCGACGTACTTCAGGTGCATCGCGTTGGCGAGGGTGATGATGCTCAGCAGCATCGTGACCGCGATGGTGCCGAGCAGCAGCAGCGTGGTGGCCGCGTTGCGGCTCTTCGGCTTGCGGAACGCCGGCACGCCGTTGGAGATCGCCTCGACACCGGTCAGGGCGGCACAGCCCGACGAGAACGCCCGGGCCAGCAGCCAGACCAGCGCGATCGTGGTGATCGAGCCCTCGTAGCCGGGAGCCTTGACGATGTGGTACGGCGCGCTCTCGGCGTCGGGCAGGCCCCCGGTCAGCGACCGGACCCCGCCGTACGCGGCCATCCCCAGCACCGCGAGCATGAAGCCGTAGGTGGGGATGGCGAAGAAGGTCCCCGACTCGCGGACCCCCCTGAGGTTGAGCGCGGCGAGCACCAGCACGAGCACCGAGGCCCACAGCGCCTCGTGGCCGGACACGAAGCCGATCGCGGACGCGGCGTTCTGGACGCCCGAGGAAATGGACACCGCGACCGTCAGCACGTAGTCCACCAGCAGCGCGCTGGCCACGGTGACACCCGCCTTGGAGCCCAGGTTGACCGTCGCCACCTCGTAGTCGCCGCCGCCGCTGGGGTAGGCGTGCACGTTCTGCCGGTACGACGCGACGACGGTGAGCATCATGATCGCGACGACGATCGCGATCTTCCAGGAGAAGGTGTAGGCCGTGACCCCGGCGACCGACAGCATGATGAACACCTCGTCGGGGGCGTAGGCCACCGAGGAGAGGGCGTCGCTGGCGAAGACCGGCAGGGCGATCCGCTTGGGGAGCAGCGTCTCGCCGAGCTGCGTGCTGCGCAGCTTGCGGCCCAGCAGTATGCGTTTGGAGACGTCGGCTACACCCACGGTCGGCAAGGCTAGACCCCGACGGGCAGGCGCATCTCGTCGACGCGGCGCGGCGGCCCGGCGCAAGCGGTCTCAGCGGGCCGGGCCGCGTAGTAGCGTCTCCCCCGTGCATGTCGTCATCATGGGCTGCGGCCGGGTCGGCTCCGCGCTGGCGCGGTCCCTGGAGGACCGCAACCACGACGTGTCCGTGATCGACAGCAACCCCGACGCCTTCCGCAGGCTCGGTCCCTCCTTCAGCGGGACGAAGGTCACCGGCATCGGCTTCGACCAGGGCGTGCTGGAGCGGGCCGGGGTCGAGCGTGCCGACGCGTTCGCGGCCGTCTCCAGCGGCGACAACTCCAACATCATCGCGGCCCGGGTGGCCCGGGAGACCTTCGGCATCCAGCAGGTCGTCGCCCGCATCTACGACCCCGGCCGGGCGGAGGTCTACCAGCGCCTGGGCATCACGACCGTCGCCACCGTGAGGTGGACGGCCGACCAGGTGCTGCGGCGGCTGCTGCCGGCGGGCGCCGAGCCGGACTTCCGCGACCCCTCGGGGACCATCCGTGTCGACCACGTGCCGGTCAGCGAGGCCTGGGTCGGGCAGCGGACGGTGAAGTTCCAGGACGAGTCGAGCAGCCGGATCGCGTGGATCGACCGGCTCGGGACGGGCATGCTGCCGGCCCGCGACACCGTGATCCAGGAGGGCGACCTGCTGCACCTGGTGATGCGCGAGGAGAACGCGGACCGGGTCTACGAGGTGTTCAACCACGGACCGGAGAGCGACTGATGCGGGTGGCCATCGCGGGGGCCGGGGCGGTCGGGCGCTCCGTGGCCCGGGAGCTGATCGGCAACGGTCACCGGGTCCTGCTCATCGACCGGGACCCCGCCGCCCTCAAGCCCGAGCGGGTCCCGGACGCCGAGTGGCTGCTGGCGGACGCCTGCGAGCTGTCCTCGCTCGAGGAGGCCAAGCTGGAGAGCTGCGACGTGGTGATCGCGGCGACCGGCGACGACAAGGTCAACCTGGTCACCAGCCTGCTGGCCAAGACCGAGTTCGCGGTGCCGCGCACGGTGGCCAGGGTCAACCACCCCAACAACGAGTGGCTGTTCACCGAGGCGTGGGGGGTCGACGTGAACGTGTCCACGCCGCGGATCATGTCCGCGCTCGTGGAGGAGGCGGTCACCGTCGGGGACATCGTGCGGCTGTTCACCTTCCGCCAGGGCAACGCCAACCTCGTGGAGATCACGCTTCCCGAGGGCTCACCGCACGTCGGCCGGCCGGTCGGGCTGATCCCGTGGCCGGAGAACACCGCTCTGGTCACGATCCTGCGCGACGGGCAGGTCTACACGCCCTCGCAGGACCAGCCGATCGAGTCCGGCGACGAGCTGCTGTTCGTCTGCGGCTCGGAGTCCGAGGCGGAGCTGCAGGAGGTGCTCTCCCCCGAGGACGAGCGCTAGGCCGGTCGGGCCGTGTCGGGCAGCGTGCCCACGGGCTCGGCGGAGGCCGTGTCGTCGGCGCCCACCGGGGTGCGGTCGCGGCCCAGGAGCCAGGCCATGCCGGCCAGCGCCAGCACCTGGAGCGGCCAGCCCATCACGACCTTGCTGACCCCGAGCGCGGCGACCATCGGGCCTGCGTCCGCGGCGGCCCGGCCGGCGAGGTACACCGGCAGCTGGACGACCACCCGCAGCACGCAGGGCGCCGCGAGCATCCAGGTGAGGTTGCGGCACAGTCGCACGACCTGCGGGTCGCGGTGCCACTCGGTCGGGTCGCCGGCCACGCTGCCGACCATGAAGCCGACCACCGGCCACCGCACCAGGGTGCTGAGCACCATGAGCGCCGCGTAGCCGGCGTTGTAGACCAGGCCGGGCAGGAAGTAGGCCAGCGCCTGGGCGTCGGCGTCGCCGCCCCCGCGCGCCGAGCGCCACGCGAAGAACGCGCCGATGCCGATGCCGACGAGGCTGTTGAGGACGAACTGCACGGTGCTGCGGGCCACCAGCCGGACGGCGAGCAGCACCAGGGCCGCGGCCACGCTGACCGCGAGCGACACGCGGAGGTCCCTGCCGACCAGGAACGCGACGGTGAACAGGATCGTCGGGACGGCGGCCTCGAGCATGCCGCGCCGGCCGCCCAGCGCCTTCGACAGCTGGGCGCGGACGACGTGCTCGACCGTGGCTGCGCCCACGGGCGGGGGTGAGGGGTGCGGCAAGGGGTCCGGTCCTACTTCAGCTCGTAGTTCGGGTTGAACATGATGCGCCGCTTGTCCTGCATCCCGACCCGCCCGACCACCTTGACCGCGCGCCCGGGCTCGATGCCGGCGATCCGGCGGCGCCCCAGCCAGACCAGCGTGATGAGTCCCGAGCCGTCGTACAGCTCGGCCTCGAGGGCGGGCACCCCGCCGCGCGGTCGCAGGGTCACCGTGCGCAGGCTGCCCTGCAGCTGCACCCGCTCGCGGTCGTCTGCCTCGACGATGGGACAGCAGCCCGCCTTCCGGGCGTCCTGCTTCAGCTCGCGGGCCTCCATGTCGGCGCTGTTCGCCCACTTGCTCAGGCTCCTGCGGAGCTTCCCCTTGACCTCGGACATGCCTCCAGCGTAGCCGGGCCACGACGCCCCGACCCCCGGATCAGCCGTCCTGGTCGAGACCGGGCCCGCCCTCGGTGGGGACGGCGTCGGGCGGCAGGGTCAGCGGCAGCGCGTCTCCCGGCGGCACCGGGTTCGTGCCGCGGACGACGACGACGTCGCGCAGCGCCTGCTCGAGGTCGCCGTCGGGGTCGGGCTGGACGGCCGGCCGGCCGAACAGGGTCGCCCGCAGCAGCCACCGCGGGCCGGAGACGCCGACGACGCGCGACGGCTGGGAGGCGAGCTGGCCGTCCCCGAGGTCGACGGTCAAGAACACCTGCAGCTCGGTCCCGTAGGGTCCGTCGACCTCCGTGGCGGTGCCACCCATCTGGGCCACCTCCCCCGCCACGGCGCGGCGCACGCCCTCCCAGATGTCGCCGTTGCGGGGCGCCGCGAACGCGCGGAGCTCGACGGCGCCGTCCTCGGCCGCGACGACGACCGCGACCACCTGCCCGGTGGGCTCGTCGACCTGGACCTGGACCTCGAGGCCCTCGCGAGGGGTGACCAGCAGGCTGCCGAGGTCGAGCCGGGGGGTCTCGGGGTCGTCGAGGCGGACCTCGGTGGCGTCCCACGGCCCGCGCGCGCGGGGGTCCTGGGCCACCTCGTCCCCGGGCGCCTCCTCGGTCGGGTCGGTGGCAGGGTCGGGGCTCACCTGGTCCTCGGTGGCCTTCTTGCGTCGGAACATCAGTGCCTCTCCTCGGCCGGGCCGGTGCCCGAGACGACAGCCCCGGCGGTGAAACCGCCGGTGGAACCGTACCCGCCCGTGCCCCGCGCGGAGCCGGGCAGTTCCCCGACCTCGACGAACCTGGCGTGCTCCACCCGCTGGACGACCAGCTGGGCGACCCGGTCGCCGCGGAGGAGGTCCACCGGGGCCTCGGGGTCCAGGTTCACCAGGAGCACCTTCACCTCCCCCCGGTAGCCCGCGTCGATGGTCCCCGGGGCGTTGACGATGGCGACCCCGTGGCGCGCCGCGAGCCCCGACCGGGGGTGCACCAGCCCGACGTACCCCTCGGGGAGCGCCAGCGCGATGCCGGTGGGCACGAGCGCCCGCCGTCCCGGCTCCAGGCGCACGTCGACGGTGGTGACCAGGTCCGCGCCCGCGTCCCCGCGATGTGCGTAGGTCGGCAGCGGGACACCGGGGTCCAGCCGCATGACCTGGACGTCGACCGTGCTCTCTCCCACGCCGCGACCCTATCGACCGCCGTCCGTGCGCCGGGTGCCAGGATGAGTGCATGCCCGAGCCCGCCGCGTACGACGAGCGGCTGCGCGTGCCGCTGCGGTGGTGGGCGCTCGCGACGCTGTTCTGGGCCAGCGTGCTGGTCGCCTTCCTGGTCGCGACCCCGGTCTGGGTGGCGGTCGCGACGACGGCCGCCCTCGTGGTGGCCGGCGGCGGCGTCCTGGTCGGGTACGGCTCGGCGCGCCTGCGGGTCGGCGACGGCGTGCTGGTGGCGGGCCGTGCCCGGATCCCGGTCGCCGAGCTCGGCGAGGCCGAGCCCCTGCACCGGGAGTCGATGCGGCTGCTGGCCGGGCGCGAGGCGGACGTGCGCGCGTACCTGGTGCTCCGGCCCTACCTGCGTCGAGGGGTGCGCGTGGACGTCGTGGACCGGGGCGACCCGACGCCGTACTGGCTGCTGTCCACGCGGCACCCCGACCGCCTGGCCCAGGCCCTGGCGAGCGCGCGCGAGGACGCGTCACGGTTGAGCCTCGGCCGGCATCAACCCGGCGCGGGCGGGTAGACCGACACAGACCGCCCCGCGGCGGCACCGACCAGCACCGACCGGCACCCTGACCGGCGACGACACGAAGGAGACCAGCGATGGCATCGGGCTCGAAGATGTACTCGGCGGCCGGACTGGCCGCCACCGTGGGCGCGGCGATGGTGGCCCGCAAGCTGATGACCGCGACGTGGAAGGTCTCCACGGGCAAGAAGCCGCCGACGAACCCGGAGCACCCGGACGTGTCGATGGGCGAGGCCGCGGCCTGGGCGGCGGCCAGCGGCGTCGCCGTGGGCCTGGCCAGGATGCTGGCGGCCCGCAAGACCGCCGAGTACTACCGCAAGTCCACAGGGCACCTGCCGGCCAACCTGGAGGACGTCGACGTCTGAGCGCCCGACCCTCAGGCGCAGTCCTTGCAGATCAGCCGGGTGGCGTCCGCGAGCTGGCTGCGGTGGTGCACGAGGAAGCAGCTCATGCAGGTGAACTCGTCGTCTTGTCGAGGGCGCACCTCGACGGCCAGCTCCTCGTGGGAGAGGTCGGCCCCGGGAAGCTCGAACGACTCGGCCGCCTCGGCCTCGTCCTCGTCGACCTTGCCGGAGTTCTTGTCGTGCCGGCGGGCCTTCAGCTCCTCCAGGCTCTCTTCGCTCTGGTCCTCCTCGGTCTTGCGAGGAGCGTCGTAGTCAGTTGCCATGTCCTGTCTCCTGCCCCCCGTCGAGGGCCGTGTGGTGGTGCGGGTGCCCTGGGTGCGAGCCGTCCGTGTGTGGGTGTGCGAGGCGGATTGTGCACCATGGGGGCCGGCCGCGCACGTCCGGTCCACCTGTTGTCGCACGGGTCACACCGCGGCGGCTACCGGCCGGGCCGGCCCCTGGGGTGGTGCAGCGGTGCAACCGCGCCCGCGGGACGGCTATTCCCGGGCCGCGAGGAAGCCGCTGCGGGCGACGAGGTCCCGCAGCTCCTCGAAGCCGGCCGCCGGCGCGCACACCACGCAGTCGCGGCCGCCCACGCCGGGATGGGTCTCGAGCAGCGCACCGGCCTCCGTGGCCACCAGTCCCCCGGCGGCCACGTCCCACGGGTTCAGGCCCTCCTCGACGTAGGCGTCCAGCCGGCGGGCCGCGACGAAGCACAGGTCCAGCGCGGCCGAGCCGATCCGCCGGATGTCGCGCACCTCGTGCAGCAGCGCCGACACCGCCGCCGTCTGGAGCAGCTTGACCCGCTCGACGTAGTTGAAGCCGGTGCCGACCAGCCGCTGGGACAGCGCCGGTGCCGGTCGGGTGTCGGCCACCCGCAGCGGCCGGCCGTCCAGGAAGGCCCCGCCACCCTTCGTCGCCGTGAAGCGCTCGCCGCTCTCGACGTTCACCACGACACCCGCGACCGTCTCCCCGTCGACCGACGCGGCGATCGAGACGGCGTAGGCCGGGATGCCGTAGAGGAAGTTCACGGTCCCGTCGATGGGGTCCACCACCCACACCACGCCGCTGGCCGAGGGCGCGCTGGCCCCCTCCTCGCCGAGGAAGCCGTCGCGCGGGCGGGCGGTCGTCAGCCGCTCGAAGATCAGCCGCTCGGACTCCTTGTCCACCTCGGTGACGATGTCCACGGGACTCGACTTCGTCGCCGCCACCTCGACACCCGCCCGGCGACGCTCGCGCACCAGCCCGGCGGCCTCGACCCCCACGCCGACGGCGAGCCGCAGCAGCGCGTCGTACGAGGCCCCGGCGTCCGTCGCGGAGTCGGCCACGCTCAGTCCTCTCCGCACACGGCGGGGCGGCGCGCCCGCGGGTTGGCGCAGCAGCCCGCGGGGCAGACGTCCCAGGACGCGGGCAGCGGGCCGACCGCCGGGCGTGCCACGTCGCGGCCGCGCTCGACCGCCGCGCGCTCGACCAGGAGCTCGCGCACCATGGCCACGAAGCGCGGGTCGACTCCCGCGGTGGCCGCCCGCACGAAGGCGATCCCGGCCCGCTTCGCGGTCTCGGCGGCCTCCGTGTCGAGGTCGTAGCCGACCTCCATGTGGTCCGAGACGAAGCCGATCGGGACCACCGCGACCCCGGGGACGCCCTCCTCGGCGAGCTCCTCGATGCGGTCGTTGACGTCCGGCTCCAGCCACGGCACCTGCGGCGGCCCCGAACGCGAGCAGAAGACCAGCTGGCTGGGGTAGCGGTGCCCGGTCTCCTGCCGCACGCGCTCCCCGATCTCGTCGGCGACGGCGCGGTGCTGGGCGACGTACGCGCCGCCGGTGGGGCCCGCGGCGTCGTTCATGGACTCGGGGATGGAGTGGGTGACGAACAGCACCTGCGCGTCGTGGCGCACAGCGTCCGGGAGCTCGGCCAGCGCGCTGAGCGTCGCGTCGACCATCGGCTCGACGAACCCCGGGTGGTTGAAGTAGTGCCGGAGGCGGTCCAGCCTGGGGGCACCGGGAACGGCGGCGACCGCGTCGGCCAGGTTCTCGCGGTACTGCCGGCACCCCGAGTACGACGAGTAGGCGCTGGTGACCAGGCACGCGGCCCGGGTGACGCCGTCGTCGCGCATCCGCGTCAGCGCGTCGGCGAGGAAGGGGTCCCAGTTGCGGTTGCCCCAGTAGACCGGCGCCGCGATCCCCGCCGACCGGAGGTCCTGCTCGATCGCCGCGAGCAGCCGGCGGTTCTGGTCGTTGATCGGGCTGCGGCCGCCGAACAGGTGGTAGTGCTCGGCCACCTCGGCGAGCCGCTCGGGCGGGATGCCCCGGCCGCGGGTGACGTTCTCGAGGAACGGGAGCACGTCCTCGGGCCGCTCCGGTCCCCCGAAGGAGACCAGGAGCACGGCGTCGTAGGGCGAGATGTCCACCGGCATGCGGCAATCCTAGGAGGG
>JAICKK010000269.1 GCA_025927955.1 Nocardioidaceae bacterium
ACCTTGAAGTCGTCGAAGGCGTCCTGGCCCCAGCGCAGGAACTGGTAGCGCTCACCGTTGCGCTCGTACTCGATCTCCACGTTGCGCTCGAAGGCCTCCGGGGTGCCGAACACGTCGGCGATCACGGAGTGGTCGATGACCATCTCGGCCGGCGCCAGCGGGTTGATCCGGGTCGCGTCGCCGCCGAGGTCGGACATCGCCTCCCGCATGGTCGCCAGGTCGACCACGCACGGCACGCCGGTGAAGTCCTGCATGATCACGCGCGCGGGGGTGAACTGGATCTCCTTGCTGGGCTGGGCGTCCTCGTCCCAGCCGGCGAGTGCCCGGATGTCGTCGGCGGTGATGTTCGCGCCGTCCTCGGTTCGCAGCAGGTTCTCCAGCAGCACCTTGAGGCTGTACGGCAGGGAGTCGACCGCACCGTCGGGCACGCCGTCCCCTCGCACCGCGCTGAGCCGGTAGATCTCGTAGGACCTGCCGTCCACGTCCAGCGTGCCCTTCGCGCCGAAGCTGTCGCTGGTGACACCGGGGTTCGACATTGCGCCATCTCCTCGTGAGGTCTGCTCTCCCGTCGGGTCCATCCTGCCCGTCCCGTCGTACCCATGGGTGGGCGGTCCCGACATCTCTCTTGATGTCAAGATACACGACGTCGAACGATGTGCGCTCCGGTCAGCGTCGACCAGGCGCCGGCGGCGGGTCGGCCGCGAGCACGGCGACGCACTCGACGTGGTGAGTCATCGGGAACATGTCGAAGGCGCGAAGGCGGGTGAGGGTGTAGCCGTGCTCGGCGAACGTGGCCACGTCACGGGCCAGCGCTGCGGGGTCGCAGGCGACGTAGGCGACCGCGCGCGGTCGGAGGTCCGCGACGCCCTCCACGACCGCGCGGCGGGCACCGCTGCGCGGTGGGTCGAGGACCACCAGGTCCGCCCGTCCGCCCACCTCCCCACCGGCCAGCGCCCGCTCCACCGGCGCCGTGAGCACGCGGACCTGCGGGAGGTCGGAGAGGTTCACCACCGCGTCCTCGGTCGCCGACGCGTCCCCCTCGACGGACAGCACCGCGCCCTCGGGGCCGACCACCTCGCCCAGGGCGGCCGAGAACAGCCCCACGCCGGCGTAGAGGTCCACGGCCCGCTCCCCCGGCCGCGGCGCGAGGCCATCGACGACCGCCGCGACGAGCGCGTCGGCCGCCCCCGGGTGCACCTGCCAGAACCCGGAGCCGGTGGCCCGCCAGTCCCGACCGGCCGCCCGCTCGTGCAGCAGCAGCGGCCCGTCCGCGAACGTCGTCCCGTCCGAGGACCTCACCAGCCGCAGCCGCTCTCCGGCGCCCGAGACGATGGCCTCGACGGCCGACGCGTCGGGCCACCTGCTGCCGGGCACGTCGGGGAGCCCGGGGTGCGCGATCCGGCAGTCGTCGACGGGCACCACCTCGTGGGACCGGTGCCGTCGCAGGCCGGGCGTGCCGTCCGCGGCGACCGCCCACTGCATCCGGGTCCGCCAGTCCAGCCCCTCCGCGTCCCCGGGCACGGCCTCGACGACCACGTCGACCTCCAGGCCGGCGAGCCGACCCAGCTGCTCGGCCACGACGGCCGCCTTGAGCGTGCGCTGTGCCGGCAGCGCGACGTGCTGGAAGTCGCAGCCCCCGCAGCGGCCCGGGCCGGCGAACGGGCACGGCGGCTCCACCCGGTCCGGTGCCGCCTCGAGGACCTCGACGGCGTCGGCGCGCAGGAACCTGTCGCCCTCGGCGCCCTCGGTGACCCTCGCGACGACCCGCTCACCGGGCAGGGCGTGGCGGACGAAGACCACCAGGCCCTCGTGGCGGGCGACGACCGACCCGCCGTGCGCGACCCGGTCGACGCGCACGTCGTACTCCTCCCCGACGAGCGACCGCCCGCCGCGGCGCGGCTGCCGGGGGCGCGGCCGCCGGGTCACTTCGGCTGCCCGGTGCGGTCCTTGCTCCGGTCGGTCAGGACCCGGCCCCGGCGCACGTCACCGGCCCGCACCTGGTTGAAGGCGCGCTCGGCGCGCTTCCGGGCCAGGACCGACGACTGCAGCTGGTAGGGCACCGAGGTGACCATCACCCCGGGCGTGAACAGCAGGCGCCCCTTCAGCCGCAGGGCCGTCTGGTTGTGCAGCACCTGCTCCCACCACCGCCCGACGACGTACTCGGGGATGTAGACCGCGACCACGCCCCGGGGGTTGGCGTCCCGGATGCTGCGGGTGTACTCGACGACCGGACGGATGATCTCCCGGTACGGCGAGTACAGCACCTTCAGCGGGACGTCGATGCGCCGCTCGTCCCACTCCTCGAGCATGCGTGCGGTGGAGTCGGCGTCGACGTCGACGAGCACCGCCTCCAGGACGTTGGGGCGGGTGGCCTTCGCGTAGGCCAGGGCGCGCATCGTCGGCTTGTGGATCTTCGAGACCAGCACGACCGCGTGCACGCGGGTGGGGAGCACCTGGTCGTCCGCCTCGATGGTGAGCTCGCGCCCGACGTTGTCGTAGTGGCGGCGGATGCTCTGCATGATCATGAAGAACGTGCCCATCGCCAGGATCGCGATCCAGGCACCGGCCAGGAACTTGGTGAGCAGCACGATCACGAAGACGACGGCGGTCATCGCCAGACCGAAGGTGTTGATCGCGCGCGAGCGGAACATCCGCCGCCGTACGGCCGGGTCGGTCTCGGTCTTGAGGTGCCGGGTCCAGTGCCGGATCATCCCGAGCTGGCTGAGGTTGAACGAGACGAACACGCCGACGATGTAGAGCTGGATGAGCCGCGTGACCTGGGCGTCGAAGGCCACGATCAGGGCGATCGCCATGAAGGCGAGGATGAGGATGCCGTTGCTGTAGGCGAGCCGGTCCCCGCGCGAGGCGAGCTGGCGCGGCATGAACCCGTCACGGGCGAGGATCGAGGCGAGCACCGGGAAGCCGTTGAACGCGGTGTTCGCTGCCAGCACCAGGATGATGCCCGTCACCGCGATCACGAAGTAGAAGCCCGGAGGGAAGTTGTTGAACACCCCCCGGGCGAGCTGGGCTATCACCGTGTGCTGGTCGTACCCGGCCGGCACCGGCGAGCCGTCGGGCCGCTCGAGCCGGCTCATGTCCGCGGGGTCGACGTACTTCAGGTGCATCGCGTTGGCGAGGGTGATGATGCTCAGCAGCATCGTGACCGCGATG
>JAICKK010000234.1 GCA_025927955.1 Nocardioidaceae bacterium
GAAGGGGTCCTTGCACAGGACGGTGCGCTGGGCCTGGTCGTTGAGCTTGAGATGCACCCAGTCGACGGTGAAGTCGCGGCGGCGCTCCTGGGCGCGCTTGATGAACTCCCCGCGCAGCCGCGCGCGGGTGGTCTGGGGCGGCACCGACTTGGCCTCGAAGACCCGCAGGTCGTCGGTCACCCGGGTGACCGCACCGCGGCGCTCCAGCAGGTAGTACAGCCCGCGGCCGCGGTGGATGTCGTGGTAGGCGAGGTCGAGCTGGGCGATCCGGGGATGGCTCAGCGGCAGGCCCTGCTGGGAGCGGTAGCGCTCGATCAGCTTCCACTTGATCACCCAGTCGATCTCCCGCTCGACCAGCCCGAAGTCGCCGGACTCGACCGCCTTGAGGGTGCGCTCCCACAGGTCGAGGACCCGGGCGATCAGCGGGGTCTCGAGGTCACGGCGGTCGACGAAGTCACGCGCCCGGTTGAGGTACTCCTGCTGGATGTCGAGGGCACTGGCCTCGCGGCCGTTGGCGAGCCGGACCTTGCGGCGGCCCGACATGTCGTGGGAGATCTCGCGGATGGCCCGGATCGGGTTCTCCATCGTGAGGTCGCGCATCACCACGCCCTCCTCGATCATCCGCAGCACCAGGTCGCAGGTGGCGACCTTGAGCATGGTGGTGGTCTCGCTCATGTTGGAGTCGCCGACGATCACGTGCAGCCGGCGGTAGCGCTCGGCGTCGGCGTGCGGCTCGTCGCGGGTGTTGATGATCGGCCGGCTGCGGGTGGTGGCCGACGAGACACCCTCCCAGATGTGCTCGGCGCGCTGGCTGACCGAGTACATCGCGCCCCGGGGGGTCTGGATCACCTTGCCGGCCCCGACGATGATCTGTCGGGTCACCAGGAACGGGATCAGCACGTCGGCGAGCTTGGAGAACTCCCCGTGCCTGCTGACCAGGTAGTTCTCGTGGCAGCCGTAGGAGTTGCCCGCGGAGTCGGTGTTGTTCTTGAACAGGTAGACGTCCCCGGCGATGCCCTCGTCGTGCAGCCGCCGCTCGGCGTCGACCAGCAGGCCCTCGAGGACCCGCTCCCCCGCCTTGTCGTGCGCGACCAGGTCGAGGATGTCGTCGCACTCGGGGGTGGCGTACTCGGGGTGGCTGCCGACGTCGAGGTAGAGCCGGGCGCCGTTGCGCAGGAACACGTTGCTGCTGCGGCCCCACGAGACGACCTTGCGGAACAGGTAGCGGGCAACCTCGTCCGGCGAGAGGCGTCGCTGCCCGCGGAACGTGCAGGTGACGCCGTACTCGTTCTCGATCCCGAAGATCCGGCGGTCCACGTCCTCAGACTAGGCGCAGCGGCCAACCCTCGCAGCCGACCCGCGGAATCGACCGCCCACGCCGGCGCAGGAGGCGGCTCAGCCGGCCACCCGGTAGCGGGTGAGCATCCCCGCGGCGATGTGGTCGTTGACGTGGCAGTGGAACAGCCAGGTGCCCGGGTCGTCCGGCACCATGTCCGCGGTGACCATGCCCGCGGGCAGCAGGCTGACCACGTCCATGCGCATCCCGTTCACGGTCACGTCGTTCCCGTGCCAGTGGGGGGTGTGCAGGTCGACCTCGGTGCCCATGCTCATGACGTACCAGCGCACGTGGGAGCCGCGCCGCAGCGTCACGACCGGCTGGTTGCCGTAGACGAAGCCGTTGACCGAGTGCATCAGGTTCGACTCCTCGAAGCCCTCGTCCTCCGGGTCGGGCTCGCCCTCGGCGTACTTCTCGGTGTTGGAGGCCAGGTAGGGGCTCTGGTTCTCGTTCATCACCGAGAACATGTCGAAGACCTCGCGGTCGACGTCGACCGGGCTGCCGTCGGCCCGTGCCATCCCGCGACGGGTCACGACCATCGGGCCGACCAGGCCCGCGTTGGTGTCCGCGACCTCGTCGGC
This sequence comes from Nocardioidaceae bacterium, assembly GCA_025927955.1. GTDB lineage: Bacteria > Actinomycetota > Actinomycetes > Propionibacteriales > Nocardioidaceae > Nocardioides_B. The sequence goes on from JAICKK010000234.1 coordinate 1,918, forward strand.
ATGGGAGTGGTACATCCACATCACCGAGGAGCCGTCGCCCGGGCCGGGCCCGGCGCGGTCGGGGACCCGCCAGACGTACGTGTGCCGTCCGCCCGTCGGCACGCCGTCGTCGGCCTTGTCCCCGCTCCTGGTGCCGTCGGCGTACGGCGCGCCCTCGCTGCTCTTGGCGTAGAGGACGCCGTGGGGGTGCACCGTCGTCGGGAAGGAGCACGTGTTGCGGAACACCACCTTGATGGTGTCGCCCACCTCGGCCCGGATCACGGGTCCGAGGATGCCCAGGTAGCGCTCGCTCGCCGGACGGGTGGCACGGTGGGCGAACGTCTGGTCGGTGTAGCCGCGGTACAGGCACTTGCGGTACGTCGACCCGATGCGCCCCGGACCGGACTTCACGAAGACGTCGGCCACGTCGTCGAACGCCCGCCCGGTGATCTGGTTGTGACCCGAGGGCGCGTAGTTCCAGGCGACCTCGTCGGCGCTGATGTAGTAGGTGCGGGTCACGCCGTCGGAGACGAACCGGCCGCCGCCGACGCCGCTCCAGTAGGCGCCGCCCGACCGGGAGGACATGCCGGCCATCCCCGTGCCGGCGCCCGCGGACCCCGGGGACATCTGCCCCTGCGCCGCGCCGGCGGCCATCGCCGTCGCCGACACCCCCAGCAGCAGGCTCAGGGCGGCCACGGGTGCCGGCCACTGCCGCGGCGCGGACCGCCCGGTGCCGCGCGCCAGCAGGACGGCCGTCGCGACGCCGGCGAGCGCCAGCTCGGAGGCCACTGCCACGACCCCGAGCGGGTTCGCCCAGTCCCCGACGTCGTCGCCGGCCTGCGGCAGGCCCACCGACCTGCTCACGGCGTACGCCCCGACCGCCGCGGCACCCACGAGGACCGCCGACCGCCACACCCAGCGGCGCTCCCGGACGACCAGGAGCACGGCGAGCACGACGCAGGCCGCCTCGAGCGCGACGAAGCCGGTGCCCAGGTAGGGCGCCTCGGTCAGGTGCTCCCCGGTGATCGGCACGTGTGCCGCGGCGGCCACCAGCGCCGCGGCTGCGGCCGGGTAGCGGTAGTCGGAGTGCTGGACGGGACCTCTGCCCGTCGGCGGTCGTCCCTCGGAAGTCCCCATGCCTGCCGGTCCCTGTGTCGACGCGATCGGTAGCGGCCCGAGAACGCGTCCGTCCGGGACCTGGGCGGTCCCGGCGTGCCCGCTCCCGACCGTAGACGAGCGACAGCCGGGGGCGGAATGCCCCCGTCGGGTCAGTCGCGGATGACCCGGCCGGCGCCCCCGGGGCTCCGCGAGGCTACGAGATGGGCGGTGCGACGGGGGGGTCGCCGGGGCGGTCCGGCTCGCCGGTGAGCGGCTCCTCCGGCGTCGGCACGTCGCTCCCGGTGTCCGCGCCGGCCACCGGGTCGTGGCTCCCCGAGGGGTCGGTGGACGTCCCCGGGACCGGCGCGGGCGAGTCGCCGTTGCCGAGGACCCGGCCGAGCTCGGTGGCCGTGACCCGGCGGAACTTGCGCTCGCGCGAGCGGGTGCGGTCCAGCACCGCCACCTCGAGGTTCCCCGAGGGGATGGTCCGGCTCTCCCCCTCGCCGCGCCCGAGGGCCTGCGTCGCCAGCCGGATGGCGTCCTCGAGGTCCATGCCCGCCCGGTAGTGCTCCCGCAGGTACGTCGTGGGCGGCTCGGCCGCGCCCCCCATCACCGCGAACCCGTGCTCGTCGGCCACCTGACCGTCGTAGGTCAGCCGGTAGACCTGGTCGTCCTCGGGACGCTCCCCCACCTCGGCGACGAAGATCTCCACCTCGTAGGGCTTCTCGCCGCCGCTGGAGAAGATCGTCCCGAGCGTCTGGGCGTAGGCGTTGGCCAGCCCCCGACCCGTCACGTCGCGCCGGTCGTAGGCGTAGCCGCGCATGTCGGCGAGCCGCACGCCCGCGATCCGCAGGTTCTCGAACTCGTTGTAGCGACCGACCGCGGCGAACGCGATCCGGTCGTAGATCTCGCTGACCTTGTGCAGCGCCTGGGAGAGGTTCTCCGAGACGAACACGATGCCGTCGGCGTACTGCACGACGACCAGCGAGCGGCCCCGCGCGATGCCCTTGCGGGCGAAGTCCGCCCGGTCCTTCATCAGCTGCTCGGGCGAGACGTAGAACGGCATGCTCATCGAAGTGGTCCTCGGGTCGGGCGTGGGCTGTCGGGCCGGGCGGGGGTCACGTCAGGGAGGCCGCGGGGCCGTCGGGGCGGTCCATCCGGGCGGCGATCACCCGGTCCGCGATCCCGGCCACCTCGGAGTCGGGCATCCGCCGGTAGCCCGCCTCGGTGATCACGCCGACGACCGGGAAGATGCGCCGGGTCATGTCCGGCCCTCCGGTGGCCGAGTCGTCGTCGGCGGCGTCGTACAGCGCCTGCACGACCGCGGTGACGCAGCCGTCGACGTCGAGGTCGTCGCGGTAGAGCTTCTTCAGCGAGCCGCGGGCGAACAGCGACCCGGAGCCGACCGAGTGGAAGGCGGTCTCCTCGTAGCGGCCGCCCGTGACGTCGTAGGAGAAGATCCGGCCCTGCGACGTGGTGAGGTCGTAGCCGGCGAAGAGCGGGACGACGGCGAGCCCCTGCATGGCCAGCCCGAGGTTGGCGCGGATCAGCGCGGCGAGGCGGTTCGCCTTGCCGTCCATCGACAGCGTGGTCCCCTCGATCTTCTCGTAGTGCTCGAGCTCGGTCGCGAACAGCCGGACCATCTCGACCGCGATCCCGGCGGTGCCGGCGATGCCGACGCAGGAGAACTCGTCGGCGGGGAAGACCTTCTCGATGTCGCGCTGGGCGATGATGTTGCCCATGGTGGCGCGCCGGTCACCGGCCATCACCACCCCGCCGGGGTAGGTGGCGGCCACGATGGTGGTGCCGTGCGGCGCCAGCCCGGCGGCGTCCCCCTCGGGCAGCGCGCGGCGGCTCGGCAGCAGCTCGGGGGCCTGCTGGGAGAGGAAGTCGGCGAACGACGACGAGCCGGTGGCGAGGAAGGCTGGACCCAGGCGGGCATCGTGCACGGGCTACTCCCCGCCCTTCTGGATGAACGACTTCACGAAGTCCTCGGCGTTGGTCTCCAGCACGTCGTCGATCTCGCCGAGGATCGCGTCGATGTCCTCGTCGAGCTGCTCCTTGCGCTCGGCCACGTCGCCCTGCGGCGCCGC
>JAICKK010000142.1 GCA_025927955.1 Nocardioidaceae bacterium
CAGCGACTTCGACATCTGGCCGTCCGTCACCGACAGGTTGCGGTAGGCGTTCATGGCCTGGATGTTCTGGTTGATGCGAAGACCCATGATGGTTTCCTCCCTGAGTTGGGTCGAGGGCCCCTCCATGGGCCCTTGATGCCTAGTTCATCGGTCGTCCCGGTCGCGACCTGAGCTTTCCGGGACGGGGTTTCTGCTCTTTTTTTCCTGCGAGCAGGGCCCCCGGCCCCGCCGTCAGGCGGAGTAGCTCTCGGGGACCGGCTGCGAGAGCCGGGCCTTGAAGGTGCGGTGCGCGGCCACGCTGGCGTAGTAGGCCTCCTTGCGCCGGGCCGCGCACCCGTCGGGGCGCTCGGGGGTCTCGGCGAGCTCCGGCTGCAGCGCACGGGTCAGCGCGCCGCGCAGCAGCACGACGGCCTCGGCCCGCAGCTGCGAGATCCGGCTCTCGGTGACCCCGAGCTCCTCGGCGATCTCGGCCATCGGGCGGTCCCCGAAGAAGTAGCCCTCGACCACCGTGCGCAGCCGCTCGGGCAGGTGTGCCACGGCGTCGTGGAGGTAGGCGATCTGCTCGCGCTGCTCGACCAGGTCGACCGGGGTCGGCCCGGACGCCGGCAGGAGGTCGTCGACCGCGCCGTCGTCGAAGCCCTGCAGCGAGACGACCGAGGCCCTGGCCACGTCCTCCCGGTGGGCGGCCAGCTCGCCGGCGCCCATCCCGAGCTCCCGGGCGACCTCGTGGTCCTCGGCGGGACGGCCCAGGGCCGTGGACATCCGGCCGCGCGCCTCGTCCAGCTGGCGGGCCCGGCGACGGACCGACCGGCTGGCCCAGTCCAGGCTGCGCAGCTCGTCGACGAGCGCGCCGCGGATCCGGGTCGACGCGTACGTCGCGAAGCTCGCGCCGCGGCTCTCGTCGTACCCCTCCGCCGCCTGGACCAGGGCCAGCATGCCGGCGGAGGTCAGGTCGTCGCGGGACACGTGCCCGGGGACCCGGGACAGCGTCTCGCGGACGAGGTGCCCGACCAGGGGCAGGTTCTCCCGGACCAGGGCCTCGGTCCGGACGGACCTCGACGACTGGTCGGTGGAGGCCGGCTCGAAGGGGCCGGCGGCGGGGGTGTCGATGAGGGAGCGCACGTGAACAGAGAAGGCGGTCGAGGGCGGTGATGACGCACCTTTGTTGCGGTCTGTCCGTTTTCCAGCGCTTGATGGACCGTTGGGGTCAAATAACCTGCATGAGCGAGTAGCCCGTTGTGACTAGCGGCTCCCTGGAAGGACCCGGGCTCCGGGAGGAGTCTGGCACCGTCTCCCCAGGTTTCTCTCAGGTCCGTGACCCCGGGGCCGATCGAGCACCTGATCACCTACCCATCACCACACCCTCCGGGAAGGCCCCATGCCGACCACGTCGCTGGAGAACCTCTCGTCGCTCCTGTGGAGGGAGCGCGAGCTGCTCGAGCTGCTGCTCTACAAGCTGGAGGTCGAGCAGCTGGTGCTCACCGGGGGGAAGCAGCACTGGCTGGCCGCCGCCGCTCGCGAGGTCGAGGCGGTTCTCGAGGACATCCGCGACGCCGAGCTGCTGCGCGCCATCGCCGTGGACGCCGCGGCCGGCGACCTCGGCCTGCCCCCGGCTCCCAGCCTCGCGGACATCGCGGGCGCCTGCACGGAGCCCTGGCGCGGCATCTGGCTCGACCACCGCGACAGCTTCACCACGGTGACCAGCCAGATCACCGACATGGCGCAGGGCAACCGGGTGCTGCTGACCGCCGGCTACCAGGCGGCCCAGGCCACGCTGCTGGCCATGTCCGGGACCTCCGGGACCTACGGAGCCGACGGTGCCGTCGCCTCCGGGCGCCCCGCCAGCATGATCGACTGGAACCTCTGATGTCGGGCACCTTCTCCTCGCTGACCTCGGCGCTCTCGGCGCTGCGCTACAACCGGGTCGCGATGGACGTGGCCAGCAACAACGTCGCCAACGCGAGCACCGCCGGCTACGCCCGTCGCCAGGTCGTGGCCCAGTCCACCGGCGCGCCCGCGCAGCCGGTGATCTGGTCGCGCTGGGACGGCGCGGTCGGCGGCGTCGAGGCCGGCGCCATCACCCGCATGGTCGACCCGATCCTCGACGCGCGGGCCCGCGTCGAGCACGCCGGCTCCTCGTTCTCCGAGACCCGCGCCGCCTCGCTGGAGAACCTCGAGACCGCGGTCGCGGAGCCCGGGGACTCCGGAGTCGCGGCCGCCCTGCAGACCTTCCAGGCCGCCTGGCACTCCGTCGCCAACAACCCCGGTGACGGGGCGGCGCGCACCCAGGTGCTGGCCACGGCGAAGACACTGCGCGACACCATCGCCGCCCAGGGCAGCGCGGTCTCCGACGAGTGGGACAGCCAGCGCTCCGCGATCGGCGCCGCCGCAGGGGAGGTGAACCAGGTCGCCGGCCAGCTCGCCGACCTCAACAAGGGCCTGCGCAACTCGTACGTCGGCGGCACGGACGCCGGCACGCTCCTCGACCAGCGCGACCAGCTCACGCTGCGGCTGGCCGAGCTGACCGGCGCGAAGGTGAGCATCAACCCCGACACCACGGTGGACGTCACCGTCGCCGGCCAGGACCTGGTCAAGGGCAACAACGCGTTCGCCGTCGCCGTGAGCGGGTCGACCACGCTCGCCGGCAACGGCGCCGACCCCGTCACCCTGAGCGTGAACGGCACCCCCGTCACGCTGACCACCGGGGAGCTGGGCGCCCAGCAGCAGCTGCTGTCCACCGACCTGCCCGGGTACCAGTCGTCCCTCGACGGCTTCGTGGCCACCCTCGCCTCCGCCGTCAACGCCCGGCACGGGGCCGGTCTCGACCTCGACGGCGCCCCGGGCGGCGACTTCTGGTCCGGCACCACGGCCGCGACCCTGCAGGTGGCGATCACCGACCCCCGCAAGGTCGCCGCCGCCGACCCCGCCAAGGGAGGTCTCGACAACACCAACGCGACCGCCCTCGGCAGCGGCGACATCGGCGGCACGCAGTACCGCAACCTGGTCACCAGGCTCGGCGTGACGGTGAGCTCGGCCCGCCAGGGCGCCACCAACCAGGCGACGCTCGCGGCCCAGGTCGACGCCTCCCGCGAGGCCGTCTCGGGGGTCAGCACCGATGAGGAGATGGTCAACCTGCTCACCGCCCAGCACGGCTACGAAGCGGCGTCCCGGGTGATGACCACCCTGGACTCCATGCTCGACACGCTCATCCACGACACCGGGCTGGTGGGCCGATGACTCACCCCACACAACCGCTCGCTGCGCTCACGCTTGCGCGGAGGCCCCGATGACCACCGCCAGGATCACCCAGCGCCAGTCGGTCGCCACCTCGCTGGCCGCCCTGCAGCTGGGGATGAGCCGGCTGGCGAGGAGCCAGGAGAAGATGTCCACCGGCCGCAACATCAACCGCCCCTCGGACTCGCCGACAGGCACCAACGACGCCATGAGACTCCGCGCCGCGCTCGCCGCCAAGACCCAGTACTCCGCCAACGCCCAGGACGGCGCGTCCTGGCTCGGCAACGCCGACTCCACGCTGACCTCCATGCTCGACGAGGTACGGCGGGCGCGCGACCTGGTCGTGCAGGGCGCCTCGACGGGCAACTCCGACCCGGACGCGCGCGAGGCGCTCGCCCAGGAGGTCACCCAGATCCGGGCCGGCCTCCTCAGCGAGGCGAACACCCAGTACCTCGGCCGCCCGCTGTTCGGCGGCACGACTGCGGGCACCGTCGCCTACGACAGCACCGGGACGTACGTCGGGGACGGCAACGACGTCAACCGCACCGTCGGCGACGGCATCAGCATCGCCGTCAACGTCACCGGGCCGAAGGCGTTCAGCGCCGGCAGCGACAGCCTGTTCGGGGTGCTCGACGACATCGTCACCCGGCTGCGCACCGACCCGGCGTCTCTGGGCACCAGCCTGAGCCGGCTGGACGCGGTCACCGGCTCGATGAAGACCGCGCTCTCCGACGTCGGCGCCCGGGAGAACCGGGTGGACACCGCGATGAGCAACCTGGACAGCGCCACGCTCGACACCAGGTCCGCCCTGTCCAACGTCGAGGACGTGGACATCGCGTCTGCGACGATGGACCTGCAGATGCAGGAGGTCGCCTACCAGGCCTCGCTCGCGGCCACCGCCCGGGTGATCCAGCCGTCGCTGGTGGACTTCCTCAAATGACGCTCACGGAGGTCCACATGGAGTCCGCCTCGCCGCCCGGGCAGGCCGGAGCACCCGAGCCGCTCGACGTACCGGTGCTCGAGATGGTGCAGCCGATGGCCGGCTTCCCGCAGCGGCGGCGCTTCGCGCTGCAGCGGCTCGACGCCACCGGTCTGGTCTGCGACCTGCGCTCCCTCGACGACCCCGAGCTGCGGTTCGTGGTCGTCCCACCGGGCCCGTTCTTCTCCGACTACGCCCCCGAGATCGACGACGCGGTGGCCACCGAGCTGGGGGTCGAGACGGCCGACGACCTGCTGGCGCTGCTGGTGGTCACCCTCGGCCCCACACCGGACTCGGCCACCGCGAACCTGCGGGCGCCCGTGCTGGTCAACCACCGCACGAGGCTCGCCGGGCAGTACCTGCTCGACGCCGACCTGCCGATGCGCGCACCCCTGTCCCCCACCTCCTGACCCGCCCTCCTGATCGTCTCCCGCCCCCCTCCCCGGCGACCCGCCCGGGCACCGGGCAGGCACGCCTCGGGGCGGCCTCGCGGACCGCGGGCCCGGCACCGCCTACGCTGAGGGCACGGCCGGGACAGGAGGACGGGCATGCTGGTGCTGAGCCGCCGCGTCGGCGAGAGCATCGTGATCGGCGACGACGTCGTGATCACGGTCCTCGACGTGCGCGGCGACGTCGTGCGGGTCGGCGTGGACGCCCCCCGCAGCGTCCAGGTACGCCGCCAGGAGCTGCTCGTCGAGCTCGCGGAGACCAACCGGGCCGCCGCCTCCCCCGGCGAGAGCGCCGTCGCCGGGCTGTCCCGCCTGGTCGCGGGAGGTGCCCGGCCCGGCCCGCGCCCGCCGGCGACCCGCCCACCCGCTCCACCGGCCACCCCACCGGCCGCCGACTGAGCGCCGACCGGCCGCCGACCGGCCGCCGACCGGCCGCCGACCGGCCGCCGACTGGGCGCCGGCCCGGCGCGCCCGGCCCGTCAGGAGCCGGCGAACCGGGCCGCGAGGGACACGAGCAGGTCGTTGGCCGCCGGCTCCCCGATGCTGACCCGGACCCCGTCACCGGCGAACGGCCGCACCATCACCCCGGCCTCCTCGGCCGCCGCGGCGAGCTCACCGCTCCGGTCCCCGAGCGAGAGCCACACGAAGTTCCCCTGCGCGTCCGGCAGCCGCCATCCCTGTGCCCGCAGCGCCTCGCAGACCCGGGCCCGCTCCTCGACGATCGCGTCCACCCGTCGCATCAGCTCCTCCTCGCAGCGCAGCGACGCCACGGCCGCTGCCTGGGCGACGGCGGAGACCCCGAACGGCAGCGCGCACGCGCGGACCGCGGTGGCGACCTCCTCGGCCGCCACGACGTACCCGACCCGGAAGCCGGCCAGGCCGTAGGCCTTGGCGAAGGTCCGCATCGCGACCACGTTGGGCCGTGACCGGTGCACGTCGACGCCGTCGAAGGGTGCGTCGGCTCCCTCCGGGGCGCGCACGAACTCGCGGTAGGCCTCGTCGAGCACCACGAGCACGCGGGACGGGACCCGGTCGAGGAAGGCCTCGAGCTCGGCTGCGCCCACCGCCGGGCCGGTCGGGTTGTTCGGGCTGCACACGATGACGACCCTGGTGCGCTCGGTGACCGCCCGCGCCATCGCGTCGAGGTCGTGGCGAGCGCCCTCGCTCAGCGGCACCTGGACCGAGCGCGCCCCGGTGACCGCGACCGCGATCGGATAGGCCTCGAAGGAGCGCCACGCGTAGACGACCTCGTCGCCGGCCTCGCAGTAGGCCTGCAGCAGGTGGTAGAGCACCGCCACGGAGCCGGTGCCGGCGGCCAGATGACCGGTCGGCACGTCGAGCCGCTCGGCCAGGGCGGCGTAGAGCTCGGTGCAGCCCATGTCGGGGTAGCGGTTCATCCGCGACGCCGCCTCGGCCGCCGCCTCCAGGACGCCGGGCAGCGGCGGGTACGGGTTCTCGTTGGAGGACAGCTTGTACGTCGCTACGCCCGGCCTCGGCGCCGGGGGGCGGCCCGGAACATAGGCCGGGATGTCCCGGACCGCCTGGCGGACCCGGGGGACGTCGACATGGCTGGTGGGCATGTCCGGCACCCTAGCCAGCGGAGCGGCGCGGCGGCCGCGGGCCCGGGAGGCGACGCGTTCGAGGAGCGGACCAACAGGCGTCAGACGGCGTTGGCCCCTTACGCTCGGCGCGTGCAGAGCCCTGTCCCCACCCGCAACCCCGCGTTCGGGCTGGCCCTCGTGGTGCTGGGCGCGCTGCTGTTCATCCAGAACGCCGGCGCCTCACGGGTCGCGCTGCGCGCCGGGGTCGACCCGCTGACGCTGACCACCGCACGGGTCACCGGGACGCTTGCGGTGCTGCTGGTCGCGGCGGCACTGTTCCGTCGCAGCGCGCTCCGCCCGCCACGCGGCCGGCTGGGCGCCCTGCTCGTCGTCCACGGGCTGATCGGGGTGGCGGCCCTGCAGTGGACCTACTTCGTGGCCATCGACCGGCTCCCGGTGGGCATGGCGCTGCTGCTGGAGTATCAGGCGCCGATCCTCGTCGCCCTGTGGGCGCGGTTCGCCCAGCGCGAGCGCGTGCGGCCACGGCTGTGGTGGGGGCTGGCCCTGGCCTGGGGCGGGCTGGCCGCCGCGACCGGCATCTGGCGCGGCCTGGCCCTCGACCTCGTCGGGGTCGCGGGTGGCGTCGGGGCGGCCGTCTCCTTCGCGGTCTACTTCCTCGTCGGTGAGCACGGGGTCGGCCGGCTGGACCCGATGCGGGTGATCGTCTGGTCGTTCCTGTGGGCGACCCTCGGGCTCAACCTCGTGCACCCGGTCACCGCCCTTCCCGTCAGGCTCCTCGACGAGCGGGTCTCGCTGCTCGGCCGCCTCGACGGGCACACCGCCCCGGTGTGGGCGGTGCTGGCCTGGGTCGTGGTGGTCGGCACCGTGGTGCCGTTCGGGCTGGAGCTGCTGGCCCTGCGGCACCTGGCGGCCACCAGCGTGACGATGGTCGCGATGCTGGAGCCGATCGGGGTGTCGGCGCTCGGCTGGGTCTGGTTCTCGGAGTCGCTGGACGCCGTGGCGATCACCGGCGCGGTCGCGGTGATCGCCGGGATCGTGCTGGCGCAGAGCGCCCGGCGGGTCGCGACGCTCGCCGAGCCGCCGCACCTGGGCTGAGCCGGCGGCCGACCGGTCGCTCCACCTCCGCGGGCGGGTCAGGCATATCGGGCTATTCGGACGAGGCGCTTCCGCACCCCGGTGCCCGACCATGGAACGGTCGGCCCGAACCGGGGGGCAGATGGCCGACACCGGACCGCGGGCGGCCGCCCGCGGAACGGACCGGGGGGCCAGGGGAAGCGCGCCTCTGGTGCGGGCCCGCGCCGCGCGGCGCGGGCCCGCGAGCGCGCCTCCCCCGGCCCTGCGCGGGACCGGTCCGGGCCGCGCCGGTCGGGCGAGGATCAGGGCAGGACGACCTCGCCGCCGGGCACGCCGGGCAGGTCGCGCCCCACCTGCACGTCGAGCGGGTTCGTCAGGCAGCGCACCGACCCGCCGCCCTTGTGCAGCTCGCCCACCTCGACCAGCACGACGTCGAACCCCCAGCCCTCGAGGACTCCTCGCACCCGGGGCGGGCAGGCCGGCATCAGCACGGTCCGGCCGACCACGACGGAGTTCGCGCAGAACGTCATCGCCTCGTCCTCGGTGAGCACGAGCGGCTCGGGCACCAGCGCCAGCGCCGCGGCCGCCGACTCGTCGTCGAACGCCGCCGGGCAGACCATCGCGTGCGCGTCGTCGAGGGGGCAGAACGCCAGATCCAGGTGGTACATGCCCGGGTGGGTGATCCGCAGCCCGCGCACGCGCACGTCGAGCTCGATGGCCAGGTGCTTGAGCGCCAGCTCCTCCGTGCGCGGGCCGTAGCCCACGACGAGCGCGTCCCCGTAGGCGAAGGCGTCGCCCGCCTCGAGGTGCGGCCCGACGCCGTCGCGCCCGACGTACGACGGAAGGCAGCCGTGCTCGGCGAACCACGGCATGGAGGAGCGCTGCTCGAGCCGGCGCTCGGGGTAGCGCATGTGCGACATCACCACGCGGCGACCGCCGGGCCCGCCCAGCACCAGTCCGAGGTTCATCGCGTAGACCATGTCCGGGGAGTCCGGGCGTCCCTCGAGCACCTCGACCTCGGCGCCCGCCGTGCGCAGCGCGGCGACCAGCGCCCACCACTGCTCGCGCACCGCCTGCGGGTCGGGCTGGTCCTCGGTGTCCATGAACGGGTTGATCGCGTACTCGACCCGGAAGTGGCTCGGGTCGACCATGAGGTAGTGCCGGCCCCACACCAGCGGGCGGGCGACCGCTCGGCTGGTGGACCGGTCCGTCGGGGTCATCGGGCTCACGTCGGTCGCCTCCTCGGCTGGCTTGGGCTTGTCAGATTGTCTGACAACCGGACGACTCCCAGTATGCAGGCCTGGTGGCGCTCGCGCCAGCGGTTGTCGGACAATGGCTGCGGGGAGGTCCGTCCTCGACCCGCGCACACCCCGACGCCCCGCCCGAGCAGCCGACCCCGGAGAGGCCGCGTGACCTCCTACCGCACGCTGAAGCTGGAGCACTCCTCGACGGTCGACCGGGTCGCCGACGAGCTGCGGCGGGCGCTCTTCGACGGGGAGCTGGAGGCGGGCACCCCGCTGCGCGAGCTGGCCCTGGCCGAGGCCATCGGCGTCTCCCGGTCCACGATCCGCGAGGCCCTGGGCATCCTCGTCGGGGAGGGGCTGGCCACCCGCGAGCCCAACCGCGGCGTGCACGTCACCGAGCTCGACCCCGCCTCGGTGCACGACGTGTGCACCGCTCGCACGGTGCTGGAGGTCGCCGGTGCCCGCTGCTGGCCCGAGGCGGACGAGCCGGCGCGGGAGGAGGTACGGCGGGCGGCGGCCCGGTTCGCCGAGGCCGCCGGCTCGGGCGCCCGGCCCGCGGAGCTGACCGCCGCGCACCTCGCGCTGCACCGGTCGTTCGTCGGGCTCACCGGCTCACCGCGCCTGGTCGCCCTCGCCGGCTCGCTGACCTCGGAGATCCGCCTCGCGCTGGCCAAGGTCGACCGGATCCGCCGCAACGCCCGGGCGCAGGTGCACTCGCACGAGTCGCTGGTCGCGCTGCTCGAGTCGGGACAGGTGGACGCGGCCGTCGCGGAGCTCACCTCCCACCTCCAGGACGCGGAGGCCTCGATGCTCGCCGCGCTCGAGCTGGCGCCGCCGGAGTGAGCCGACCGGACCGACCCGGCGGGCGGTGTCGGCCGGACCTGGCAGGATCGGGCCCATGAGAGTCGTGCTGTGGGTCGTGGTCAACGCGGTGGCGCTGGCCGCCGCCACCCGGCTGCTCGACGGCATCACGCTGACCGCCGCCGACCGGGACGACCGGGTCCTCGCCCTGGTGGTGGTGGCCGTCATCTTCGGCGTCGTGAACGCCGTGGTGCGCCCGGTCGTGAAGCTGCTGACCCTCCCCCTCATCCTGCTCACCCTCGGGCTGCTGGTGTTCGTGATCAACGCCTTGATGCTGCTGCTGACCAGCTGGGTCGCCGGCCAGGTCGGTGTGGGCTTCCACGTCGCGGGCTTCTGGACCGCGCTGGCCGGCGCCCTGGTGATCACCGTCGCCACCTGGATCCTCGAGCTGCTCCTGCCAAGCCGCCGATGACCCGTCCGGCGTGCGCGCCGGACGCAGGCAGCACCGTCCGGCGCGCGGTCGCGTCTGGACCGAGCGGGGCGCGCAGACAGCACCGTCCGGCGCGCGGTCGCGTCTGGACCGACCGAGCGGGGCGGTGGAGGAGCGCAGCGGGGGAGCCGTCTCGCGAGGAAGGGAAGGCGCGGCCCCCTGCGCGCCGGACACGCGCGAGCGGAGCGAGCGCAG
>JAICKK010000039.1 GCA_025927955.1 Nocardioidaceae bacterium
CGACCAGATGTCCCACTACGCCGTCAACACCGGCGTGCCGAAGACGCTGATGCAGCACCTGATCCGCTGGGTGGCGAGCACCGACGAGTTCGACGCCGACACCAACGACCTGCTGCGCGCGATCCTCGACCAGGAGATCTCGCCGGAGCTGGTGCCGGTCGGCGAGGACGAGAAGCCGCAGAGCACGGAGGAGAGCATCGGCCCGTACGCGCTGCACGACTTCTCGCTGTTCTGCGTGCTGCGCCACGGGTTCCCGCCGAGCCGGATCGCGTTCCTGGCGCAGCACGCCTGGGCCGACCCCGACGCGGGCAGCTGGCCGCCGGGGTTCGACGAGCAGAAGCGCCTGGCCTACGACCTGCCGGTGATCCGCCGCTGGCTCGAGGTGTTCCTGCAGCGCTTCTTCGGCTTCGCCCAGTTCAAGCGGTCCGCGCTGCCGAACGGCCCCAAGGTCGTCGCCGGCGGGGCGCTGTCCCCTCGCGGCGAGTGGCGGGCGCCGTCGGACGGCACGGCCCGGGCGTGGCTCGACGAGCTGCGCGCGAACGTCCCGACGTCCTGACCGACCCCTGTCCCGCGCCGAGGCGCCCGGTTCTGCGGTGCGAGGTGCGCCGAGGCGTCCCGTCTCGTGGTGGAGAGCGCGCCGAGGCGTCCCGTTCCGCGAAGGACGGGGAGCGGTACGGCGCAGGACACGGCGCCTCGGCGTCGTACCGGCCACAAGACGGGACGCCTCGGCGTCGTACGGCCCACAAGACGGGACGCCTCGGCGGGTCACGGCCCACGGAACGGGACGCCTCGGCGGTTTACATGCGCGAAACATCGGACATCCACAGTGGGCCTGGAGGTCCGTGACGACGCGGACCGTCGAGAGGAAGGCGCCTGGATGGGCAAGCAGGAAGACTTCGTGCTCCGAGCACTCGAGGAGCGCGACGTCCGGTTCGTGCGGCTGTGGTTCACCGATGTGCTCGGCTACCTCAAGTCGGTGGCCGTCGCGCCCGCCGAGCTCGAGGGCGCGTTCGCCGAGGGGATCGGCTTCGACGGCTCCGCCATCGAGGGGTTCGCCCGCGTCTACGAGGCCGACATGCTCGCCAAGCCGGACCCGTCGACCTTCCAGATCCTGCCGTGGCGCGGCGAGGGCCCGAGCACGGCGAGGATGTTCTGCGACATCGGAATGCCCGACGGCTCCGCGTCGTACGCCGACCCGCGCTTCGTGCTCAAGCGCACGCTGTCGAAGGCGGCCGAGAACGGCTTCACCTTCTACACCCACCCGGAGATCGAGTTCTACCTGTTCAAGGACGCCCCGGTGCGGGGCCAGGAGCCGGTCCCCGTGGACCGCAGCGGCTACTTCGACCACACCGCGCAGAGCATGGGCTCGGACTTCCGTCGCGAGGCGATCACCATGCTGGAGGCGATGGGGATCTCGGTGGAGTTCTCCCACCACGAGGGCGGACCCGGGCAGCAGGAGATCGACCTGCGCTACGCCGACGCGCTGTCGACCGCCGACAACATCATGACCTTCCGCACGGTGGTGCGGGAGGTGGCCCTCAGCCAGGGCATCTGGGCGACGTTCATGCCCAAGCCGTTCACCGAGCACCCGGGCAGCGGCATGCACACCCACGTGTCCCTGTTCGAAGGGGACCGCAACGCGTTCTTCGCCGCCGGCGAGGAGTACCAGCTGTCGAAGACGGGGCGGGAGTTCATCGCCGGGATCCTTCGGCACGCCCCGGAGATCGCGGTGGTGACCAACCAGTGGGTGAACTCCTACAAGCGGCTGATGTGGGGCGGCGAGGCGCCGTCGTACATCTGCTGGGGCCACAACAACCGCTCCGCGATGATCCGGGTCCCGATGTACAAGCCGAACAAGGGCCAGTCGACCCGCATGGAGCTGCGCACCATCGACTCGGCGTGCAACCCCTACCTCGCCTTCGCGGTGATCCTGGCGGCCGGCATGAAGGGCATCGAGGACGGCTACGAGCTGCCCCGGGAGGCCGAGGACGACGTCTGGTCGCTCAACGACCGCGAGCGGAAGTCACTGGGCATCGACCCGCTGCCCCACAGCCTGCAGGACGCGATCCGGGTCGCGGAGGGGTCCGAGCTGCTGGCGGAGACGCTGGGCGAGCACGTCTTCGACTTCTTCCTGCGCAACAAGCGCTCGGAGTGGGCGGAGTACCGCGTGCAGGTGTCCAGCTTCGAGCGCGACCGCATGCTGCCGCTGATCTGACGATAGGTTCTCGCCGTGGACGCGTTGCAGCTGCTGGTCATCGAGCACGAGACCCAGTGCCCTCCCGCCTGGCTGGGGGAGTGGCTCACCGAGGGTGGAGCGGAGCTGGACGTACGGCGTCCGTATGCCGGTGACGCCCTGCCCGCCGACCTGACCGCGCACGACGGCATGGTCGTCCTCGGCGGCGAGATGGGCGCCAACGACGACGAGGCCCACCCGTGGCTGTCCCGGGTCAAGGACCTCGTCCGCGGCGCGGCCGGCGAGGGCACCCCGGTCCTCGGCATCTGCCTGGGCCACCAGCTCGCGGCGGTCGCGCTCGGCGGCGAGGTCGAGCGGAACCCGGCCGGGCAGCAGATCGGCGTGCTCGATGTCGGCTGGACCGGCGCGGCCGCCGACGACCCGCTGCTCGGGTCGCTGGCCGCGCGGGCAGCGACCACGGCCGAGCGGCCCGCCGTACCAGCGGTGCAGTGGAACATGGACGTCGTCACCCGGCTGCCACCCGGCGCGGTCGAGCTGGCCCGCGCGCCCACCGGCGAGCTCCAGGCCGCCCGGCTGGCGACGAGCGTGTGGGGCGTGCAGTGGCACCCCGAGGTGGGAGCGGAGATCATCGGCGCCTGGGCCGACCACGACCGAGACGACGCCCAGGAGCGCGGTGTCGACCTGGACGCGTACGTCGAGCAGGTGGCCGCCGCGCGGGAGCGGCTGCGCTCGACGTGGCCGGAGCTGGCGGACCGGTTCACGGCGATCTGCCGGGAGGCGAGCGGGACGGCCGAGCGACCGGAGCCGGCGGCCCGCACGTGAGCGACGGCCGGGTCACCACCCCCTCGGGTCGGCTGGCCCGGCTCGGCTTCGTGGACGTCGAGCGCTCCGCGGCCGCGGTCGCGCGGCTCGACGGCCTGGCCGACGAGCTGGTCCACCTGCTCGCGTCCATCGCCGACCCCGACCAGGCGGCCGGCTACCTCGCGGACCTGGCGGACCGGGTGGAGGACCGCCACCGGCTCCTCGAGGCCCTGGTCGAGGACGAGCGCACCGCGACGCGGCTGCTCTCCGTCCTCGGCGCCAGCGCGGCGCTCGGCGACCACCTGCTGCGACACCCCGACCACTGGCACGACCTGGCCGACCCGCTGCTCGGTGCCACCCGGCCGGCCGCGTTCGCGCTGCGGGCGGACCTGCTGCGCTCGGTCGGCGCCGACCCGGCGGCCGCCTCGCCGATGGCCGCCGGGCCCGACGGCGCGTGCGTGGACGCGCTGCGGGTCGCCTACCGACGGCTGCTGCTGCGGCTGGCCGCCCGCGACCTCGGCCACGACGAGGGGGTCGACGACGTCGCCGCGGAGCTCTCCGACCTGGCCGCCGGCACCCTGGACGCGGCGCTGGCGATCGCCAGGGCGCGCGTGGGCAGCGCGGCGGAGGGCGTGCGGCTGGCGGTGGTGGCGCTGGGCAAGTGCGGCGGCCACGAGCTGAACTACGTCAGCGACGTCGACGTCATCTTCGTCGCCGAGCCGGCGCCGGGACACGAGGAGCCCGACACGATCCGCACCGCCACCCGGCTGGCCGCCAACCTGGTGCGGATCTGCTCCGACCACACCGCCGAGGGCACGATCTGGCCCGTCGACGCCGCCCTCCGGCCCGAGGGCCGGGCGGGGCCGCTGGTGCGGACGCTGGCCAGCCACCAGAGCTACTACGAGCGGTGGGCCCGCACCTGGGAGTTCCAGGCGCTGCTGAAGGCCCGCCCGGTCGCCGGCGACCTCGCGCTCGGGCGGGAGTACGTCGAGGCGATCACGCCGATGGTGTGGTCGGCCTCCGAGCGGGAGGGGTTCGTTCCCGAGGTCCAGTCGATGCGCCGGCGCGTGCTCGACCACATCCCCGCGTCGCTGGCCGCACGGCAGATCAAGCTGGGCGCCGGCGGGCTGCGCGACGTCGAGTTCGCGGTGCAGCTGCTCCAGCTCGTGCACGGGCGCGCCGACCCCGCCGTACGGTCGCCGACGACGCTGTCGGCCCTCGCCCACCTCACCGCGGGCGGGTACGTCGGGCGCGAGGACGGGGCCGCACTCGACCAGGCGTACCGGTTCCTGCGCACGCTCGAGCACCGCATGCAGCTGTGGCGGCTGACCCGCACGCAGGTGCTGCCCGACGACGAGACGTCGCTGCGCCGGCTGGCCCGGTCGATGGGGTTCACCCGGGACGCGGTCGCCGAGCTGGACGGCGCCTGGCGCCGGCACAGCCGGGAGGTGCGCCGGCTGCACGAGAAGCTGTTCTACCGCCCGCTGCTGGCCGCGGTCGCGCAGCTGCCGACCGACGAGGCGCGGCTCTCCCCGGAGTCGGCCCGCCAGCGGCTCTCCGCGCTCGGCTACCAGGACCCGGTCGCCGCCCTGCGGCACCTCGAGGCGCTGACCAGCGGGGTGTCGCGCAGCGCGAGCATCCAGCGCGCGCTGCTGCCGGCGATGCTGGGCTGGTTCGCCGACGGCCCCAACCCGGATGCCGGGCTGCTGGGCTTCCGCCAGATCTCCGAGGCGCTGGGCCGCACCCACTGGTACCTCACCACCCTGCGCGACGAGGGTCAGGTCGCCCAGCGGCTGGCGAACCTGCTGGCCACCAGCCGCTACGCGACCGACCTGCTGCGGCGGGCCCCCGAGGGGGTGCGGATGCTCGGGTCCGACGACGCGCTGGCCCCCCTGCCGTACGACGCCCTCACCACCGAGATGACCGCGGCCGCCGAGCGCTCGGGCGACCCCCTGGAGGCGGTCACCGCGGTCCGGGCCGTACGGCGGCGCGAGCTGTTCCGGATCGCGGCCGCCGACCTGCTCGGGCTGCTCGACGTCGCCCACGTCGGCTACGCGCTGACCGACGTGACGATGGCGACGCTGGAGGGGGCGCTCGCCGCGGCGAGGCTGGCGGTGGAGGCCGAGCGCGGGGCTGCGCTGCCGACGACGATGGCGGTGGTCGCCATGGGCCGTCTCGGTGGCGACGAGCAGGGCTTCGGCAGCGACGCCGACGTGATGTTCGTGCACGAGCCGCTCCCCGGCGCGTCGGGGGAGGAGGCCGCCCGCGCCGCCCGGGACGTGGCCAACGAGCTGACCCGGATGCTGGCACTTCCGGGTGCGGACCCGGCGCTGTCGGTGGACGCCGGGCTGCGCCCCGAGGGCAAGCAGGGGCCGCTGGTGCGCACCCTGGAGTCCTACGAGCGGTACTACGCGACCTGGTCGGCGGTGTGGGAGGCGCAGGCCCTGCTGCGGGCCCGCGCCGCGGTCGGCGACCCGGACCTCTGCCGCCGGTTCACCGCCCTGGTCGACCCGCTGCGGTTCCCGGCGGGCGGGATCGGCACGGACGACGTCCGCGAGATCCGCCGCATCAAGGCCCGCGTCGACGAGGAGCGGCTGCCCCGGGGTGCGGATCGCGCCACCCACCTCAAGCTCGGCCGCGGCGGGCTCGCCGACGTCGAGTGGACCGTCCAGCTGCTCCAGCTCCAGCACGCCGGACGCGTCGTCGGACTGCGCACGACGCGCACCCTCGACGCTCTCGAGGCCGCCGTCGATGCGGACCTGCTCAGCCGGTCCGACGGCGACCAGCTCGCCGCAGCGTGGCGCTTCGCCAGCGCGCTGCGCAACGCGGTCACCCAGGTGCGGGGGCGGCCGGAGGACTCGCTGCCACGTGACGCCCGGGAGCGGGCAGCTGTCGCGTACCTCCGCGGCTACGCCCCCGGGCAGTCCGACAAGCTCCTCGACGACTACCTGCGCGTCAGCCGCCGTGCGCGACGGGTCGTCGAGCGTGTCTTCTGGGACTGACTGCCCGCGGACCGCTCAGGCTGGGCATCCTGGAGCCGTGCGGGACGAACGCGCCATGACGGCGGCACGGGAGAACGCACAGTGGTGCGACCTGTTCTGCCCATGCCACGGCGTGCGCGGCTCTGCCAGCGACGCGGGGCCGGGGCCTCGGTGAAGGACAGTCTCGGGTCGCTGACGGTCTGGATCCACGACGACGGATCCGAGTCAATCATGTTGTGGATAACGGGATTCCCGCATCCGGTTGTGTCGGTGGGCGCCGGTAGCGTGTGGTCATGGTCGACAGCCGTGAACCCGTGGAGCCGTCGGAGGGCGCTGCCGACGCACCCGCCCGGGGCGCGTCGGGTGCCGAGGTGGCGGGCCATGACGTGGTGGCGACCCTCGAGGAGATCGACGAGTTGGTCGAGGCGAGGGTGCACGCGGAGACCCGGTGCTTCGTGCTGGCCGCGCACTTCGCCGACCTCCATCCCGGCGGGGCGCTGGCCGCCCGCCGTGACGGGGTCCTGCCGGGCACGGAGCGGGCGGTGCGCATCGGTGGGGCCGGCACCCCCACGGTCAGCGAGTTCGCGGCCGCTGAGCTCGGTGGCCGGCTGCGGATGGGCCCGTGGGCGGCGCGGTGCTACCTCGCCGACGCCTTGGACACCCGCCACCGGCTGCCCCGGACCTGGGCACGGGTGGTCGCCGGGGAGGCCCGCATCGGCTGGGTGCGGCTGGTCGCCGCGCGCACCCGCCACCTGTGCGCGGCGGCCGCCGACGACGTGGACGCCGGCATGGTCGACTTCGTCGACGGCTCCCTGCCCTGGGGCCGGTTCGAGACCCGGCTCGCGGGCCGCATCGTGGCCGCGGACCCCGACACCGCCGCTGCCCGGGAGCGCGCCCGTGCCGAGGCGCAGTTCGCGCGGCGCACCCGCAGCGCGACCGACGCCGGCAGCCAGAACGACGAGGGTAGGGTCGGTGCTGGCGGGATGGCCGGCTTCTACGTGCGCTCCACCATCGGAGTCGTGGCCCGCCTCGACGCGACGGTGGCCTACCTCGCGGAGGCGCTGCGCGAGCTGGGCGACGCCGACCCGCTCGACCTGCGCCGGGTCAAGGCCCTGCTGGTGCTGGCGAACCCCACCGTCGCCGTCGAGCTGCTGGCCGCGTACCGCGCCCTGCGCGCCCGCATCCTCGACGTCGAGCTGCCCCTCGACCCCGACCCCGCTGCCCACGCCGGCGGAGATCCCGACGAGGGGAAGGAGGCGGGGTCGACCGAGCCGGTGGACGCGCTGGGACGGATGAGCGCGTTCGCCCGCCGAGTCGGTTTCGACCCGCACCGCCTCCCGACCTGGCTCGTCACCCGCCCGCCGGACGATCCACCTGCACGCCCGCCTGGTGAGCCGCCGGGGCATGCCGCCGGTGGGCCACGGTTCGGGTTCGACTGGTCCCGGCTGCTGCCACCGCTGACCCTGTACCTGCACCTGTCCGCCGAGTCCCTCCTCGCCGGACAGGGCGGGGTGGTGCGCTGGGAGGGCGAGGGCCCGATCACCGAGCAGTTCGTCCACGACCACCTGCGACCCCTGCACGCCTACCGCATCCAGCCCGTGATCGACCTGCCCGGCATGGCACCCGCCGACGCCTACGAGCTCCCCGACCGGTACCGCCAGGCCGTGCGGCTGGTCAACCCCGCCGACTGCTTCCCGTTCGCCGCCACCCTCCCACCGCGACCCGTCCCCGGCACCCCCGATCACGACGCCGACGTCGACCACAACCGTCCCTACCAGCACCCCGAGGGCGCCGACGACCCTGCCACGGGTCAGCCGGGCCGGACGGGCCAGACGGGCCCTGGACAACCTCGGCATGCTGGGCCGGTTCCACCACCGGATCAAGACGCACGGCTCCTGGACCGTCCGGCAGCCCTTCGCCGGCATCTTCCTCTGGCGCGACCCGCACGGCCAGATCTACCTGTCCGACCACACCGGCACCCACAGGATCACCCGGTCAGGCGCGGCCGCCGGCCCCGCCACTGACTGATACCGGCCGCCGACGGGTGGCAGACCCACGAGGCTTGGCCGGTTCGCCGCCGACCTGTCAGCGCGCGCGCTGCGTGGTTGGCTGAGAGTGGTCAGAGGCAGTCCGCGGTGGCTCAGCTACTCTGGATCGACCTCGCCGTGCATGGACGAGACCTCGGCATCGGCAGACCCCCCCAGCGACCACATGCCGGCCCGCTGGCTGACCCCCGCTGCCTCGACCATGGACAGCAGACTGGCTGAAGGGCTCGGGACCGGGCACGCGGCCCGGACGGCTACGACAGCGCCGCGCAGACGTCGACGACCTTCCCGGAGACGTGCCCGATGGTGTTCTCCGCGGTCATCTCGACGCGTCCGTGGATGTACTTGATGAAGGTGTCGCCCGGGTGCAGGCTGCTCGGTTGCAGGATGAGGGTGTCGCCGACGTACACCGTGTCGCCGGAGACCCGGTCGGCCAGGGTCGGCCCCGAGATGTTGTAGGTCAGGGACGTGCCGTTGTCCAGGTTCGTGAAGGTCGCCACGAAGGGACCGGTGGCCACGACGACGCCGTTCGTGTCATGGGTCTTCTGCGCACTGGTGCCGCTCACGTGCACCGGGAACGGGCATGCCGACCCCAGCGGGCTCCCGACCGCGAGGTCGAACTCGAAGCTGCTGCCCTGAGGCACCTTGGGCGCGGCCTGGGCGGACGTGGCCAGGCAGGCTGCCATGCAGGCTGCGGCGAGCGCACCGGCGGAGCCGGCCAGGAAGCGATGGGATCGCATCTGAAGAACCTCCGGATCGACGACTGGTGTATCCACCACATATCTTGGGCCGGAATCTTGACCATGTGACATAGCCCGTTCGGACCCTCGTGGCCGTCCGGGCAGGCGGTCTGCACCACTACCATGCAGCCATGGCCAACAGGACGATGGGCATCTCCGATGAGCTCGCGGCGTACGTCGCCGAGGTCGGCACCCGCGAGCCCGAGGTCCTCGCCCGGCTCCGTGAGGAGACCGCGACCATCCCGCAGCACGGCATGCAGATCGCGCCGGAGGAGGGCGCGTTCCTGGCCATGCTGGTCGAGCTGACCGGGGCGCGCCGGTGCATCGAGGTGGGTACGTTCACCGGGTACTCGTCGACGGCCGTCGCGCTCGCGCTGCCGGAGGACGGCCGGATCGTCTGCTGTGATGTCTCCGAGGAGTGGACGTCGGTGGCCGCCAGGTACTGGGACGAGGCGGGGGTGGCAGCCAAGGTCGACCTGCGTATCGGGCCCGCGGCCGAGACACTCGACCGGATGCTTGCCGACGGTGAGGACGCGACCTACGACTTCGCGTTCATCGATGCCGACAAGGCCGGCTACGACGGCTACTACGAGCGGGTACTGAGGCTCGTCCGGCCGGGCGGCCTCGTCGTGCTCGACAACATGCTCTGGGGCGGCGACGTGCTGAAGCGGGACGCCACGGACGCCGACACGCGTGCCCTCCAGGCGCTCAACGCGAAGCTCGCCGGGGACGAGCGGGTCTCGCTCTGCCTCCTGCCCGTGGCCGACGGCGTGACCCTCGCGCGCCGCCGCTGAGAGCTCCCCGGGGTCGACCCTTCGGTCAGCACAATGGCCGCATGGCCGAGGTACTCACCGCGCACACCGCCGAGATCGACACCGCCGTCCTGGAGCAGGCAAGGGAGCTCCTCTACGCGGTGTTCGACGACATGACGGAGCAGGACTGGGAGCACGCCCTGGGCGGTCTGCACGCCCTGGTCCGGGACGAGGATGAGCTCGTCGGCCACGCGTCCCTCGTCCAGCGACGGCTCCTTCACCAGGGCCGAGCTCTTCGCGCGGGGTACGTCGAAGGCGTCGGCGTCCGGGCGGACCGGCGTCGCCGTGGCCATGGCGCGGCCATGATGCACGCGTTGGAGCGGAAGGCGATGCGTGCCTACGACCTGGCGGCGCTCGCCGCCACCGACGAGGCGGCGTCGTTCTATGCACACCGCGGGTGGCGGCTCTGGCTGGGCCCGTCGTCTGCGCTCACGCCGGCGGGCGTCCGTCGTACCGAGGGCGAGGACGGCTGCATCTACGTCCTTCCGCTCTCCGCCCCTCTGGACCTTCGGCAGGAGCTGACCTGCGACTGGCGAGACGGCGACGTCTGGTAGCCGAGGGCGGGCGCCTTCCCCTCCCCAGGAGTTTCGGCGATGCTGGCTCCCAGCCGATGAGGTCGTCGGCACGCCGCTGCACGACGTGTGTGCCGGCGTCTGGGCAAGTTCCCTGTGAGGCATCATGTCCGCACTCCTGTCCCCGCTGCACGTGTCCGAGGTGCTGCCGCGCCTGCTGAGAAGGCTTCGGCCGGCACCGGTGTCGCTGCCGGACAGCGTGGCCCGTCAGATTCCGCGGATCATCGACCCCGTCGCGTCCCTGCCTCCCGTCCGGAGGCTCGCCAGCACGATGATGATCAACTACTACGCCTACGCGACGTCACTGCGGCCGCGGGCGCTCACCCTGGAGCGCGACTACACGACGTGGGCGACGCTGACCGACCGCAGCTTCACCGGCCGGCATCTGCCCCCAGCCGACCCCCGGACGATGGCGACACTGCCCTCCGAGCGGGACGTCACCGCCCTGTTCCGGCGCGAGCGGGAGGTCAGGTCCACCGACACCAGCGTGTGGTTCATGTTCTTCGCGCAGTGGTTCACCGACAGCTTCCTGCGGACCAGCCGCACCGACTTCCGGCAGAACACGTCCACCCAGGAGATCGACCTGTGCCAGATCTACGGCCTCGGGCCCGAGCAGACCCTCATGCTGCGGTCCATGGACCGGGGCCGGCTCAAGAGCCAGCTGATCGACGGCGAGGAGTTCCCCGTCTTCCTGTTCCAGGAGCGGGCGCCCGGCGGCCCGCTGGCGTTCAAGCCGGAGTTCCACGGGCTGTACGACGAGCGCTTCGTCATCGACACGATCCTCGGCGGGGCGCCGGAGGACCGCAAGGACTCGGTGTTCGCGGTGGGGCTCGAGCACGGGAACTCCACGATCGGCAGCACGATCCTGAACACGGTCTTCGTGCGCGAGCACAACCGCGTCGCCGGGCTGCTGCTCGCCGAGCACGCGGACTGGGACGACGACCGCCTGTTCGAGACGACCCGCAACGTCATGATCGTTCTCCTCCTCAAGCTGGTGGTCGAGGACTACATCCGCCACATCGGCCCGTTCGACTTCCCGATCGAGACCGTCCCGCTGATCGCCGACGAGGAGCGGTGGAACCGGCCCAACTGGATCGCCATCGAGTTCAACCTGCTCTACCGCTGGCACTCGTTGGTGCCCGACGCCATCGGAGCGGGAGCCGACGCGCTGGGCCCCGGCGACTTCCTCAACAACAACCCTCTGGTGATCTCCCAGGGCGTCGACGCCCTGGTCTCGAGGCTGTCGCGCGAGCGAGCGGGCAGGATCGGCCTGGGCAACACCCCGGCGTTCCTGGTGGACCGCTCGGACCCGGACAGCCCGTCTCTGGAGGAGCGCAGCGTCGCCCTCATGCGCAAGGCCAGGCTGCGGTCGTTCAACGACTACCGGGCGTCGTACGGGCTCCCTCGGATGACCGGCTTCGCCCAGCTCACCTCCGACGTGGCCCTGCGCGAGCGCCTGGAGTCGCTCTACGACCATGACATCGACAGGCTCGAGTGGTACGTCGGGATCTTCGCGGAGGACTACCCCGACTACCTGATGATGGGCGAGCTGCTCACGACGATGGTCGCGAACGACGCGTTCACCCAGGCGCTGACCAACCCGTTGCTGTCGCGCAACGTCTTCAACGAGGACACGTTCTCTGCCGGGGGCATGAAGGTCATCAGCGAGACCGGCTCTCTCGAGCAGATCGTGGTGAGGAACTCCACGTCACCGGGAACGGTGCATGCCAGCTTCGAGTGCTGAGCGCGTACGCTCGGGCGTGAGGAGCCGAACGGCTTCCGACGAGGAGCCATCATGGCCGACAAATCGCCCAGGCAGCATCTGACCAAGAAGGCCGGCAAGTCCCTGAAGGAGAAGCGGGCCGAGAAGCACGCGAAGTCAGCCGCCACCGGCAAGATCGAGATCGTGCCGCAGCCCAAGAAGCACTGAGGTCCGCTCCCACCCCTACACTCGCGAGCATGGCCGGATCTCTCCTGGGCAACGCCGTTCGTCGCATCGAGGACCCCGAGCTCCTCCGGGGCCAGGGCACCTTCGTCGACAACATGCGACCCGACGGTGCGCTCTTCGCCGCTTTCGTGCGGACGCCCTTCGCGCACGCCACCGTCACGGGCGTCGACACCAGCGAGGCCATGGCGGCCCCGGGCGTCGTCGCCGTCTACGTGGCCGCCGACCTGGGCCTCGAGCCCGGCTTCCCGTTCTTCCCCACCAACCCGCTGTGTGCCCGGCCCCCACTGGCCGACGGGAAGGTGCGCTTCGTCGGCGAGGCCGTCGCGGTCGTGCTCGCCGAGACCAGCGCCCAGGCCGTGGACGCGACCGAGCTGGTCGACGTCGACTACGAGCCGCTCGACGCGGTCGTCGACATGGAGGCGGCCGTGGCGCCGGGAGCGCCGCTGCAGTTCGACGACGTTCCCGGCAACATCGCGCACGGGCAACGCAGCCCCGACGGCGACGCGCTGGCCGGGGCCGCCCACGTGGTGCGCGTCCGGATCGAGAACCAGCGCCTCGCGGTGGCGCCCATGGAGGGCAACGCCCTGCTGGTGACCCCCGGCTCGCCGGACCAGGACTACGACGTCACCCTCCACATGTCGACCCAGATGCCCCACATGGCCCAGGCCTCGGTGGCCAAGGCGTTCGGCTTCGCCAAGGAGCGCGTGCGGGTCGTCG
Source organism: Nocardioidaceae bacterium (assembly GCA_025927955.1). GTDB lineage: Bacteria > Actinomycetota > Actinomycetes > Propionibacteriales > Nocardioidaceae > Nocardioides_B. The sequence continues at coordinate 12,811 of JAICKK010000039.1, forward strand.
CTCCGCACGTCGGTGGCGCCTTCGGCGGGAAGGCGGGCGTCCCGGCCGACCACATGGTCCTGGTCGCGTCGGCCCTCAAGCTGCGGCGCCAGGTCTCCTGGGCCGAGACCAGGTCCGAGGCGATGCTGTCCATGCACGGTCGCGGCCAGGTCCAGTACGTCGAGCTCGGCCTGGACGACGACGGGCGGATCACCGGGCTGCGCTGCCGGGTCGTCGGCGACTGCGGCGCCTACGCCGGCTTCGGCGGCATGCTCGCCATCGGCCCGACGTACATGATGGCGACCGGTGTCTACGAGGTGCCGCGCCTGGAGTACGCCGCGATCGCGGCCCTCACGAACACCAGCCCCGTGGGGGCGTTCCGCGGTGCCGGGCGACCCGAGGCGGCCGCCATGCTCGAGCGGGTCATGGACCTCGCCGCCGACGACCTGGGCCTGGATCCCGCCGAGATCCGCCGCCGCAACCTGCTCGCCCCCGACGCCTTCCCGTACACCACGCCGTCGGGAACGACCTACGACACCGGCGACTACGCGCACGCGCTCGACGAGGCGCTTCGGATCGCGGGCTACGACGCGCTGCTGGCCGAGCAGGCCGCCCGCCGGGAGCGCGGCGACACGACGGCTCTCGGGATCGGGATGGCCTGCTACGTCGAGGTGACCGGCGGCGGCAGCGGCGAGTACGGCGTGGTGGACGTCGCCACGGACGGCACCGTCACGGTCCGCGCCGGCACGTCGGCCCACGGTCAGGGGCACGGCACCTCGTTCGCGATGATCGTCGCCGACCGGCTCGGCGTCCCCCTGGAGTCGATCCGCTTCGAGCAGTCCGACACCGCGGTCGTCCCGCGCGGCCAGGGCACCGGCGGCTCCCGGTCGCTGCAGCTGGGCGGGAGCGCGGTCAGCGGCGCCGCCGACCTGGTCCTGGCGCGGGGCCGCGAGATCGCTGCGGGTCTGCTCGAGGTCAACGCCGACGATCTCGAGGTCGCGGACGGTGGCCTCCGGGTCGCCGGCGTCCCGGGCGCCACCGTGTCCTGGGCGGACGTCGCGGCGGCCGCGGCCGACGACGGGAGCCCGTTGCGGGCCGAGCACGACTACGCCGGCAAGGGCGCGACCTTCCCGTTCGGCGCCCACGTCGCCGTCGTCGAGGTGGACACCGAGACCGGGCTCGTGACGCCGCTGCGCCACGTCGCGGTCGACGACTGCGGCCGGATCGTCAACCCGCTGCTGGTCGCCGGCCAGCAGATGGGCGGCGTCGCGCAGGGCGTCGCCCAGGCCCTGTGGGAGGAGTTCCGCTACGACGAGGACGGCAACCCGGTCACGTCGAGCTTCGTGGACTACGCGATCCCGGCCGCGACGGAGATGCCGGCCATGACGCTGGCGAACACCGTCACCGAGACGTCGCAGAACCCCCTCGGTGCGAAGGGGATCGGTGAGTCCGCGACGGTCGGCTCCACGCCCGCCGTACAGAACGCCGTGGTGGACGCGCTGAGCCACCTGGGGGTCCGTCACCTCGACATGCCGCTCAAGCCCGACCGCGTGGTCGCGGCCGTGCGGGCGGCTGCCGCCGGCACGCTGCCCGACCCGTGGCGGGAGCCCCCCGAGCCCTTCGCCGCCCTGCCCGTGCGAGGGGAGCCGAGCGGGGAAGAGGTCTCGAACATCTGAGGATGTGCCCCCGCGGCGGTTCTCGACCGGGGAGACTGGGCCGATGATCACTCGACGGACCCTCCTGCTCGGTGGCGCCGGCACCCTCGCGGTCGGCGCCGCGGCGGCCACGGGCTGGGAGCTGGCCCCCTACCGCGCCAAGAAGGCGTTCGGCCTCACCGCCGACGCCTACATCCCCGACGCCCCCGAGGGCCGGGTCCGGGTCGACAAGGTGCACTCGTCGGCCATGGGGCGCGAGATGGACCTGTTCACCGCCGTCCCGGCCGGCCACGGCGACGGGGCCGGGCTGCCGGTGGTGGTGGTCCTGCACGGCTCGAGCGCCACCGCGTCCGGCTTCCGCGCCTTCGGGTTCGGGCGGTTCGTCACGGAGGCGGTACGACGAGGCGCGCCGCCGTTCGTGCTCGCCGGCACCGACGACGGGCCGGCGGGCTGGGTGGCCGACGGCAGCGGGCCGGACCCGCAGCGGATGGTGCGCCAGGAGCTTCCCCGCTGGCTCGCCGACCGAGGCTTCGACGCCGGGCGACGGGTGCTGTGGGGCTGGTCGCGCGGCGGGTACGGCGTGCTGCGACTGCTCGAGGCAGACCCCGCCTACGCCCGGGCCGCGGCGCTGTTCAGCCCGGCGCTCTCGGTGGGCGACCCGGTGTTCGCGCGCAGGAAGGCGCTGGCCGGCGTGCCGCTCGGCTTCTGGTGCGGCACCTCCGACCCCTTCTACGACGCCGTCCGCAGCCTCGTGACGCGGCTGCCGGACCGCCCGGAGGTGGTCACCTTCGCGGAGGGGGCGCACACGCGGGTGTTCTGGAACGACCACACGCTCGACGCCTTCAGGTGGCTGGCCGCGAAGCTGTGAGTCTTCGGGCCCACCGGGTCGCCGACGGAGCCACGCCGTTGGACCACACCAGCGTCCTGGCGACCATCGAGCACCGGGGGGCTCGACCCGCTCACCGTCCGCGACGCAGCCGCACCCGACGTGCTCGACGGCCTGCAGACCGATGTCGACTTCCAGGGCACCCCCGCACCCACGGGTAGCCCAGCGTGACCAGGATCTTCACCGCGATGACCGATCGTCCCCCGGGGCCGACCGAGGACCGGCTGCGAGACTGGAGGCATGTCCCGTCAGGAATCGGAGCTCGTGGTCGCGCGCAACCGGCGGGCACGTCACCAGTACCACCTCGAGGACGGCTGGGAGGCCGGCATCGTGCTGGTCGGCCCGGAGGTGAAGGCGCTCCGCGCCGGTCGCGCCTCCCTCGTCGACGGGTTCGCCGACGTGGAGCACGGCGAGATCTGGCTGCATCAGGTGCACATCCCGCAGCACACCCAGGCGACGTGGACCAACGTCGCCTCCCGCCGCAAACGCAAGCTCCTGATGCACCGCTCCGAGATCGACAAGATCCAGCGGCGAGTCGAGGAACGCGGGCTCACGATCGTGCCGCTTTCCCTCTACTTCAAGGACGGCCGCGCCAAGGTGGAGATCGCGTTGGCCCGCGGCAAGAAGACCTGGGACAAGCGGCACGCACTGGCGGAGCGGCAAGCGGTGCGCGAGATCGAGCAGGCGGTCGGACGGCGGCTGAAGGGAATGCGAGACTAGCTCCACGCAAGGCGGCGGCCCTTGGGTCCAGCCCACCGGAATGTCTATCGGACGTGGGATCGCAGATTCTGGTTCCGTGACATCCCCAACCCCTAGGAGACGAACCCGCGGGTCAGACGCGGTGACTTCTCACATGTCGTAGTAGAGCTCGAACTCGTGAGGGTGAGGGCGCAGCTGGACGGGCAGGATCTCGTTGGTCCGCTTGTACTCGATCCACGTCTCGATCAGGTCCGGGGTGAACACGCCGCCCTGCGTCAGGAAGTCGTGGTCGGCCTCGAGGTTGTCGAGCACCGCGTTCAGCGAGGTCGGCACCTGGTCGATCTCCGCCATCTCGTCCGGCGGAAGCTCGTAGATGTCCTTGTCGACCGGCTCCGGCGGCTCGATCTTGTTCTTCACGCCGTCCAGCCCCGCCAGCAGCAGGGCGGAGAAGGCGAGGTAGGGGTTGGCCGAGGGGTCGGGGCAGCGGAACTCGATCCGCTTCGCCTTCGGGTTCGCGCCGGTGATCGGGATGCGCACGCATGCCGACCTGTTGCGCTGGCTGTAGACCAGGCTGATCGGCGCCTCGAAGCCGGGCACCAGCCGGTGGTAGGAGTTGACGGTCGGGTTCGTGAACGCCAGCAGGGACGGCGCGTGCTTGAGCAGGCCGCCGATGTAGTAGCGCGCGACGTCGGAGAGCCCGGCGTACCCCGTCTCGTCGAAGAACAGCGGCTCGCCGTCGTTCCAGATCGACTGGTGGCAGTGCATGCCGGAGCCGTTGTCGCCGAAGATCGGCTTCGGCATGAACGTCGCGGTCTTGTTGTTGCGCCAGGCGACGTTCTTCACGAGGTACTTGAACTTCATGACGTTGTCGGCGCTGGCCAGCAGCTCGTCGAACCGCCAGTTGATCTCGGCCTGGCCCGCGGTGCCCACCTCGTGGTGCGCGCGCTCGACGAGCAGCCCCGCCTTCTCCATCTCGATGACGATCTCGTCGCGCAGGTCGCCGAAGTGGTCGGTCGGCGCCACCGGGAAGTACCCGCCCTTATACTTCACCTTGTAGCCGAGGTTGCCCCGCTCCTCCTCGCGCCCGGTGTTCCAGGCGCCCGCGACCGAGTCGATGGAGTAGAAGCCGGTCTGCTGCTTGGTCTCGAACCGCACGTCGTCGAAGACGTAGAACTCCGCCTCCGGCGCGAAGTACGCCGTGTCGCCGACGCCCGTGCTGGACAGGAACGCCTGCGCCTTGCGCGCGATGTTGCGCGGGTCGCGGCTGTAGGCCTCACCCGTGATCGGGTCGTGGATGAAGAAGTTCACCACCAGGGTCTTCGCGGCGCGGAAGGGGTCGAGGTAGGCCGTCGTCGGGTCGGGGAACAGCGACATGTCCGACTCGTGGATCGCCTGGAAGCCGCGGATCGAGGAGCCGTCGAACCCCAGCCCGTCGTCGAAGACCGACTGGTCGAACGACGACACGGGGACCGTGAAGTGCTGCATGACGCCGGGCAGGTCGCAGAAGCGCACGTCGACCATCTCGACGCCCTCGTCCCTGACGTACTTCAGCAGCTCGTCGCTGTTTGCGAACATTCGTCCTCCTTGGCCCGGGTGGGGCCGCGATCCGGCAACAGTGGGGGCCGCGAACGGCACCGGCGCGACACGACGTCGCGCCACGTGGTCGAGAACCTACGCACGGCCAGTTTCTCGGTGGTATCTGATGTGTTTCCTCCATGTAACAACCTTCGAGGCGCCCCGTCGGCGGCGGGGTCCCGCCGGGTAGCGTGACGGGGTGAGCTCCTCCCCGCCCGCCGAGTCCGCCCCGTACGCCGGGCAGCGGCTGGGCCTGCCGGTGGCCGGTCGCGGCTCCGTCGCGGGGTGGGGACGCAGGTTCCTGGCGCTGCTGGTCGACTGGATCGCCTCGGTGCTCGTCGCCGCCGTCGTCGTCGGGCCACGGGTGCTCTCCTCGAGGGGCTGGGAGGCCTGGGCTCCGATGATGGTGTTCCTGGTCGAGGCGACCGCGCTCACCGCCCTGGCCGGCGGCTCCTTCGGGCAGCTGGTCGTGCGCGTGGCCGTCGTTCGCAGCGACCGTCGCCCGGTCTCGCTGCTGGCGGCCCTCCTGCGCACGGCGATGGTGTGCCTCGTCGTGCCTCCACTGATCTACGACCGCGACCAGCGCGGTCTGCACGACCTCGCGACCGGGACCGTCGCGGTCAGGCGCTGAACCGGCGCGCTCAGCGCTCCAGCCGCAGCTGGGCCACGTCGAGGTACCCGGTGCGGAACCCGGCCTCGCAGTAGGCCAGGTAGAACTCCCACATCCGGAAGAAGCGGTCGTCGAAGCCGAGGTCGCGCACGGCGTCGCGGCCGGCGACGAACCGCTCGCGCCACAGCCGCAGCGTGTGCGCGTAGTGCGGGCCCATCGGCCGGATCGAGGTGGCGTGCAGCGACGTGTGTGCGCGCAGGACCCGCCCGATCGCGTCGGTGGAGGGCAGCATGCCGCCCGGGAAGATGTACTTGTGGATCCACGTGTAGGTGTCGCGCGTGGCCACCAGACGGTCGTCGGCGATCAGGATCGCCTGGATCGCGGCGCGACCTCCGGGCGCCAGCAGCGCATCGACCTTGGCGAAGTAGGCCGGCCAGTACTCCTCCCCGACCGCCTCGACCATCTCCACCGACACCACCGCGTCGAACCGGCCCGCCTGGTCGCGGTAGTCGCGGACCGCGACCTCGACCAGGTCCGCGACCCCGGCCTCCGCCACGCGCTCGCGCGCCAGGCTCGCCTGCTCGCTGGACAGCGTCACGGTCGTCACCCGGGCGCCGCGCCCGGCGGCGCCGATGGCCAGGGTGCCCCAGCCGGTGCCGATCTCGAGCACCCGCGAGCCGGCCCGCACCCCTGCGTCATCGAGCACCGCGTCGATCTTGCGCACCTGGGCCCGCTCCAGGTCCGCGGCCACCGGCTCCGGGTCGAGGGAGGCGAACAGCGCCGAGGAGTAGGACATCGAGGGGTCGAGGAACAGCTGGAACATCTCGTTGGACAGGTCGTAGTGCGCCTCGATGTTGCGGCGCGCGCCCTCGATCGTGTTGGCCGGGTTGAGCCCGCGGGGCAGCACCGTGTGCCGCAGCCGGTAGAACACCGGCTTCACCAGGCTCGTCAGCCGCTCCGCGAACGGCGAGAGCAGGTCGGCCAGGTCGGTGTCGGGGGACGCGCTCCACTCCCGGGCCATGTAGGACTCGCCGAGACCGATCATCGGGCTCCTCCCGAGCCGGGCGAACAGCGCCTGCGGGTCGTGTACGGCGAGCACCGGCCGGCCGGCCGCCGGCGGGGCGCCGAGCACCTCGCCGTACCCGAGGTCCACGCTGACCGGCACCCCGCGCAGGATCCGGCGCACCACCTCGCGGGCCACCCGCCCGCGCAGGCCGTAGGCGGGCGGGGGAGGCAGCTGGTCCGACGAGGCGAGGACCCTGGGCTGCAGGACGGTGGTCATGAGGAGGTGGTCCCTTTCGGTGCGAGTGGGCGTCGGGGCGCCACCGGCAGCCGGCGGAGCCAGAGCCGGACGCCGTGCCAGCGGATCAGTGCCGAGACGCGTTGGGAGGGAAGGGGGTGGCCGAGGACGTTGCGAACGGTGCGGCCCCGGGTGGCCGGCCGCAGCGCGCCGCGCACCGAGCCGGCGAAGACGGTCCGGCCCTGCTGAGCCAGGCTGATCGAGATCGCGACATGGTCGGCGTCCAGCCGCACGCGGATGTCGTAGGTGCCCTCCACGGTGAAGAACGGGGAGACGTAGAACTCCTTGTCGACCCGGGCGCGAGAGCCGTCGAGCCGCAGCAGGTAGCAGTGCCGCTCGCCGTAGGTGTTGTGCACCTCCGCGAGCACCCCCTCGAGCCGGCCCGAGCCGTCGAGGCAGAAGAAGGTCGTCAGCGGGTCGAAGACGTACCCGAGGGACCGGGCGTTGGCCAGCACCAGCACCCGCTCGGCCGACCAGCCGACGCCCTCGGCCGCGAGGTGGCCGCGCACCTTGTCGACCAGCGGGCGCGCGTCGGCCGGGTCGAGGTGGTCCCGGCTGCGCACCGAGGCCAGCGGCCGCAGCCACCGGGGGAACGCCGCGTCCGCGTCGGCCGCGTCGACCAGCCACATCGGCGTGGTCGTGCGGAAGCCGTAGGGGACGGGCCGGCTGCGGTGGTGGCGCACCTGCGCGCGCACGAGCGCGGGGACCACCGGTCCGCTGCTGGGCGTGGTCGCGCTCACCAGGTCGTCCCCAGCGCCGCGGCCGCCGCCACCCCCGAGCGGCAGCCGTCCTCGTGGAACCCCCAGCCGTGGTAGGCGCCGGCGAACGCGAGGCGGTCCGATCCGAGCGTGCCGAGACGCCGCTGGGCCGCCACGGAGGCCGAGGTGTAGGTGGGGTGCAGGTACGTCATGCGCGCCACCACGCGGTCGAGGCCCTGCTCCTCGCCGTCGCGCGGGTTGAGCGTGACCACGAGCGGGTCGTCCTCGGAGTGCCCCTGCAGCCGGTTCATCCAGTAGGAGACGCGGCTGCGGTCCGCGCTCGTCGTACAGCCGTGCAGGCGGTAGTTCCAGCTGCCGCGCGCCTCGCGCCGCGGCGGCAGCACGGACTCGTCGCGGTGCAGCCAGGCCACGTTGCTCGAGTAGCCGAACGCGCCCAGCACCTCCTGCTCGTCCTGCGCGGCGTCGGTGAGCAGGCGCAGCGCCTCGTCGGCGTGCGTGGCGAGCACGACCTTGTCGAAGCTGTGGTGCTCCCCGTGCTCGTCGTCGATCTCGACGGAGTCCGGCTTGCGGCTCACGGCGGTGACCCGGGTGCCGGGCCGCACGGCGTCCAGGCGGGCGGTCACGGCCTCGACGTACGACCGGGACCCGCCGACGACGGTGTGCCAGGTGGGCGCGTCGCGCAGCACGAGGAAGCCGTGGTGGTCCAGGAACGCGAACAGGTAGGCGGCCGGGTAGGCCAGCGCCTCCTGGTGGCCCATCGACCACACGCACGAGACCACCGGCAGCGCGTAGTGGTAGACGAAGTAGCCGTCGAACCGGTGTCGCGCCAGGAACTCCCCGTAGGTCAGCGTGCTGTCGGGGTCGTCGGCGAGCAGCGCCAGGGCCGCCTTCTGGAACCGGCGCACCGACCGCAGGAGCCGCCAGAACCGACGGTCCAGCAGCCGGCGACGCTGCGCGAAGATGCCGCGTGCCCCGCGACCGCCGACGAAGCCCAGCCCGCACTCGTCGCAGCTGATGCTCATGCTCATCTCGGTGGGCCGGGTGCGGACCCCGAGCTCGGCGAACAGCCGGCGCAGCAGCGGGTAGGTGCGGTCGTTGAGCACGATGAACCCCGAGTCGACGGGCACCCTGCCGCCGTCGCGGACGGGCACGTCGTGGGTGTGCGCGTGACCGCCGACCCGGTCGTCGGCCTCGAAGAGCGTTACGTGGTGGTCGCGGGCGAGGAGGTACGCGGCGGTGAGCCCGGAGACGCCTCCGCCGACGACGGCGGCCGTCGGCGCGCCCGGGGGGCGGGCGGATGCTTGCCTCATGTGACGGGTTCGCCGTCGCGGGCCCGGCGGATGGGTCGCCCGGGTCCCCTGACGGGCTCAGGCAGGGTCGTGCACCTCGAGACGGACCCGCTTGTTGCCCTTGCCCTTGGACTCCGTGCCGGTCACCCGCACCGAGCCGACCTCGGCCGTCGAGAGCACGTGCGTGCCGCCGTCGGCCTGCTTGTCCAGCCCCACGATGTCGATCACCCTCAGCGGGTCGATCTCACGGGGGATGAGGTGGGCGGCGGTCCGGATCAGAGCGTGGTCCTCGTCGGCGACCTCCCGGCCGACGAACTCGACGAGGATCTGCCGTGCCGCTGCGATCTCCTCGTTGACCCGCTCCTCCACCCGCCGGCCGAACTCCGCCGACATCGACGGCAGCGGGAAGTCCAGGCGGCCTCGCCCGGGCTCCATGTTGCCCCCGGTGACGGCCACGCCGTGGTCGGCCCACATGACCCCGCACAGGATGTGCAGCGCCGTGTGGGTGCGCATCGTCAGGTGCCGTCGCTCCCAGTCCAGCCGGCCCTCGACCTCCGCGCCCGGCTCCGGCAGCGGCGCGGCCTCCTCGAGCCAGTGCCAGATCCGGCCGCCGTCACGGCCCACCCGCGAGACGTCCGCGCGCCCGTCGTACCAGGTCAGCGTGCCGAGGTCGTGCGGCTGCCCGCCGCCGCCGGGGTAGAACGCGGTGCGCCCCAGCGCGACCCGGTGCCGGTCGCCGTCGACGGCCTCCACCGTGGCCTCGAACCGGTCGACGTAGGCGTCCACCGCGAACAGCTCGGCCTGCGCCAGGCCCGCGGGCGCACCATCGGGGGCGCGCCGGCCGGGCACCGCCATCGACATACCTCCTGGTTGCTCGGGTGCGCGGGTCAGCGGCCGCGCATGTTCTGCCGGGCGCCCTTGAGGCTCGTGGGCACCGGTCCCTTGGGGATCGGCACGGGGGAGCGGCGGGCGTCGAGCGCCTTGAGCCGCTGCAGCACGTC
>JAICKK010000235.1 GCA_025927955.1 Nocardioidaceae bacterium
CCGGACCATCCCGCCAACGAGGCCCAGGAGAAGGCGTTCGCGCAGGCTCTCGAGGCGGTCGAGGCGGCCGGCCTGGAGCCGGAGGTGCGGCACCTGTCCAACTCGGCCGGCGCGCTGCTGCGGCCGTGGTCGAGCTACGACATGGTGCGCTGCGGCATCGCGTCGTACGGGCTGTCGCCGGCCCCGCAGGTTTCCACCTCCCAGCAGCTGGGGCTGGTCCCCGCCATGACCGTCCGTTCGCGGCTGGCGCTGGTGAAGCGGCTGCGTGCGGGCGCCGGCGTCTCCTACGGCCACACCTGGACGGCGGAGCGCGACACCACCGTCGGCCTGGTCCCCGTCGGGTACGGCGACGGGGTGCCCCGTCACGCGTCGTCACGGGCCCACGTCCTGGTGGCGGGCCGGCAGCGGCGGGTCGCGGGCCGGGTGTGCATGGACCAGCTCACCGTGGACCTCGGCGACGACCACGCCGCCGCCGGGGACCCCGTCGTGCTGTTCGGGACCGGGACGGACGGCGCGCCGACGGCGCAGGACTGGGCCGAGGCCGCCGGCACCATCGCGTATGAGATCGTCGCGGGGATCGGTGGGCGGTTCGTCCGCCGCCATGTGTCGCGCCGGGGGCCGGGCGACCTCGAGACGAGGGGGACGGGCGGGTGAGCAGGCACCGGTGGATCGGCCTCGCCGCAGCCGGCGTGGGGACGGCCGCGGCCGCCGCGGCGGCGGGGTTCGCCGTCGAGCGCCGGGTCGTCCGCGAGCGGCGCACGGGCGCCGAGGGCGCCGACGCGCTGGGGGCCCTGCGCGGTGAGGTGCGCACCGTCCTCACCGACGACGGCGTCACCCTGCACGCGGAGGTCGACGAGGTCGCGCCGTACGCCGAGGCGGCCAAGACCCACAACGGGCGCCGGCGCCGCCGGCAGGGCGACCCCACGATCGTCTTCGTGCACGGCTACGCCCTGACCCTGGACTGCTGGCACTTCCAGCGCGCGTACTTCCGCGGCAAGCACCGGATGGTGTTCTACGACCAGCGCTCCCACGGCAGGTCGGGACGCTCGGACAACGCGCACGCCACCGTCGACCAGCTCGGACACGACCTGGCCCGCGTGATCGGCGAGCTGGCCCCCGAGGGGCCGGTCGTGCTCGTCGGCCACTCCATGGGCGGGATGAGCGTGATGGCGTTCGCCGAGCACCATCCCGAGGTCTTCGCCGAGCGCGTGGTGGGCGTCGCCCTGGTCTCGACGGCCGCCGGAGGGCTCAAGACGCACCACGTCGTCAGCCGGCTGATCCCCGACGCCCTCGCGGCGCAGCTCGCCCCGCGGCTGGTCGCCGGGCTCGCCCACGCCCCGGGGCTGGTGGACCGGGTGCGCCGGCGCGGCTCGAACATCGGCTACCTGGTGGCCAGCCAGTTCGCCTTCGGCGACGACGTGCCGGCGTCGTACGTCGAGCTCGTCGACAACATGCTCGCCGCGACACCGTTCGAGGTCCTGGCCCAGTTCTTCCCCAACTTCGACACCCTCGACAAGTTCTCGGTCCTCGAGCGGTTCGCGGACGTGCCGACGTACATCGTCACCGGCACCGAGGACGTGATGACCTCGGTCGGCCTCAGCCGGGCGATGGCCGGGCGGATCCCCGGCGCCACCCTCGTCGAGTGCCCGGGCGCCGGCCACATGGTGATCCTCGAGCGCAAGGACCGGGTCAACGCCACGCTCGACGACCTGCTCGCGGCCGCGACCGCGCCGAGCGCATCGAGGGTGTCGTGAGGCTCACGGCGCCCACCGCGGAGGACACCCGCGCGCTGGGCGAGCGGCTGGCCGGGCTGCTGAGACCCGGCGACCTGCTGGTGCTCAGCGGGGACCTGGGCGCCGGCAAGACGACGTTCACGCAGGGCGTCGGGGCCGGGCTCGGGGTGCGCGGGGACGTCACCTCCCCGACGTTCGTGATCTCGCGGGTGCACCCTCCGCTCGGCGACGGCCCGGCCCTGGTGCACGTGGACGCGTACCGGCTCGGGGGCCCGCCCGAGCTCGACGACCTCGACCTGGACACGTCGCTGGAGGAGGCGGTCACCGTCGTGGAGTGGGGCGTCGGCCTCGCCGAGGGGCTCGCCGAGGACCGGCTGGAGCTCGAGATCCGGCGCCCTCACGGCGAGGCGCAGGGCGACAGCGAGACCCGCACGCTGCGGCTCACCCCCGTCGGCGCTCGCTGGGCCGACGTCGACCTGGCCGGCCTGAGCGACGCCGCGGCGCCTCGAGCAGGGAAGTAGCCTCGTCCGCGTGCTCCTCGCCTTCGACACCGCCACCCCGGCCGTCACCGTGGCCCTGCACGACGGTGAGCGCGTCGTGGCCAGCCACACCCAGGTGGACGCCCGCCGGCACGGGGAGCTGCTGGCTCCCGGCATCACCTCCGTCCTCGACGAGGCGTGGGTGCCCCGGGAGGAGGTGACCGCCGTCGCGGTGGGGGTCGGGCCGGGTCCGTTCACCGGCCTGCGCGTCGGGCTGGTGACCGCCCGGACCCTGGGCCTGGCGCTCGGCATCCCGGTGTACGGCGTGTGCACCCTCGACGTGCTCGCCGCCCAGGCCGTCGACACGGGAGCAGTCAGCGGGCCTTTCCTGGTCGCCACCGACGCCCGCCGCAAGGAGGTCTACTGGGCCGCGTACGACGAGGCGGGGGCCCGCCTCGACGGCCCGCACGTCGACCGGCCCGGCGACGTGGCGACCGGCGCCCCCGTCGTGGGCGCCGGCGCGCGGCTCTACCCCGACGCGTTCGGGCACGCCGTGGGCCCCGAGCACCCCGACGCGCGGGTGCTGGCCGAGATCGTCTGCGGGGAGCGGGCCGAGCTGCTGGACCCCGAGCCGCTCTACCTGCGCCGCCCGGACGTCGCCGCGCCGGGCAAGCCCAAGCGGGTCTCGTGATCCTGCGGCCCGCCACCGCGGGGGACGTCCGGGGCGTCCGCGCGCTCGAGCGGCTGCTCTTCGGCGCCGACGCCTGGTCGGCGGCATCGGTGCGCGAGGAGCTGACCGGCCCGCGACGCACCGCCCTCGTCGTGTGCCCACCCGCGGGTCAGGGGCCGGTGGCGGTGGTCGCCTACGTCGTGACCGCAGCCGCGGGCGATGTCGTGGACCTGCACCGGGTCGGCGTGCACCCCGACCACCGCCGGCGCGGCCTGGCCCGGCGGCTGCTCCGCGAGGCCGGCACGGGCGAGCCGATGATGCTGGAGGTCAGCGCCCGCAACGACGCGGCGTGCGCGTTCTACGCCGCCGAGGGGTTCGTGCCGGTCGGGCACCGGCCCGGCTACTACCGGGACGGCTCGGACGCCCTGGTGATGCGGCGATCGGCTCGGGCGTGACCGCCCCCCTGCCGACCCGGCGCGTCCGCACGTCTCGTCGGCGCCGACCCGGCGCGTCCGCACGTCTCGACGACCAGGGGCGGCGGGCCCCGACGGACGCGCGACATCGGAGCGCGACAATGAGGCCATGACCGCCGAGAACGACGGACCCCTGGTGCTGGGCATCGAGACGTCCTGCGACGAGACGGGCGTCGGCGTCGTACGCGGCCACGCCCTGCTGGCGGACGCCGTCGCCTCGAGCGTCGACGAGCACGCCCGGTTCGGCGGGGTCGTCCCCGAGGTCGCCTCCCGGGCGCACCTGGAGGCGATGGTGCCCACCATCGAACGGGCCTGCGAGCGCGCCGGCGTGGCGCTGCACGAGGTCGACGCCCTGGCGGTCACCAGCGGGCCCGGGCTGGCGGGCGCGCTGCTGGTCGGCGTCGCGGCCGCCAAGGCGCTGGCCGTCGGGCTCGGCAAGCCGCTCTACGGCGTGAACCACCTCGCCGCGCACGTCGCGGTCGACCAGCTCGAGCACGGGCCGCTGCCCGAGCCCTGCATCGCGATGCTGGTCAGCGGCGGCCACTCGTCGCTGCTGAAGGTGTCAGACGTGACCGGCGGTGAGGCCGAGCAGGGCGTGCGGCCCCTGGGGGCCACCATCGACGACGCGGCGGGGGAGGCGTTCGACAAGGTCGCCCGGCTGCTCGGCCTGCCGTTCCCGGGCGGGCCCTACATCGACCGCGCGGCGCGCTCCGGGTCCTCGGTGTACGTCGACTTCCCGCGCGGCCTGACCTCCCAGCGGGACCTGCAGCGGCACCGCTTCGACTTCTCGTTCTCGGGGCTCAAGACCGCCGTCGCCCGGTGGGTGGAGGCCCGTGAGGCCGCGGGGGAGCCGGTGCCCGTCGAGGACGTCGCCGCGTCCTTCCAGGAGGCGGTCTGCGACGTGCTCACCCGCAAGGCGGTGGACGCGGCGGCGAGCGAGGGGGTCGAGGACATCCTCATCGGCGGTGGCGTCGCCGCCAACTCGCGGCTGCGCGCGCTGACCGAGGAGCGCGCCGCCGCCCGCGGCATCCGCGTGCGGGTGCCGCGACCGGGGCTGTGCACCGACAACGGAGCGATGGTCGCCGCCCTCGGCGCGGAGATGGTGCGCCGTGGGCGCCGGCCCTCGGCGCTGGACCTGCCGGCCGACTCGTCGCTGCCGGTGACGTCCGTCCTGGTCTGAGGCGCGTCCAGCCGCCCGGCTACCCTGACCGGGTGACGGGTGCGGTGGCGGTCGTGCTCGTCGTCGCCGGGGCAGCGCTGCTGACCGCCGGCGCGGAGGCCTTCGCGGAGAACGTCGGCGGCGCGGCCGACCGGCTGGGGGTCAGCGTCCTGGCCCTGGGCGTGCTGCTGGCCGGCGCCGAGCCGGAGGAGGCGGTCACGGCCATGCTCGCCTCGGGTCAGGCCCATCCCGCGCTGGCGGCCGGGGACGCGGTCGGAGCCAACCTCGTCGTGCTCACGCTGACCCTCGGGCTGGCCGGGCTGCTGGCGCCGCTGCCGGTGAGCCGCCGCAGCCTGGAGTACGGCGGGGGCGCCGTCGTCCTGGGCGCCCTCGCGTGGCTGCTCCTGCTCAACGGGGTGCTGGGCCGCCTCGAGGGCCTGGTCCTCGTGCTGCTCTACGCCGCGGGCGTGGTCTGGGTCTGGCGCCGGGAGCGGCAGCCACCGCTCATCGGCGAGCTCGCCGAGCTCGGGCCGACGGCGGGCGTCCCGGAC
>JAICKK010000185.1 GCA_025927955.1 Nocardioidaceae bacterium
GATGGAGCGCTACAAGGAGGGGCTCGACACCGTCGCCGGCTACATCAAGGCCAAGGGCTACGGCCTGCGCATCGGCCTGGAGCCGAAGCCGAACGAGCCCCGCGGCGACATCTTCCTGCCCACGGTCGGGCACGCGCTGGCTCTGATCGCCGAGCTCGAGCACGGCGACATCGTCGGGCTTAACCCCGAGACCGGCCACGAGCAGATGTCGAACCTCAACTACACCCACGCCCTGGGGCAGGCGCTGTGGAGCGGGAAGCTGTTCCACATCGACCTCAACGGCCAGCGGGGGCTGAAGTACGACCAGGACCTCGTCTTCGGCCACGGCGACCTGACCTCGGCGTTCTTCACCGTCGACCTGATCGAGAACGGCTTCCCGGGCTACCCGGACGGCCCCCGCTACACCGGCCCGCGCCACTTCGACTACAAGCCGTCGCGCACCGAGTACCTCGACGGCGTCTGGGAGTCGGCGAGGGCGTGCATGTCGACGTACCTCATGCTCGCGGAGAGGGCCAGGGCGTTCCGCGCGGACACCCGCGTCCAGGACGCGATGGAGTACGCGGGCATCCTCGACCTCGCCCGGCCGACGCTGGCCGAGGGCGAGACGGTGGAGGACCTCATGGCCACCGACGACGGCTTCGACCCCGAGGCGGCGGCGGTGCGCGACTACGGCTTCGTGAGGCTGCAGCAGCTCGCCCTCGAGCACCTGATCGGCTGACGCCTCACCCGCAGGGTCGTCCTCGCCCCTGTGCCGGCGCACCTCCGCACGACCGTGGCCGCCGGGAGGTGGGCGGGCTCACCCGTGGCCGGCGGCCACCGTCGCGGCGGCCATCTGCCGGGACCGGCCGGAGGGCCGGTGCGTGGCCTGCTCGACGAGGTCGGCGGCATCGGCGACGAACAGCGCCCGGCCACGCGCCACCCGCTCGCGCCGACCCGGCGCGTCCTGCACGAGGCCGTCGAGCAGGTCGACGAGCCGTCGCGGGTCCTCCACCACGTCCGTGAGGCCCAGCCGCTCCAGCGCCGCGGCGTCGTCGCGCCCGTGGCCGCTGATCGGCCGGAAGGTCACCACCGGGACGCCGAAGCCCAGGGCCTCCTTCGAGCTCATCCCGCCGGCGTTGTCCACCAGCACGTCGGCGGCCGCCAGCAGCCGCCGGATGTCCTCGACCCAGCCGAGCGCGACCGCGCCCCGGACCCGCTGCATGCGCGCACGGAGCTCCTCGCTCCGGCCGCACAGCACCACCGGGACCCACCCCGCACGGGAGGCGATCGCCTCGGCTGCCGCGCGGGCGGATCCCGCCAGGCCCACGGATCCGGTGCTCACGAGGGCGACCCGGCTCTCGGCCGGGATCCCCAGCTCCTCGCGGACGCGGCAGCGCGCGGTCTCCTCGACCGGCTCCAGGAAGGCGGGCCGGACCACGGGACCGCTGACCACGGCCGCCCGGCCGGTACGGCGGGTCACCTCGGAGGCCGCCTCGGTGGAGATGCACAGCTCTAGGTCGACGCTGGGGTGGAGCCAGAGGTTGTTGACGGAGAACGTCGTGATCATGGTGACGGCAGGACACCCCAGGCGTCCGCGCCTGCGCAGCTCGCCGAGCGCGAGCGCGGACAGCGGATGGGTGGACACGGCGACGTCGGGCCGGAAGGTGGCGGCCAGGCGACGCAGGCCCGGCAGAGAGAGGCGTACGGGGATGCCGGCCCGCTCGCCGGCCGTCTGGTCCGCCAGGAAGAACACGTCGTAGACCAGCTGGTACAGCCATGGCGTCCGGTTGACCAGCCACGGGTAGAGCCGGTGCAGCCAGGCGCCTGCCGGCCGCGGCATGACCTGCAGCACGTCGACGACGTGGGCCTCGTGACCACGCTCCGCGAGCCGGCGTTGGAGCTCGTGGCTGATCTGCAGGTGCCCGCCGCCCATGGCAGCGGACACGATGAGGACGCGGCGCGCGGTCGCATCCGGCATGTCCACCTCCAAGGGCTTCGGCGGTCGGCTCCGTTCCCGACGACGCCCGAGCCAAACGCCAACGGGGCCTAGTTGTTTGCCCACCTCGCGGCTCGTTTGCCTTCACCGGCTCGGGGTAGTTGGCGCGTGGCTCAGGGAGCTCGACGGAGGGAAGACACGATGGTGTACGCACTCGCCGTCGTCGCCGCGCTCATCGTCGCCTTCGGCGAGGTCGTGCAGCAGCGGATGGCCGCGCAGGCCCCGCCCCAGGACAACCTGTCACCGAAGCTCCTGCTGTGGCTGGTCCAGCAGCCACGGTGGCTGGCCGGGGTCGTCTGCTCGCTGCTCGGGAACGTCGCGTTCGCCGCGGCCCTGGGCCGGGGCAGCGTCGTGCTCGTGGAGGCGGTGTTCGTGGTGCGGCTGCTGTTCGGGCTGTCCATCTCCGCCTTCTGGGGTTGGCACCGCATCCCGGCCAAGGACATCATCGGCGGGCTGGTCATCGCCTTCGGCCTGGTGGCGTTCCTGCTGGCGGCACGTCCTCGCGGCGGCGTGACCGCGGTGGCCGACGTGCGGTGGGCCTACGGCGCCGGCTGCCCCGTCGCGCTGGCCGCCCTGCTCGCCGTGGTGGCCAGCCGTCGGTCCGGCTCCTCGCGTGCCCTGCTGCTGGGCATCGGTGCCGGCATCCTCTTCGGCGTCCAGGCTGCGCTCGTGCAGAGCGCCGTGCACGTGATGGGTCACCACGGACTGGCCGCGCTGCTGGCGGGGTGGCACGGCTACGCCGTGGTGGTCGTGGCCCTGTTCGGCATGCTCCTGGTCCAGAGCGCCTTCGAGTCCGCCGAGCTGAGCGCCTCCTATCCAGGGGTGGTCACCGCGCAGCTGCTGTGCGCGCTGGCGATCGGCGTGTTCGTGCTCCGGGGCAGGCTGGACCTGGCAACGGGCCACGTGGTGGTGATCCTGCTGGGGCTCGGGGCGATGATCGCCGGCATCGTGATCGTCACCCGCTCGACGTTCCACCAGGGCCATCTCGCCCAGCCGTCGGCATCGCCACGCCTCGAGCACCAGGAACGGGAGTAGCCCATGTCGGGAGCGTGGTCCACCGTCATCTCCGCCGTGGCGGCGGTGCTGGCGGGACTGTTCCTCGCCACCTGCGGGGTGCTTCAGCAGCGCGCCGCCAGCAAGCGGTCCAGCAGCGAGCGCATGTCGCTGCGTCTGGTACGCGCCCTGGTGACCGACCGGACGTGGCTGGCCGGCATCGCCTCCGCCGGCGCGTCGTACGGCTTCCAGGCCGTGGCGCTCGCGTTCGGTCCCCTCGTGCTCGTCCAGCCGCTGGTCGTCTCGGAGCTCCTGTTCGCGGTGCCGGTCTCGGTCCGCATCCGTGGCCTGCGCCTGCGGTCGCGGGACTGGGGCGCGGTCGCGGCCGTGGTCGTCGGGCTCGCGGTGGGCATCGTGGCGGCAGACCCGCAGCAGGGCCAGCCCATCCAGCCGATCACCTCGTGGGCGCCCGCCCTGGTCGCCGTGGCCGTGGTGGTGGGCCTGTGCCTGCTGGTCGCGCGCGTCGTGGAGGGTCCGCCGATGGCGTCGGCGTACGCAGTCGCCGGTGCGTGCACGATGGGGCTGCAGTCGGCGCTCTACGCCGCGACCATCGCGCTGATCAAGAAGGAGCAGCTCGCGCTCTTCGCGACCTGGGAGCCGTACGCACTCATCATCGCCAGCCTCATCGGGGCGTTCCTGATCCAGAACGCCTTCCAGTCCGGTCCGCTGGCGGCCAGCACCCCGGTCATCGACGCGACGCTGCCGCTGGTCGCGATCGGCCTCGGGGTGGGCCTGTTCGGGGAGCACATCCGCACCAGCCTCCTCGGCCTCGCCGGGGCGACGGTCGGCCTTCTCCTGGTTCTCGGCGGGATCGTCGGTCTCGACACCTCGCCGGTGGTGCGACGCGAGCAGAGGCTCCAGGAGCAGGAGCAGGAGGAGAAGGCCCACGAGGAGGAGCAGGAGAAGGCCTAGCGCCCGCGGTCCCGAGCGCGGGACCGCGCCCGGCCGACCCGCAGGGAGTCGACGCGGGCGGATCCACGCTCACACGCTGCAGCCGTGCGTCAGGCGGTTCTCCGCGCCGACAGGTCCGACAGCAGGTAGTCGATCATCAGCGCGACCAGCGATGCTGCCGACAGGCTCAGCAGCGCCGCCCTTGGCCTTCTACCCATGGTTCCTCCTCGTGGTGACAGAGGTGGCTCTCCCACCTCTTTCGACCTGCCGCCGTTCCCGGTGACCACAGTGGTCAAACGCGCCGACACGCCCGAAGTGGGGCTCGCCGGCGAGGCCGGCACGGGTCAGCCTGCCGACTGTCGTCGGCGGGGTCGCGCGGCCCGAGCGCGGAGTGCCCTCCCCGGACGCTCGTGCCGGGATGTCGTTGACGGGCAGGCGCGGGGCACCGAGGCTTCACCCATGCTGGTCACCAACCACGTCCTGTCCGGCGCCCTGATCGGCCACGTCGCGCCCGGCCCGGCGACCGCCTTCGGCGCCGGTGTGCTCTCGCACCTGGTGCTCGACGCGGTCCCCCACTGGGGCGGACGTGGCCCGATCCGGGAGCTGATGCACATCGCCGTCCCGGACGGGCTGGTCGGTGCGACGACGATGGCGGTGGTCACCGCTGCCACCCCGTCCCGGCGGCGAGCGCGCGTGCTGGCCGGGATGGCGGGCGCAGCGTTCCTCGACCTCGACAAGCCCAGCACGGTCTTCTTCGGCTTCTCGCCGTTCCCGGGCGCCGTCGACGCGCTGCACGGACGGGTCCAGCGCGAGTCCCCCGGCCGGATGCCGCAGGAGGTGCTCGTCGCGGTGGCCGGCGCGCTCGCCGTCGCCGCCGTGACCCGGCGGCGCCGTCAGTCCGGCTGAGCCAGGCGCTCGCGGAAGAACGACAGGATGCGGTCGACGGCCTCCTGCTGGCGGTGCGCGGTCACCACCGAGTGGCCCCGGCCCTCGAGCTCGACGGCGACGAAGCCGTCGCCGAGCTCGCGGCGCAGCGTGTCGAAGCGCGTGCCGGTCGCGGGATCCCGGCGGTAGCGCAGGCCGAGCACCGGGCACCCGGAGCGGACCCGCTGCCGGACCACGTCGAGGTCCTCCGGCGAGAGGCCCAGGTCGGCCGCGCGGGCCCGGCCGATCGCGAACGGCAGGCTGGGCTGGCACAGCACGGGTGCCGCGACGGAGGCGTCGACCATCATCGCGAGGGCGAAGCCGCCGGTGAGGCACATGCCCAGCGCCCCGACCCCCGGCCCGCCCAGCTCGGCGTGCAGCTCACGACACAGCGAGCGCAGCCAGGCGGCGACCGGCGACGTGCTCCGCAGGGCCAGCACGTGGAACTCCCTGCTGACGCAGACCCGTGGCAGCACCTTGGCCATGGTCGCGACCGTCATCGGCGCCCCAGGCTGACCGAACAGCCGCGGCAGCACCACGGTGTGCCCCGCGCTCACCACCTCGTCGGCGAACGCGACGACCTCGGGGGTGATCCCGGGCACCTCGTGCACCACGACGACACCCGGTCCGGTGCCCCTGCGGTAGGTCGGGTGGGTGACCCCGTCGGCGGTGTGGGAGCCGGGAGTCCAGGCGTCGAGTGCGCTCATGGGCCCATCCTTGCCTACCCTGGGCCGATGAACACCGGACCGCTGCGCGTGGGGTTCGCGCCCGGGGTTACCCCGGACAAGTGGGCGCGGGTCTGGAGGGACCGGATGCCGCGGGCCCCGCTGGCCCTGGTCCCGCTCGCCGACCGGGACGGTGTCGCGCTGCTGCGGGCCGGCGAGCTGCACCTGTGCTTCGTCCGCCTCCCCGTCGAGCGCGACGGCCTCCACCTCATCCCCCTGTACGACGAGCAGCCGGTCGTCGTGGTCTCGCGGGAGCACCCGGTCTCGGCCTACGACGAGGTCGACGTGCGCGACCTGGCCGAGGAGCACCTGCTCCACGAGCCGGGAGACCCGCCGTCGGCCCTGCGGCGGGCCGTGGAGAGCGTCGCCGCCGACGCGGGGGTCGTGCTGCTGCCGATGTCGCTCGCGCGGCTGCACCACCGCAGGGACGTCGTCGCCGTGCCGGTGCGGGACTCACCGCCGACGACCGTGGGCCTGGCCTGGCGGCGCGACCTCGACGACCCCCGCGTGCAGGACTTCATCGGCGTGGTGCGCGGCCGGACCGCGAACAGCTCGCGCGGCCGCTGAGGCTCACCAGCCCGCGGGCAGCGGCCGGCCCTCGTGGAAGCCGGCCGCGGACTGCACGCCCACGACCGCCCGCTCGTGCAGCTCCTCGAGCGTGCGGGCGCCGGCGTAGGTGCAGGCCGAGCGGACGCCGGCGCAGATCTGGTCCAGGAGGTCCTCGACGCCGGGACGCTCGGGGTCGAGGTACATCCTGGAGGAGGAGATGCCCTCCTCGTAGAGCCCCTTGCGGGCCCGCTCGAACGAGCTCTCCGCGCCGGTCCGGTTCGCGACCGCGCGCGCCGAGGCCATCCCGAACGACTCCTTGTAGGCGCGGCCCTGCGCGTCGACGTGCAGGTCCCCCGGCGACTCGTGGGTGCCGGCGAACCAGGACCCGACCATCACCGCCGACGCGCCCGCGGCCAGGGCCAGGGCGACGTCGCGCGGGTGCCGCACGCCGCCGTCGGCCCACACGTGGCTGCCGAGCTCGCGGGCCGCCTGGGCGCACTCGAGGACGGCCGAGAACTGCGGGCGGCCGACTCCGGTCATCATCCGGGTCGTGCACATGGCGCCCGGCCCGACACCGACCTTCACGATGTCCGCGCCCGCGTCGACGAGGTCGCGCACGCCCTCCGCGGACACCACGTTGCCGGCCACCAGCGGCACTCCCGGGTCCAGCGCCCGCACCGCCTGCACGGCGTCGACCATCCGTGCCTGGTGCCCGTGCGCGGTGTCGAGCACCAGGCAGTCGACGCCGGCCTCGAGCAGGTCGGCCGCCTTCGCCTTGACGTCGCCGTTCACGCCCACCGCCGCGGCCACCCGCAGCCGGCCGCCGGCGTCCAGGGCGGGGGCGTAGATCGTGGACCGCAGGGCCGCCGTCCGGGTCAGCACCCCGACCAGGCGCCCGTCGCCGTCGACGACGGGGGCCACCCGGCGCCGGGCGGCCTCGAGCCGCTGGAAGGCCGCGCGCGGATCGAGGTCCGCGGACAGGGTCAGCGGGTCCGCCGACATCACCTGGTGAACCTGGGTGAACCGGTCGACCTCGGCGCAGTCCTCCGGGGTCAGGACGCCGACCGGCCGGCCGTCCTCGACGACGAACGCCGCGCGGTGCGCGCGCTTGGGCAGCAGCGCGAACGCGTCCCCGACCGTCTGGTGGGGGTCGAGCACGATGGGGGTGTCGAAGACCGGGTGCCGGCTCTTGACCCACGACACCACCTCGGCGACCACGGCGATCGGGATGTCCTGCGGCAGCACGGTGAGGCCGCCGCGCCGCGCGACGGTCTCGGCCATCCTGCGGCCCGCGACGGCGGTCATGTTCGCGACCACGACCGGGACCGTCGTACCCGTGCCGTCACAGGTCGCCAGGTCCACGTCGTAGCGGCTGGCCACGTCGGAGCAACGAGGCACCATGAAGACGTCGTCGTAGGTGAGGTCGTGGCCGGGACGGGTCTCGCTGAGGAACTGCACGAGACCGAGAGTCTACCCGGTGGGGCGCCGGGGAGGCAGCGGCACGAACCCGCTGGTACGACGGACGTAGTCGGCGTAGCCGGGTCGGCGCGAGGACATGTCCTTCTCCAGCAGCGGCTTCCCGGTGCCCTTGGCCAGCAGCCAGGTCA
>JAICKK010000058.1 GCA_025927955.1 Nocardioidaceae bacterium
GGGGAGCCGTCCCCGCAGTGACGATCTGGCAGATGGTCGCCGTCCTGCTCGCCGGGATGGCGGCCGGCACCATCAACACCGTGGTGGGGTCGGGAACGTTGATCACGTTCCCGACCCTTCTCGCGATGGGCGTCCCTCCGGTCACCGCCAACGTGTCGAACACCGTTGGCCTCGTTCCCGGCTCGCTGTCGGGCGCGATCGGCTACCGCCGCGAGCTCGCCGGCCAGCGGGTCCGCCTGCTCCGGCTGGGCTCCGCCTCCGTGCTCGGCGGCATCACCGGTGGCGTGCTGCTGCTGGTGCTGCCCGCCTCCGCCTTCGACAAGATCGTCCCCGGGCTGATCGGCCTCGGGTGCCTGCTCGTGGTGCTCCAGCCCGCGATCAGCCGCCGCGTCGCCGCCCGGGCTGCCGCGCGCGGCGTCGAGCGCCCCGAGCACGGTGCGGCCTGGGTCTGGGTGCTGGTCTACGCGACCGGTGTGTACGGCGGGTACTTCGGCGCCGCACAGGGGGTGCTGCTGATGGCCGTGCTCGGCATCGGCCTGAGCGAGACCATGCAGCGCAACAACGCCACCAAGAACGTCCTGGCGCTGCTGGTCAACCTGGTCGCCGCGATCCTCTTCATGGCCGTCGCCCACGTGGACTGGGAGGTCGCCGGCCTGATCGCCCTCGGTGCGGTCATCGGCGGCCAGATCGGCGCCACCGTGGGACGTCGGCTGCCCTCGTGGGCGCTGCGCGCGGTGATCGTGCTGGTCGGCGTGGTCGCGCTCATCGAGCTGCTGGGCAACGGCTGAGCGCTCGACCACCGCTCTGCGGAGTGCTAGCGCGACGGCCCGTGGCCGTGCTCGTCGAGACCGCTCGAGGCCAAGGCCGGAGGGGACCCCCAGCCACCGCCGGGGACCGGCGGCGGCTGGGGGGACGGGCCGTACCTGTTCGCACCGGGGTCGGAGTCGAGGCACAGGAACACGAGCAGCATGACGGCCCCCGCGACCGTCAGGGCACCGCCGACGACGACCAGCGCCAGCGCACCGCCGATGCTGCCGCCGAACAGCGCAGCCACCACCAGGCCGACCATGCCCGCGAGCAGGGGCAGAGCCGGAGCCAGGGGAAGCAGGATCCACCAGCCACGACGGCCGGTGTCGTGCAGCCGGCGGACCGTCACCGCCACGTTGGGCAGCAGCAGCACCAGGGACGCCAGCGCGCTCAGCACTCCGGCATCGCCGCCGACCCCCCGACGTAGGAGGCTGTCGGCGAGCGAGGTGGCCGCGCTCACCAGCAGCGTGAACAGGTAGAAGTACCAGTACTCGGATCGGCGGGCACGTCCGGAGAACACGGCGTACTTGCCGAAGACGGAGCGAACTGCATCGTTGAAGGTCATGGCGATGGGGTGCTTTCTCGTTCGGTCGCGGCGACGCGGCACCGGCTCGGGTTGCAGCGCCCTCAGCTCGCTGCAGCGGCCTTACCAGTTCACCACAGAGCCCCGCCGGCCGGGGTCGTTCGGCTCGACTGGCCCGGCTGCATCCGGTGCGTCGGGGCCCGTGCGGGCAGGCTCAGTTGGGCCATGTTCTGCCCGTGGTCGCGCGACTACGGTCGGCTGCGACGTCGACCTACAGGGGGACAGTCATGCAGCAACAGGCTCACGGCTCGAGGAACGCGCGAGGAGCGCTGCGGCGGGTGGGAACCGGGCTGCTCGCGGCAGCCGCCCTTGCGGTCCTGTCCGCGACCACGCAGGCGGGCGCCGTGCCGCGCAGTGGGCAGCGGGCCACCGCGGCGGCCGCCGCAAGCCTCGACTGGCCGGCCTACCTGCGCGACGCCGTGCACTCCTCGGCGATCTTCACCGACCCGGCCGTCACCACGTCCAACGCGGCGTCGCTGACCCGGCGCTGGCAGTTCCTGGCCGATGCCGCCACGAAGTCCGGTCAGCCGGCGCGCCGCTTCGACGCGAGCCCGACGGTGGTGGCCGGCCGGGTCTACATCGGCAGCCGCACCGGGATCTTCTACGTGCTCGACGCGACGACCGGCGCGGTCGTGTGGAGGAAGCAGCTCGACTTCGGCACCACGGTCGACTGCGCCCCCAAGGGCATCCTGGGGACGGCGACCGTGGCCAAGGACCCCGTCGACGGGGTGCTCACCGTCTACGTCCCCGGGGCGCACTACCTCTACGCGCTCAACGCGGCCACGGGAGCGCAGCGGTGGCGGCGGGCCGTCGGACCGGCCACGGCGGCCGCGACGGACACGTACGAGAACTGGAGCTCGCCGACGGTCGCGGGCGGTCGGGTGTTCATGGGGATGACGTCCAAGTGCGACACGAACCTCATCCGTGGCGGAGTCGTCTCGGTGAACCAGCACACCGGGGCCCTCCAGCACACCTGGTACGACGTCGCGGCCGGCCACGTGGGCGGCAGCGTGTGGGCGAGCATGGCCTCCGACGGCACGAACGTCTGGGTGCCGACCGGCAACCCCGACCCGTCCGGCACCACGCTCGACGACACCTACTCCATCGTCCGGCTCGCCGCGGCCACCCTCGTCAGGCAGGACGCCTTCCAGGTCAGGTCGCCGCAGGGCGCCGACCTCGACTTCGGCAGCTCGCCGTCGCTGTTCACCGCGACCGTCGGTGGCGTCAGCACGCAGATGGTCGCGGCCTGCAACAAGAACGGCGTGTTCTACGCGCTGCGCCGGATGAGCCTCGCGGCGGGTCCGGTGTGGTCCCGGCAGGTCGGGGACGTGGGCGGCACCCACAACGGCGCCTGCCTGCCCTCGCCGGCCGTCGACTCGCACCTGGGGCGGCTGCTCGTCGCGTCCAACTCCACGACGATCGGCGGCGTCGCGGTCGCCGGTGGCCTGCGGGCGCTGAGCCCGGCGACCGGCGCCGTGCTCTGGGAGCGGGCGCTGCCGTGCCTGCCCAACGGGACGCCGACGGTCAACGGGCAGGTCGTCGCGGTCTCGATGTACTCGTGCCCGACCGGCACGTCGCCCTCGGTCCAGCTGTTCGCCGAGTCCGACGGGCACCCGCTGGGCTCGCTGCCGGCGAGCGCGCCCGTCTTCGCCCAGCCCGTCTTCGCGTCCGGGAAGGTGTTCGTCGCCGCCGAGGACGGCACGTTGACGGCGTACGGGCCGTGAGCGCGGAGCGGCGGGTGCTCAGTCGGTGAAGCAGATCCCCCGGAACCGGGCGAGCAGGTCCCCGGGCACCGCCGAGGCGTCCAGGTCGATGCGGGAGTAGAGCCAGAGCAGCAGGTCCCGGGCGGGCGCCTCGAGCACCGGTGCCCCGGCCGCGAGACCGGTCGCCACCACGGCCGTGCCCGGGCGACCGTCGGTGAGCGTCCAGGCGTCACCGGTGTCGGAGGCCCGGAACGACAGGGCGCCGCGCAGCGGGGGCGTGGTCGGCTCGTCGGGGTCGTCGTCGGAGGCGACCGAGAAGTGCAGGAACTCGTCGACGCTGTCGGCGGCCACGGTCGGCTCGATGTCGACGTCCGCGCCCGCGGCGTGCGCCGCGTCCCAGTGGTGCACGGCGGCCTCCTGGACCTGGTGCCGGGTCACGAACGCGACGTCCTGCCGCCACCGGGCCCACGTCCAGCAGTGGTCGGACTGGTCGGCCTCGCGCAGCGCCGCCACCAAGTGCACCGCTGCGGCCTTGAACGCGTCGACGAGGCCCGCGTCGTCCGGGCGGGGCGGGCGGCGCGCCTCGTCCGGTGGCTCGACGAGGCGCTCGGCGACGATCGTGCCCCAGAACCAGTGCACCTCCGTCAGGTGCCGGACCAGGTCGGCCACCGACCATCCGGGACAGTGCTCCACGGGGGCGTCGAGGTGGTCGCGGGCCACGTCGGCGAACCCCGCGCTGTGCTCGGTGATCGCGGCGATGCAGTCGAAGGTGGACAAGGTCATGGCCGCAACCTACCCAGGCCGGTCGACATAGGCACCGAGCCAGCGCGAGATCTCGTCGAACACCTGGGCCCGCACCGGCTCCCTGGACAGCGTCACGTCGTGCAGCGCGCCCTCGACGCGCACCAGCGTGACGTGGTCGGCGATCCGGTGGGCCCACTTCCGGATGAGCTCGACGTCGAGCACGATGTCGGTGGTCGAGCACGTCTCGTCGTACTGCCTGGGCCGCCCGCTGAGGGCGGACGTCAGCACCAGGACGGGCCCCCGTACGGCCAGTCCGCGGTGCAGCCGCGCGTGGCCGCGGCGGACCGCGCGCAGCCAGCCGGCGTACACGGGCTGGCTCTCCAGCGGCTTCCAGGCGAGGTCGAAGTCCCACTCGCCGTCGTGGTCGCGGTGCAGGCTGCGCGCGTAGAACCCGGACACCTCGCGAGGGATCGCGAGGTACGGGCGCCGTGCGCCGATCTGGTCGATGGCCCTGGTCCCCGCGGTCCGCAGCAGCAGGCTGCCCTGCAGGTCCAGCCACGGCGAGTTGAGCACCATGCCTGCGAGCGGCGTGCCTCGGTCGTGGGCCCACAGCGGCGCCACCAGCCCGCCGGTCGAGTGCCCGGTCACCACGAGCCGCTGGTGCCCGTCGCGCTCGACGACCCGCTGGTAGGCCGCGTCGAGGTCGGCGTAGTAGTGCGTCAGGTCCGTGACGAAGTTGGGCGTCTGGTGCTCACGCAGCGACCGGCCGTACTTGCGCAGGTCGAGCGCGTAGAAGTCGTAGCCCTGCCGGGTCCAGTACTCGGCGGCGGGCACCTGGAAGAAGTAGTCCGCGAACCCGTGCACGTGCAGCACCGCGCGGTCGGTGGCGGTGGCCGCCCGTCGGCTCACCAGCGTGGCGACGACGTCCCCCTCGTCGTCGGGCTCCAGCTCGATCGTCTCGGCGGTGTAGGGCTCTCCGAGCACGTCGACCACGTGGCTTGTCACGCGCCCATCCTGTCAAGGCGCCTGCGCGCCCGCGGCCCCAGGTACGGCGGGGACCGCGGGCATGCGTCGGAGGGGGAGGGGTACCCCCGCCGTCGTCGTCCCCGAGTCGAGAGGAGCACACGATGAGCCAGCCGGCGCAGCAGCAGGAGGTGCCCGGCCTCCAGTCGCAGATGGATCCGGTGCCCGACTGCGGCGAGGAGAGCTACCGGGGCAGCGGCAAGCTCGAGGGCAAGGTGGCCGTCATCACCGGCGCCGACAGCGGCATCGGCCGCGCCGTCGCGATCGCGTTCGCGCGGGAGGGCGCCGACGTGGTCATCTCCTACCTGTCCGAGGACAGCGACGCCCAGGAGACCGCCAAGTACGTCGAGCAGGCCGGCCGCCGGGTGCTGCTGATCCCCGGCGACGTGTCGAAGGCCGAGCACTGCCGGTCGATCGTCGACCAGGCCGTGCACGAGTTCGGGCGCATCGACGTCCTGGTCAACAACGCGGCGTACCAGATGAGCCACACCGAGCTCGACGAGATCTCCGAGGAGGAGTGGGACTACACGTTCGCGACCAACGTCGCGGCCATGTTCCACCTGGTCAAGGCGGCCGTTCCCCACATGCAGAAGGGGGCGTCGATCATCGGCAGCTCCTCGGTCAACTCCGACATGCCCTCGCCCCAGCTCGCGCCGTACGCCGCGACGAAGGCGGCGATCGCGAACTTCTGCGCCAGCCTCGCGCAGATGCTCGGGCCGAAGGGCATCCGGGTCAACAGCGTGGCCCCGGGACCGATCTGGACACCGCTGATCCCCGCGACCATGCCGCCGGAGAAGGTCGAGCAGTTCGGCTCCGACACGCCGCTGGGTCGGCCCGGGCAGCCCGCGGAGCTCGCGCCGGCCTATGTGCTGCTGGCCAGCGACGACGGCAGCTACATGTCCGGCTCGCGCGTCGAGGTGACCGGCGGGCGGCCGATCCTCTGAGGCCTGAGCGCCCCGGGCACGACGAAGGCCGGCCGGGCAGCTGTGCTCCCCGGCCGGCCGTTCGCTGTCCCGGGGTCAGGCCTCGCCCATGCCCTCCGCGGGCTCGCCGGCACCGCCGGCGCGCACCTTCTCCTCGATGCGCTTGCCGACCTCCGCGTCGATGCTCTTCCAGTACTCGAAGGCGCGCTCCAGCACCGGCGACGTCACGCCGCCGAGCAGGCTGCCGCTGACCTGGTCCACGAGGCGGTCCCGCTGCGCGTCGTCGAAGACCTCCCGCACCATGGTGCCGGGCTGCCCGAAGTCGTCGTCCTCGCTGTGCAGGGCGTACGCGGAGCGGACGAGCTCGCCGTCGACCGCCCAGATCTCCTCCGGCTCACCGGGACCGTCGGACCAGCCCCTCTCGTAGGAGTTCGGGGCGTAGACGGGCTTGCTGCCGCTGTGGTCGTAGGCCATCTGCCCGTCGAACATGTAGGTGTTGACCTCGGTGCGCGGCTTGTTGACCGGCAGCTGGTGGAAGTTCGTGCCGATGCGGTTGCGCTGCGCGTCGTTGTAGGCGAACGAGCGGGCGAGCAGCATCTTGTCGGGGGACAGGCCGATGCCGGGCACGGTGTTGCCGGGCGAGAACGCCGCCTGCTCGATCTGCGCGAAGAAGTTCTCCGGGTTCCGGTTCAGCGTCATCGTGCCGACCGGGATCAGCGGGTAGTCGGCGTGCGGCCACACCTTGGTCAGGTCGAACGGGTTGAACCGGTAGTCCTTCGCCTCGGCGTACGGCATCACCTGGACGTCGAGCCGCCAGCTCGGGTGCTCGCCGCGCTCGATCGCCTCGAAAAGGTCGCGCCGGTGGAAGTCGGTGTCGGACCCGGCCACGTCGGCGGCCTCGGCGTTGGTGAAGAACTCCATGCCCTGGTTGGTGTGGAAGTGGTACTTGACGAAGAACTTCTCACCGGCCTCGTTGACCCACATGTAGGTGTGCGAGCCGTAGCCGTTCATGTGCCGCCAGGTGCGCGGCAGGCCGCGGTCGCCCATCACGTAGGTGACCTGGTGGGCGGACTCCGGGTTGAGCGTCCAGAAGTCCCACTGCATGTTGTTGTCGCGCAGCCCCGAGTCGGGGAGCCGCTTCTGGCTGCGGATGAAGTGCGGGAACTTCATCGGGTCCCGCAGAAAGAAGACCGGCGTGTTGTTGCCGACGATGTCGTAGTTGCCCTCGCTGGTGTAGAACTTCATCGCGAAGCCACGCACGTCGCGCCAGGTGTCCGGGCTGCCCATCTCGCCGGCGACGGTGGAGAAGCGGATGAGCATGTCGGTGCTGGCGCCCTTCTGGAACAGCGCCGCCTTCGTGTACCTCGAGACGTCCTCGGTCGTCTCGAGCACGCCGAACGCACCGGCGCCCTTCGCGTGCGGCTGGCGCTCGGGCACCTTCTCCCGGTTGAAGTGGGCCATCTGCTCCATGAAGTGCACGTCGTGCAGCAGCAGCGGCCCGTTGCTCCCGACGCTCAGCGAGTTGCGGTCGCTCGGCGCCGGGGTGCCGAAGCCGGTCGTCGACCCGCCGTGGGGTCTCGTGTCCTTCGTGGTCATGCTCACTCCTCTTCGTTGTGTCACTGGCTGGGTCGTGGGCTCGGCGCGGCGCTCAGCCGACGCAGCCCACGGTGGAGCAGGGGTCGCACAGCCCCCAGAACGTCACCTCGGCCTCGTCGACGACGAACCCGGGAGCATGCCGGTCGAGCTCGGAGACGTCCAGGCACGGGGCGGTCTCCGTGGCGCAGTCGACGTCCACGATCGCACCACACCCACGGCAGACGAGGTGGTGGTGGTTGTCGCCGACCCGCAGCTCGTAGCGCGCCGACGAGCCCACGGGCCGGATCCGGCGCACCAGGCCGCGGTCGGTGAGCGTGTTGAGCACGTCGTACACGGCCTGGGTCGACACCGTCCCGACCTCGGCGCGGACGGCGCCGACGACGGCCTCCGCGTCGGAGTGCGGGCTCGAGGCGAGCGCCGCCATGGCCGCCACCCGTTGCCTGGTGACCCGCAGCCCGTGTGCGCGCAGCGCGGCTGCCGGGCCTTGCGTCGCGTCGATGGGCATGCCCCGACCCAACCACCAAGTCTGGAACGAGTCAAGTAAACGCGCGCCGGCGGGTGGTGGGGGGTCAGTGCCGGTAGGTGCCCTGCAGGATCGCGCGGCCCGCGGTCTTGAACGCGAGGTTGAACGACACCACGGCCGGGGTGGCGTCGGAGTCCACGCCCAGGGACTCCTCGGTGACCGCGTGCACCACGAAGAAGTACCGGTGCACCTGGTCGCCCTCCGGAGGGGCGGCGCCGGTGAACGCCTTGGTCCCCATGTCGTTGCGGCACATGAACGCGTCGCCGGGCAGGCCGGCCCCCTCGGCTCCGGCGCCCGCCTCCAGGCTCGTCACGTCGGCGGGCAGGTCCACCAGCACCCAGTGCCAGAACCCCGAGGGCGTGGGCGCGTCCGGGTCGAAGCAGGTCACCGTGTAGCTCCTGGTGCCCTCCGGTGCCCCGGACCAGCTCAGCTGCGGCGACGTGTCCCCCTTGTCGGCCACCTGGTCGTCCTTCAGCGGCTGGCCGGCCCGCACGTCCTCGCTGGTCAGCGTGAAGGAGGGTACGGCGGGCAGCAGCTCGTAGGGGTCCGGGCTGACGGGTCGGTCGAGGCTCATGGTGCTCCTTGTCGGATCGCGGAAACGCGGACAGCGTCGACGCTAGCGCGAGCGTCCGCCCCTCGGGCCGGCGCGGGACCCGCTCCCGGCCGGCAGCACAATGACGCCCATGACCGACGAGCGAGTCCAGGCACTGGTCGACGACGTCGAGCCGCTGGACGGCACCGCGATGCGGGAGGCGCGCGAGCGCCAGTCGCAGCTGACCAAGCCGGCCGGAGCCCTCGGCGTGCTCGAGGAGACGTCCGTGCAGCTGGCGGGGATCACCCGCGCCTGCCCGCCCCCCGCGCTGCGCCGGCCCGTGGTCGCCGTGTTCGCCGGCGACCACGGCGTGCACGCCCAGGGGGTCACGCCGTGGCCCCAGGAGGTCACCGCCTCGATGGTGGCGAACTTCCGCGCAGGCGGCGCCGCGGTCAACGTGCTCGCCCGCCAGGTCGGTGCGGAGGTCGTGGTGGTCGACATGGGGGTCGCCGCCGACCTCGAGCCCGGGCCCGGCCTGCTGGACCGCAAGGTGCGCCGGGGCACCGCCGACC
Organism: Nocardioidaceae bacterium; assembly: GCA_025927955.1. Taxonomy (GTDB): domain Bacteria; phylum Actinomycetota; class Actinomycetes; order Propionibacteriales; family Nocardioidaceae; genus Nocardioides_B. Next base: position 9,007 of record JAICKK010000058.1, read on the forward strand.
TCGCTGTCGGCCCCGCCATGACCGTGGCCGAGGCGGTCACCGCGATCCTGGCGGGCGCCGACGTGGCCCGGGACCTGGTCGCCCAGGGTCACGACTGCCTGCTGACCGGCGACATGGGCATCGCGAACACCACGCCGTGCGCGGCCCTTGTCGCCGCGTTCACGGGTGAGCCGCCCGAGCGGGTGACCGGGCGGGGCACGGGCGTCGACGACGCCACCCTCGCCCGCAAGGTCGAGGTCGTCGAGGCGGCCCTGGCGCAGCGTCCGGTGGGCGACGACCCGGTGCGGACGCTGGCGTCGCTGGGTGGCTTCGAGCACGCGGCGCTGGTGGGCTTCCTGCTCGCCGGCGCGGCGCTGCGGGTCCCGGTCGTCCTCGACGGCGTCGTCTCCGGCGCCGCGGCCCTGGTGGCCGCCGCGCTCGCCCCGGAGGCGGCCGGCCACTGGCTCGCCGGGCACCGCAGCGTCGAGCCCGGGCACACCGTCGCCCTGGCGAGCCTGGGGATGCGCCCGCTGGTGGACCTCGACCTGCGCCTGGGGGAGGGCACCGGCGCGGTTCTCGCCTTTCCGCTCGTCGAGTCCGCGGGGGCGCTGCTGCGCGAGATGGCCACCTTCGACTCCGCGGGCGTCGCCCAGAAGGACGCGACGTGAGCGACGCCCCGCCGTACCCGGTGGGCCTGCGGCTGGGAGGCCGCCGCGTCGTCGTCGTCGGGGGCGGCCACGTCGCCCAGCGTCGGGTGCCCCGGCTGCTCGCCGCGGGCGCCGAGGTGGTGGTCGTCTCGCCGGTGTGCACGCCGGCCGTCGAGGGGCTGGCCGGCGCGGGGGAGATCGACTGGCGGGCCCGCGGCTACCGGGACGGTGACCTCGAGGGGGCGTGGTACGCGCTCGCCGCCACCGGCGACCCGGCCGTCAACGCGCGGGTCTGCGCCGACGCCGAGGCGCAGCGCACGTTCTGCGTGCGGGCCGACGACGCCACCGGCGGTACGGCGTGGACGCCGGCCGTGGGGCGGCACGCCGGCGTCACCGTGGCCGTCCTGGGCAACCGCGAGCCGCGCAGGTCCGCCGCGATCCGAGACGCGGTCATCGCCGGGCTGCGCGACGGCGCCATCGCCGCCCCCCACGACGACGAGGCGGGACCGGGGGTCGTGCTCGTGGGCGGCGGCCCGGGGGACCCGGAGCTCGTGACGGTGGCCGCCCGGCGGGCGCTCAGCGAGGCCGACGTGGTGGTCGCCGACCGGCTCGCCCCCCGCGAGCTGCTCGACGAGCTGTCGCCCGACGTGGAGCTCGTGGACGTCTCGAAGCTGCCGCGCGGCCGGGCGGCCGCGCAGGAGGAGATCAACCGGGTCATCGTCGAGCGGGCGCTCGCGGGCAGGCGGGTGGTGCGCTTCAAGGGCGGCGACTCCTTCGTCTACGGCCGCGGCTACGAGGAGGCGCTCGCCTGCGAGGCGGCGGGCGTGCCGTGGCGGGTGATCCCGGGCCTGACCAGCGCCATCTCCGTCCCCGCGGTCGCCGGGATCCCGGTCACCCACCGGGGCGTGGCCCACGAGTTCACGGTGGTCTCGGGCCACCTGCCGCCGGACCATCCCGACTCGCTGGTCGAGTGGGACGCGGTGGCCCGGCTCCGGGGCACCGTCGTGCTGCTGATGGCGGTCCAGAACCTGCCGGAGATCGCCAAGCGGCTGGTGGCCGCCGGCCGGCGCCCCGACACGCCCCTCGCCGTGGTCTCGGAGGGCACGATGCCGGGGGAGCGCACGCTGCTGAGCACCCTGGGGGCCGTCGGCGAGGACATGGCCCGCGAGGCGGTGCGGCCGCCGGCGATCGTGGTGGTCGGGGAGGTGGTGGCCGTGGCCAACCCGGAGCGCTATCACCGCAGCTGATCCGGCGGCCCCCACGCTGGTTGAGCTGATCCGGCGGCCCCCACGCTGGTTGAGGTGCACTCGCCCCCAGGGGCGTCTACCGCAGGAACGCCACCAGAGCCTGGGCAAGGTCCTCGGGGTTCTCCTCGGCCATGTGGTGCCCGGACTCGACCGTGCCCCCGCGCAGGTCCGGTGCCCACAGCCGCCAGATGGCGAGCGGGTCGCCGTACAGCTGCTCCATGTCGTCACGGGTGGAGTAGAGGAACAGCGTCGGGCAGGAGACCGTGCGCCCCGCCCGTCGGTCGTCCTCCTCGTCGCGCCGGTCGACGTCCAGGCCGGCGCGGTAGTCCTCGATCATCGCCACGACGGTCGCCGGGTCGCTGGTGGCCTCACGGAGCTCGCGGTAGTTCTCCTCGCCCATGCGGTCGGGGTCCGCGTGGTACCAGGCGTCGGGGTCGGCGAGGATCACCCGCTCCGGGAGGTCCGGCTGTGCCAGGAAGAACCAGTGGAACCAGGCGCGCGCGAACGTCGCGTCGCACCGGGCGAGCGCCTCGCTGATGGGGACCCCGTCCATGACCACCAACCGGGTGACGGCCTCGGGGTGGTCCAGCGCCGCCCGCAGCGCCACGTAGCATCCCCGGTCATGGCCGACCGCAGCGAAGCGCTCGTGGCCGAGGTGGCGCATCAGGCGCACCAGGTCCAGCGCGACCGTCCGCTTCGACTGCTGCGAGTGGTCGGGCCGCACGGGCGCCGCGTCGGAGCGGCCGTAGCCGCGCATGTCGGGGCAGACCACGGTGAGCCCCGCCTCGACGAGGCGCGGCGCGACCCGGTGCCAGGTCGCCCCGGTCCGCGGATGGCCGTGCACGAGCAGCACCGGCGGCCCGCTTCCGGCGTGCCGGACCCGCAGCCGGACCTCCCCGACGTCGACCCGCTCGTCCACGAACCCCTCGAACACGCCGGCCACCGTACCCATCCCGTACGGCGGCGTGGCCGCCGTACCCGCACGGACCAGGCGAGCGGGCCATGAGCGGTGCCCCGCCCGGTGCCGCCGGCTCCGGGGTGGCCGGGGTGGTCGAGCAGCTGCGCCGGCGCCTCGACGCGCTCCCCGACAGCCGGTGGACCTGGCGGCCCTTCCTGGCCACCTACCTGCGGACCACGGTCGCGGTCGGCGCGGCGGTCGCCGACGGCCGGTTCGAGGACCCCGGCTGGGTGGATCGCTGGGACGTGGCGTTCGCCGGGCTCTACCTCGACTCGTTCGACGCGGCCCTGGCCGGGGAGCCCGTCTCGCGCGCCTGGCGGCCGTCGTTCGAGGCGCCGCTCGAGCTGCGCCCGGTCAGGAGGGTGCTGCTGGGCATCAACGCGCACATCAACTACGACCTTCCGCAGGCGCTCCTCGCGGTCATCGGCGAGTCGGACTTCCAGGACCCGCTGCTGATGGCCCGACGCCGGCGCGACCACGAGCGCATCGACGGCGTGCTGGCCGCCCGGGTGGGTGCCGAGGACGACGAGCTCGGGCCGGACTCGCCGGCCGACCGTCTGCTGGCCCCGCTCAACCACGTCGCCACCAAGCGCTTCCTGGCCGAGGCGCGGCGCAAGGTCTGGCACAACACCGGCGAGCTGCAGGCGGCGCGGCTGCGCGGCGATGAGGAGTACCGCACGCGGCTGGCGGAGCTCGAGCTGCTGTGCGCGGCCAAGGTCGGCGACCTCCTCGAGCCGGGTCCGGTGGTGCTGCGCCTCGCCGTAGGCGGCTTCGGGGTGACGCTGCCGCCACGGTGCTGAACGAGCGCGTGCCGCGCTGGGTGGCTGAACGCGCGCGTGCCCGCCCTGGGTACCGTGCCCGCGTGGCTCACCTGGTCGGCGTCGACGACCCGCGCGACGCGCGGCTCTCGGACTACCGCGACCTGCGCGACGTCGAGCTGCGAAAGCACGTGGAGGCCGCCCACGGCCTGTTCCTCGCCGAGGGCGAGAAGGTCGTCCGGCGGGCGGTGGAGGGCGGCTTCACCCCCCGCTCCTTCCTGATGGCCGAGCGGTGGCTGGAGAGCCTCTCCGACGTCTTGGCAGGCTGCGACGCGCCCTGCTACGTCGTGTCCGAGCGGCTCGCGGAGGAGGTCACCGGCTTCCACGTGCACCGCGGCGCGCTCGCCTCGCTCGAACGGCGGCCGCTGCCCGAGGTCGACGACGTCCTGCCGGGTGCGCGGACCGTCGTCGTCCTCGAGGACGTGGTGGACCACACCAACGTGGGAGCCGTCTTCCGAAGCGCCGCCGCCCTGGGCGTGGACGCCGTGCTGCTGGCGCCGCGCTGCGCGGACCCGCTCTACCGGCGGGCGGTGAAGGTGGCGATGGGTGCCGTCTTCAGCCTCCCCTACGCCCGCCTCGGCGACTGGTACGACGCCCTGCCGCGGCTGTCGGCACAGGGCTTCACCACCGTGGCGCTGACCCTGGCCGACGACGCGCAGCCGCTCGAGGACGCGGTCGCCGGTCTCGGCCGCGTCGCGCTGGTGCTCGGCGGCGAGGGGCACGGGCTGTCGGCCCGCTGGGAGCGGGCCGCCGACCGCCGGGCGGTGATCCCCATGCACCACGGGGTGGACTCGCTCAACGTGGCCGCGGCGACCGCGGTGGCCTGCTACCTGACCGCGCGCCGGTAGCCGCTCGACACCCCGGTCGGGGGACGTCAACGGGAGTCAGCGGTAGTAGCCGTAGCGCCGCTCGACGCCGAGCGACTGCCGGTCGGTCCAGATGCGCTCCTGGCGCCGGTCGCGGCGCAGGTTCGCGGGCATCGGGGCCCGGCACGAGGCACCGGCGCAGTCCTTGTACCGCTGCCACACGCGCGCCAGCTCCCCCTGGATCTTCGCGTAGCGCGGGTCCCCGAAGTGGCTGGACAGCTCGTTCGGGTCGTGGTCGAGGTCGTAGAGCTCGCCGTCGCCGTCGACGTACCGGACGTACTTCCAGCGGGCGGTGCGGATGCCGATGGTGGTGCGGGGGTCGTGGAACCCGGGCGCCGCGTGCCTGCGGGCGCGCCGGAACACCGGCGCGCTCTCGAGGCCCTCGGTGACCACCGGCACCGACCAGCCGTGGTCGTGCCGGAAGCTCGGCACCACCGACAGCCCGTCGGCGGGGTGGGGCGGCTCGGCTCCGGCGATGTCGAGGATGGTGGCGGTGAGCCCCGGTGTGGTGACCGGGTCGAAGCGGGTGCCGTGCGGGATGCCGGGGCCGGCGATCAGGAACGGCACGCGCAGCGAGGGCTCGTGCGGCTTGATCTTGCCCTGTCGCATGCGGTGCTCCCCGAGGAAGTACCCGTTGTCGGAGGTGAAGACGAACACGGTGTTGGAGTACTCGTGCGTCGCCTTCAGCGTGTCGACGAGCCTGCGCACCTGCCGGTCCAGGACGTAGAGCGCCTCCGCGCGCTGCCGGGTCAGGTTCCGCACCGCCAGCCGCTCCTGCGGCGTCAGCTCGAGCAGGTGGTTCATCGGGCGCGGCTTGTCGCTCACGTCGGCCTCGCTGGGCCCTCCGTCGACCGGGAGGCCCGAGGCCCGCGGGATCTGCTTGTCGAACCTGCCGCGCACCCACCGGGGCCGTGCGGGGGTCATGATCCGCTCGTGCCTGCCGGTCATCGGGTTGACGACGTGCGTGGGGTCGTCCTTCTCCCGCGGTGGGCCGAAGTGCGGCGCGACCGGCGAGATGTACATGAAGTACGGCTTGGGGGAGCGGTGGTACTTGCGCATCATGCGCCGGGCCATCGTGCCGATCACGTCGGTCTGGTACTGCCCCTTGTGGCTGTCGTCGATGTGCCCGTTGACGTTGAAGAGGGTGTGCCAGTAGTTGTAGGTGCCGCCCGAGCGGTAGCCGCTGTGCGGCGGCCGGCTCACGGCTGCGTACCAGTCGTTCCACCCCGCGGGGACGTAGCGGAACGAGGCCTTGCCGGTGACCTTCGACCTCTGCACGCCGTAGCCGTTGAGGTACTTGCCGATGAACACGGTGTTGTAGCCGCTGGCGTTCAGCGAGGTGCCGAGCGTGCGACGGTCGTCGAACGCGCCGAAGCCGAACGGCGGGATGTGGGAGAAGACCTTGTGGTTGTGGGCGTACTGGCCGCTGAGCAGCGAGGCGCGGGCGGGGCAGCACAGCGGGTAGGGGCTGAAGGAGTTGCGGAAGTCGAGCCCTCGCCCACCGATCAGCTTGCGCACGCTCGGCATCCATCGCAGGTCGTCGGTGCGCATGTCGTCGGAGAGCACCAGGACGATGTTGGGCCGCTTGGACTGTGCGGCCGGCGGCGCGCCCACGGGGTTCAGCCGTGCGGGTGCCGCGGTGTTGGTCCCCGACGGGAAGGTCGCCTCGCGCGGCGCCGACGGCGGGACCGTGTGGCGGCGGCTGGTCGCGACCACTCCGGCCAGCGCCACGGCCGCCATGACCAGGGCCAGGGCGGCGACCGCAGCGACGCGTCGCCGGCCGGCGGGCGCGGATGGCCGAGACATGGAGCGTTGTTCTCCCAGGTGGGTGCGGAGGCGGCCGAGACGAGGTGCGGCGCCGGCGACCAGGGTACGAGACGACCCTGTGAGCGGGGCGGCGCCCGCGCGGGCGTCCCGGCGGCGCTCAGGCGGCGGTCAGGCCGGCCATTCCGAGCCGTACTCCTCGGCGGCCGCCTCGGCCAGCTTGAACAGCCTCTTGCGGACCCGCCGGTTCAGCCGATCCCCGAAGACGGTGCCGTGGCAGTGGTCCGTCTCGTGCTGGAGGCATCGGGCGAGCAGGCCGGTGCCGGCGTGGCTCACCGGCGAGCCGTCGAGATCCTGCCCCTCGACCCGTGCGTACGACGGGCGCGCGCACGACACGAACGCCCCCGGCAGCGACAGGCAGCCCTCGTCGTCGTCGTCGAGCTCGCGCGTGCGGCCGACGGGCAGGAACAGCTGGGGGTTGCAGACCACCCCCCGACGGTGCACGCCGTCGGCGTCGGGACAGTCGAAGACGAACACCGACCGGTCGACCCCGATCTGGCACGCCGCTAGGCCGACCCCCTCGGCGGCGTACATCGTCGCCGCCATGTCGGCGACCAGGGCCCGCAGGTCGTCGTCGAACTCGGTCACCGGCTCCTGGGTCCGGTGCATGACCTCGGCGCCCCACCGCACGATCGGCCGCACCTGGCCACCCGCGGGCAGCACCGCGGGCTCGACGGAGGCATCGGACATGCCGTCACGGTAACCGAGCAGGCGACCCGCTCCGCAGCGGCCCGGTGGCGGGTCCTCGCGGTCGTGCTGCCCTCCTCCTCGGGCCGCCCCTCAGGACTCCTTGCCCGCCGACGAGTCCTCCAGCTTGTCGGTCGCGCCGCGGCTCTCGCGCAGCCGCCGCCCCCGCTCGACGTCCTGCCTCTCCTTGGCCGCCTTCTTGTCGCTGACCTTGGTGTCCCTGGGGGGCAGCTGCACGGTCTCCTCGGCGGCCACTCCGGCCTGCAGCTCGCGGCCGCGCTCCAGCTCGGCGTCGAGCTCGGCCCCGAACAGCAGGGCCAGGTTGGTGATCCACAGCCACAGCAGGAAGACGATGACGCCGGCCAGCGACCCGTAGGTCTTGTTGTAGCTGGAGAAGTTCGCCACGTAGAAGCCGAACAGCACCGACACCACGACCCAGGTGACGATGGCCACCACCGCACCGACGCTGATCCACCGGAACTTCGGCTGCCTGATGTTCGGGGTGGCGTAGTAGAGCAGCGCCACGATCAGCACCACGACGGCCAGCATGACGGGCCACTTCGCGATGCTCCAGATCGTCACGGCCGTCGAGCCGAGGCCGATGGCGTTGCCGACCGCCTGCGCCGCGGGGCCGGTGACGACCAGCGCGACGGCGACCAGCGCGGCCAGGATGACCGTGATGAGGGTGACGAGCAGCATCATCGGCCGCAGCTTCCAGACCGGCCGCCCCTCCTGGATCTCGTACATGCGGTTCATCGCGCGACTGAACGCCCCCACGTAGCCGGACGCGGACCAGAGCGCGGACAGCAGGCCGAGCACGAGAGCGAGACCGGCGCTCTGCGTGGTGCTCACCTGCATGATCGCCTTGTCGATGGTGGGGGAGGAGACGCCGACCTGGGACAAAATCCCGGTGATCGTCTTGACGGTGCTGGGACCCTGACCGAACAGCCCCACCAGCGAGAGCACCGCGATGAGGGCGGGGAACAGCGCCAGCACCGAGTAGTAGGTGAGCGCCGCGGCCAGGTCGGTGCACTGGTCGTCGGAGAACTCGCGCGCGGTCTTGCGCGCGACGTACCTCCAGGACGGCTTCTTCAGGTCGGCGGGGGAGTCGGGCTTCGCGTCGGAGTCCGGGTGCGGCGCGTTCTCGCGCTGCTGGGTCGGCCTCTCCTCGGTCGAGCGGCGGGAGCTCATCGTGGCTGTCTCCTTCGGCGGTGGTCGACGACGCGCGGCGTCGTCGCTGGTGGGGCGGGACACGAGGTGCAGTCGTGACCTTACAGCGTAAGCCTGCGGCGCCGACGAGGCGCGCGACAGGCCGCCCGTACCATGGCGTCGCAGCAGTGGTGCCCGGATCTGGAGGTGGCATGCCCGACGGCGACGACATCGTCGACGCCGACGCCAAGGTGGTCGCCGGCGAGGCCCCGCCCTCGACCCGGCTTCCCCTCGACCGGGACCGCATCGTCGCGGCCGCCGTCTCCTTCATCGACGAGTTCGGGCTGCCCGGCCTGTCGATGCGGCGCCTGGGCGGCGCCCTCGGCGTCGAGGCCATGTCCCTCTACCGCTACGTCCCGGGGCGCGAGAGCCTCCTCGACGCCGTCGTGGAGGCGGTCCTCGACGAGATGGGCGTCGACGAGGAGATCCTCGAGGCCCCCCGCGACGGGTGGCAGGACTTCCTCCAGCGGCTCGCCCACGGCGTACGGCGGGTCGCGCTGGCACATCCGCGCGCGTTCCCGCTCGTCGCGTCGCGCCCGGTGGAGGCGCCCTGGCTGCGCCCGCCGCTGCGCAGCCTGCCGTGGGTCGAGCGGTTCCTCGACGGGCTCCTGGCCGAGGGGTTCTCCGACAAGGCGTCGGTCGGGGCCTACCGCGCGTTCACGAGCTTCCTGCTCGGGCACCTGCTGCTCGAGGTCTCCACGCTCGGCGCCGACGTCGGCCCGCTCGACGTCATCGACGACGGCGAGGACCGCAACGCCAAGCCGATGGTCTACCCCACGGTCGAGCGGCTGCGCCGGTACCTCGGCGAGGACCACTCGGCCCTGGAGTTCGAGGAGGCGCTCGAGGAGCTGCTCAACCGGATCGCGTTGATGCAGGCCGAGTCCTGACCCGGTTCTGACGGGTCCCGACCGGGTCCTGACGCCCGTTGACGCGGAGATTGCACCCTCGCCGGGGCGGGTACGCAGCCCGGACCGTAGGTCGACCGAGAGGGACCCCCGATGAACCCCACGACCAGGAACCGGTCCCGGGCGGCGAACAGCGCGGGCGGTTGAGCCCATGACGACGCCTCGGCTGTACGCCGGCTCGTCCGCCCGCCGTACCCGCCAGGTCGCCGGCGACGTCCTGGTGCTCGTGTGGGTGGCGCTGTGGGTCCGGCTCGGTGACGTCGTCCACGACGTGACGCTCGCCCTCGCAGCGTCCGGCCGGGGGATCGAGCGGTCGGCGGGCGACCTGTCGGCACGGCTGCGGGACGTCGGTGGCGCCCTCGGTGGGCTGCCGCTGGTCGGCGCCGGCGTCCGAGCCCCGCTCGACGACGCCGGCCGGGCGGCGCAGCGGATCTCCGACGCGGCGGCCGCTCAGGTCGCCGCGGTGCAGCACCTGGCCCTCTGGCTCGGCGTGGTCGTCGCCGTCGTCCCCGCCGTGCTGGCGCTGGCGGCCTACCTGCCGATGCGCTGGAGGTTCGTGCGCGAGGCGACGGCCGGCCAGCGGTTCGTCGACGGCGCCGCCGACCTCGACCTGTTCGCGCTGCGGGCGATGGCCCACCAGCCGATGCACCGCCTGGCGCGCGTCAGCCCCGACCCGGTGGCTGCCTGGCGGTCCGGCGACCAGCAGGTGATCCGCGCCATCGCGCTGCTCGAGCTCCGCGACGCCGGGCTCACGCCCCCGGCCGACCCCGACACGGTGCCGTGAGCGGGACTGCGCCGTCGGCCGTTGGGTAGAACCGCTGTCATGAGCGACAACAGCGACCTTCGGCACGAGGACGACGACGAGGCCGTGCAAGCCGTGGTGGACCGGGTGCTGTCCTACCAGGCCGGCGCCCCGGCGGACACCGTTCGGCAGGAGCTCGCCGAGGGCCTCACCCGCATCGGTGAGGAGCGGTCGGACGACTGGCTCCGCTCCAACGCCGAGCGGATCAGCAACGCGGACCCGGCCTCAGGCGAGTGAGGTGGGCAGCAGCCGCGCAGGGGCCATGGTCTCGACACGCGCGCACGCTCGTCCAGGTGCGCGAGCCGACGTTGGTTGAGGTGCCCGAGCCCCACGCTGGTTGAGGTGCCCGAGCCCCCAGGGCGAGGGCCTCGAAACCACCCGCACCTGCGCGCGGACCCGACGGCGGGCAGCCAGCAAAGCGCGCAGGTGGCCGTGGTTTCGTGGCCTCGGCTAGCGCCTCGGCACCTCAACCAGCGTTGGTTGAGGTGCCCGAGCCCCCAGGGCGAGGGCCTCGAAACCGCCCGCGCCTGCGCGCGGACCCGACGGCGGGCAGCCAGCAAAGCGCGCAGGTGGCCGTGGTTTCGAGGCCTCGGCTAGCGCCTCGGCACCTCAACCAGCGTTGGTTGAGGTGCCCGAGCCCCCAGGGCGAGGGCCTCGAAAC
>JAICKK010000037.1 GCA_025927955.1 Nocardioidaceae bacterium
CCGTCCGCGTGGGCGGTCGGGTCGTGCTGGTAGGCGTGCCACCACCGGAGGGCGCCGAACGCGTAGCCGACTCCTCCGTCCACTGGTCTCAGCAGGACGGCCGGCTGGGTCACCTTGCCGGGGGCGCTCGGCACTACGCCGGTCACGGACCACGGCGGCCCCGAGCGCGGGCGTCCGACTAGGGTCCGGTGCTGTGACCGTCGATGTGACTCTGGTCGTCGCCGCGACCAGGGCGGAGGCGGCGTACGTACCGCGCGACCTGCCGGTGGTCGTCACCGGCATCGGCAGGCCGGCGGCCGCGGTCGCCACCACGCGGGCCCTGGTCGGCATGGACCCGGCGCGCACGCTCGTGGTCAACGTCGGGACGTGGTCAAGCACGTCTCGACAACGCCGACACCCTTGGGCACGCGCGAACGCTTCTGTGGCAGGTTGTCGTATCGGCGCGATGCCGTTCGTGGAAAGGGTGGAGGGCGGTCACCCGGACCGCTGGAAACAGAGGAGACTGCAATGACCCACTACCTGTTGAGCGTCCACGGTCCCGTGGAGAGGAGCGAGTTCGGCAGCTACGGCTCCAGGGAGGAGATGGAGGAGGCGTTCGCCGCGACCGGCGCGTTCAACGAGAGGCTGCGCGCCGAGGGCTACTGGGTCTTCGCCGGTGGGCTTGCGCCGGCGTCGACCGCGACGGTGGTCGACGGCCAGGGGAGGACGCCCGTGATGAGCGACGGCCCCTACCTCGAGACCAAGGAGGTCATCGGTGGCTTCTGGGTCATCGACGCTCCCGACCTCGACGTGGCGCTCGCGCTCGCGGCCGCGGGCTCCCAGGCCTGCCGGGGCGCCGTGGAGGTCCGTCCGTTCGAGGGTCTCGCCTGAGCCGTGTCGACCGACGGGTGGTCGACGCAGGGCGGAGCGGCGGCCGTCGAGCGGGTCTTCCGCGAGGAGTACGGCCGCCTGATCGCCTCGCTGGTGCGCCGCTTCGGTGACCTCGACATCGCGGAGGAGGCGGCGGCGGAGGCGCTGGTGGTCGCGTTGGAGAGGTGGCCGGAGTCCGGGGTGCCGCCCAACCCCGGCGGCTGGCTCACCACCACCGCGGGCAACCGGGCGATCGACCGGATCCGCCGCGAGCAGCAGCGCGACGCCAAGCAGCGGGCGGCAACAATGGTCCACGACGACTCGCCTCATGATCCGACCGGGCCTGTCGAGGACGACCGCCTGCGGCTGCTGTTCACCTGCTGCCACCCGGCACTGGCGGCGGAGGCGCGGATCGCGTTGACCCTGCGGCTGCTCGGTGGCCTGAGCGTGGCCGAGATCGCGCAGGCCTTCCTCGTGCCCGAGACCACGATGGCGCAGCGGATCACCCGGGCGAAGAGGAAGATCGCGGCGGCGAAGGTGCCCTACCGGGTGCCCGAGGCTCGCGACCTCCCCGAGCGGCTCGGCGGGGTGATGACGGTGCTGTTCCTCGTCTTCAACGAGGGCTACCTCGCCACCGGCGACGGCGACCCCGTGCGCGCCGAGCTGACCGGTGAGGCCATCCGGCTCACGCGGGTCCTCCGCGGGCTGCTCCCCGAGGAGCCGGAGGTGGCCGGGCTGCTCGGGCTGCTGGTCCTCATCGAGGCGCGGCGCGAGGCCCGCGTGCGGAACGGGCAGCTGGTGCCGCTGCCCGAGCAGGACCGCGCCGGATGGGACCACGAGCTGATCGCCGAGGGCCATGACCTGGTCCGCGAGTGCCTCGCCATCAACCGGCCCGGCCGGTACCAGATTCTCGCGGCGATCAACGCCGTCCACACCGACGCGCCCACGGCCTCGGACACGGACTGGTCGCAGGTCGTCGCCCTGTATGACCAGCTGACCCGGCTCGACCCGTCGCCGATCGTCGCCCTCAACCGCGCTGTCGCGGTCGCGGAGCTGGACGGCCCGGAGGTCGCCCTCGCTGTGGTCGACCGGCTGCCCCTCACCGGCTACCACGCCTGGCACGCCGTCCGCGCCGAGCTGCTGCGCAGGCTCGGCCGCAGCGCCGAGGCGAGACTGGCCTACGACAGCGCGATCGCCACTACCAACAACTCCGCAGAACGCGCCTACCTGACCCGGAAGCGCGGCGAGCTGGTCTGAGCCGGAAGGGAGCCCAATGCCGCGCCGGAACGGCTTGAGGACGAAACCTGACCTGGTTCGTCGTATCGGCGCCAGTGCGTCTGTGGACAAAGGAGAGCGGCAGCCGTCCGGGCTGCCCCCGAGCAGAGGAGTACGAGATGGCGCTGTACCTCATCGCCTTCAACGACGAATGGGTGCCCGACCTCACGATGGAGGAGCTGCGCGAGAAGGCCGCGTCGGCCCGCGCCGTGATCGAGGAGATGACGGCCGCGGGTGTCTTTGTCTTCAGCGACGGCGGTCTGGACGCGTCGACCGTCGTGTGCAGCGTCGACCCGAGCAGCGGCTCACCCGTCTTCACCGACGGACCCTTCGTGGAGACCAAGGAGCACCTCGGCGGCTTCGCGGTCGTCAAGGTGCGCGATGACGCCGAAGCACGGTACTGGGCCGGCCGGATCGCGGTTGCGGTCGGCTGGCCGCAGGAGGTGCACCGCTTCCCCCGCCGGATGGAGCCGAGCGCCGACACGCCGTCCGTGCCCATGTCGTGACAGGGATGCCCCTCGCGGGCACCGAGACGGCGGTCGGCGTGTCTCATCCGGGTCCAAGGGCGCGCTGGCGCGCCGGTGCCGGGGCGAGCAGGCTGAGCGCATGGCTGATTTCGTGAGGCAGGACCTCTCCGACGCGCGGTTCGAGCAGGTCGACTTCAGCCGCGCCTGGTTCCGCAACGTGTACTTCACCGGCGCGACGATGCGCGGCGCGTGGCTCGAGGATGTCGACATCGACGGCGAGATTCGCAACGTCCGGATCAACGGCGTCAACATCGCGCCCCTCATCGAGGCGGAGCTGAACCGGCGCTACCCGGAACGGACGAAGCTCGACCCGGTGGACGCGGACGGCTTCCGCGAGGCGTGGGCGATCATCGAGCGCGCGTGGCCACCGACCGTCGAGCGTGCCAGGCGGTTGCCTCCCGACCTGCTGCACGAGCGGGTCGAGGACGAGTGGTCGTTCATCGAGACTCTGCGCCACCTCGTCTTCGCCACCGACGCCTGGGTGCGTCGCGCGGTGCTCGGCCACCCGGAGCCGTACAGCCCCCTGGGCCTGCCCCACGACGAGATGGAGCCCGACGCGAACGTGCCGAACGATCCCGACGCGCGACCATCCCTGGACGAGGTGCTCGACCTGCGTAGGGACCGCATGCGCACCGTTCACGACCTCATCGCCGGGCTCACCGACGACGTGGTCGGCGGCGCAACGGACCCGGTGCCGTCGCCGGGCTACCCACCGGCGGGCAGCTACCCGGTACGCCGCTGCCTGCGCGCGGTCGTCAACGAGGAGTGGCTGCACCGCCTGTACGCCGAACGCGACCTCGCGATCCTGGAGCAGCGCGGGTGACCCACCGCGACTCCACCCGCGACGGCCGCGTCACGCTCGCGATCACGGCGTAGTGTCAGGCACGGCGTTCCTGCGCAGGAGGACACGGTGAGCGAGCGACGGCGGCTTGAGCTCGACGAGATCGAGATGACCGACGATGCCATGCGGGCACGGATCGCGGCCGCGCACAGCTACACGCTGGTGCTGCTCAGCGCCGGCGCCCACTACCGCAGCGAAGACGCCCGTAGCATCATCTGGGAGCACGGTCGGCGCAACATGCGCCTGGCCGATGCCGGGGTCATGCCGATCGTCTGCCCGGTGCGGGACGACACACCGCTTTGCGGCATAGCGATCATGGCCACCACCCCTGAGCGCGCCGCCGACATCATGGACGGCGACCCCGGCGTCCGGGCCGGCGTGTTCGCCTACGAGCTGCATCCGGTCAGCGGCTTCCCGGGAAGCATCCTGTGAACGTCGGCAGCCCGGAGGGAAGACCAGGGCCTGACCAGCCTCGGGGAGGAGCATCGCGGGAGGAGAGGTCATGTCGACAGAACAGGTGTTCGTCATCGTGGGCGCCGGCGAGGCGGGCGGCACCGCGGTGCAGACATTGCGTGCGGAAGGGTTCGACGGACGCATCCTCCTCGTCGGTGCAGAAGACCATCTGCCCTACGAACGCCCGGCCCTGTCGAAGTCCTACCTGGCCGGCGGCGGGTACACCTCTGAGGGCTCGTTGCAGGACCGGGAGTGGTACGACGACCATCGGATCGAGCTACGCCTCGGACGACGCGCCGTGTCGGTCGACCGAGCGGCCCACACCGTCGTCCTCGACGACGGCGAACCTCTGGACTACGACAAGCTGCTGATCGCCACGGGTGCGGAGCCGAGGCGGCTCGATGTGCCCGGGGCCGATCTCCTCGGCGTGTACTACCTGCGCACCCTGGAGGACTCCGAAGCGCTGGCGCGCAGGTGGGCCTCGACCCCCGATGTGGTGGTGGTCGGCGCCGGGTGGATCGGGCTGGAGGTCGCGGCGGTGGCCCGGGGAAGGGGCTGCAAGGTCACCGTCGTCGAGCCCAACGACGTGCCGTTGGCGGCATCGATGGGTCCGCGCATCGGCGGGTTCTTCGCCGACGTGCACCGCAAGCACGGCGTCGAGTTCCGGTTCGGCCGGGGCGTCAGCGGCTTCCGCGGAACCGACAAGGTGGAAGCGGTGCTGACCGACGACGGCGACGAGGTTCCCGCGGACGTCGTGGTCGTCGGAGTGGGGGTCGTCCCCGACGTCGGTCCTCTCGATCCTGACCTGCTCGCCGACGACGGAGGCGCGCGCGTCGACATGCGGATGCGCACCGACGTCCCGGACGTGTTCGCCGCCGGCGACATCGCCAGCGTCGACAACCCCCTCTACGGTCGCCGGATCCGCGTCGAGCACTGGGCGAACGCGCTGATGGACGGTCAGATCGCCGCACGGTCGATGCTCGGCCGTCCCTCCGACTTCGATCCGGCCCCGTTCTTCTTCACCGACCAGTACGACCTCGGGATGGAGTACGCCGGTTGGGGTGACGCGAGAGCCATGGGGCCACCGGTGATCCGCGGGGACCTCGACGCCGGCGAGTTCCATGCCTTCTGGCTCGTCGAGGGCGTGGTGGTCGCGGGCATGCACGTCAACCGCTGGGACGACGGCATCAAGCCGGTGCAGGACCTGATCCATGCCCAGGCCCCCGTGGACCCTGACCGGCTCGCGGACACGGCCGTGCCGTTGGCCGAGATCAGTGTCGAGGCGAGCCGGGCTCAGCGCTGAGCGCTGGCGCAGGACGTGCTGCGGTCGGCTCGCTCGTCGTACTCATCGGCCCCTCATCGCCACGGTCAGCAGGAACGTCGTGTCGGTCTCGGCCTCGACGCTGTGCGGCACGGGCGGGATGACCAGGTAGTCCCACTCCCTGCCCTGCCACTTCGTGTCACCCGCCACCAGGCGCAGCCGGCCGCTGATCACCAGCAGGGTGGCCTCCCCCGGGCTCTCATGCTCGGCCAGCTCCCTGCCCTCGCGCAGCGCGACCACGGTCTGGCGCATCCGCTTCTCGTGGCCACCGAACACCGTGTCCGCGGCGCGGCCGGCCTTCGACTCCGACGCCTTGTGGGCCAGCTCGCGAGCCTTCGCCTGCAGGCTGAGCTTGTCCATCCTGTTCCTCCTGTCGAGCGGTCAGAAGCGGGTGCCGATGCGGCGCCAGCGCCGGCCGCTGGTCCCCGGCTCGTTGGAGTGCACCACGGCCCGGCTTCGGTAGACGACATAGGGCCGCCACAGGTACCACAGCGGATAGCTCCACGCGTGCACCAGCCGGGTGAACGGCCACACCATCCAGATCAGCCAGGCCGAGACCGCGTGCACCCGGTAGATCAGCGGTGCGGTGGTGACCGCGGTGACGTCCGGGTGGCCGGTGAACAGGCCGCGGAACCACACGCTGACGGTGCCCCGGTAGTCGTACGCACTGCCGAACATGTTGTAGATGGTCGGGACGATCCCGCTGAGGATGATCACCAGCAGCAGCACCAGCGCCATCCAGTCCACCGGCGAGGTGGTGGCGCGCACCCGCGGGACCAGCAGCCGCCGGGCGGCGAGGATCACCACGCCGACGATCACCAGGATGGCCGCGACCGTCCCCGCGATCGCCGCGAACTTGTGGTAGACGTGGTCGGGGATGCCGAGGAACTCGGTGAAGGCGGCGGGGACCAGTATGCCGAGCACGTGTCCACCGATCGCGGCGAAGGTGGCGTAGTGGAACAGCGGGCCACCCCACTTGAGCATCCGCCGCTCCTGCAGCTGGGTGGACCGGCTGGTCCAGCCGTACTGGTCGTAGCGCCAGCGCCAGATGTGCCCGATCACGAAGACGCCCAGCGCGAAGTAGGGCACCGCGACCCACCAGAAGACCTGTCCCGCGGTGACGCCGTTCACGAGGGCATCCCCAGGTACTCCGGCGGTGCGAACGGCTCCAGTCCCACGTCCTCGTGCGGGGGCTCGCTGTGCCAGTGGGCGCGCACCAGACCGAGGTCACGGCGGCGCAGCCGGGGCAGCAGGGCGCAGACGGCGTCGACCACGGCGGCGTACGGCGTGTCCGCCTGCCGCAGGGCATGTCGCAGCAGCTCGAGGTCGGCCCGCCGGCTGCGGAGCAGGTCGACGCCCCGTGGCGAGAGCGAGGCGAACTCGAGCACCATCGGGAGGTAGTCGGGCAGCTCCTCGTCGCTGGGCTCGAACGCGGCGACCCGGTAGGCGGTCTTGAAGGAGAGCATCGCCATGCCGCGGTTGCGGGTGTCGCCGAACCGGTAGTAGGTGAGGTAGAGCGCGCAGCGGCGGCGCAGGTCGAAGGTCTCGACGTAGTGCTGGGCGACCTCGGTGGGCGGCGTCTCCCGGAGCCAGGACAGGAACTCGCGCAGCGACTCACGGCTCTCCCGCGAGGACACGCCGGCGACCGCGACGTCGAGCGCGTCGACCCCCTCGAGCAGGGCCGCGGTCGGGTACTGCAGCAGCACCGAGGCCAGCTTGAACGGGCTGACGGCGCTCACGAGGGGCCGCCCTCGGCCGCTCCGGGGTCGGGGAAGAGGTGCGGTGAGGTGCTGGCGCCGTCCCAGCCGAGCAGGTTGAAGTGCTCGCGCCCGTCGTCAGCACGGAACGTGTGCCCACCGGGACCGGCCGGCTCGGTGACCCCCATGCCGGGACCGCCCTGCGCGTCGAGGCTGCAGAACATCTGCTCGTGCTGGGCCAGCAGCCGGCCGGCGTCCTCGGCGTGCGTCATCGGGATGACGTACCGCTCGTCGTACTTGGCGATCGCCAGCAGCCGGTAGAGGTCGCGCAGCTCGGTCGGGCTGGTGTCGACGGCGCTGGCGAGCTCCTCGTTGGGCTCCAGGCCGAGCTGCTCGGCGCGCATCGTGGCGCGGATGGCCGCCAGCTTCCGCAGCACCCGGCGCACCGGCTCGGTGTCCCCGGCGGTGAACAGGTTGGCGAGGTACTCGATCGGGATCCGCAGCGCGTCGATGGTGGCGAACACCTTGTCCGGGTCCGCCTCGTCGTACCCTGCCGCGTGCACGATGTCGGCGACCGGTGAGAGCGGCGGGATGTACCAGACCATCGGCATGGTGCGGTACTCCGGGTGCAGCGGCAGCGCGACCCGGTGGCGTGCGGCGAGGGCGTACGTCGGGGAGCGGCGGGCCGCCTCCAGCCAGTCGTCGGAGATGCCCTGCCGCGTCGCCTCGGCCTGCACCTGCGGGTCGTCGGGGTCGAGCATGAGCGAGAGCTGCGCCTCGTAGAGGTCGTGCGGGTCCCGGCTGGCCGCGGCCTCGAGCACCTTGTCGGCGTCGTACAGGATCAGGCCGAGGTAGCGGAGCCGGCCCACGCAGGTCTCCGAGCAGATGGTGGGCTGGCCGACCTCGATCCGCGGTGCGCACAGGGTGCACTTCTCCGCCTTGCCGGTGCGGTGGTTGAAGTAGACCTTCTTGTAGGGGCAGCCGGAGACGCAGAACCGCCAGCCGCGGCAGCGGTCCTGGTCGACGAGCACGATCCCGTCCTCGTCGCGCTTGTACATCGCCCCCGACGGGCACGACGCCACGCACGACGGGTTCAGGCAGTGCTCGCAGATGCGCGGCAGGTAGAACATGAACGCCTGCTCGAACTCCATCTGGACGTGCTGCTCCATGTTCGTCAGGTTCGGGTCGCGCACCGCGTGCTCGGTGGCACCGGCGAGGTCGTCGTCCCAGTTGCCGCCCCACTGCATGTCCATGTCGCGTCCGCTGAGCGCCGAGATGGAGTGCGCGGTCGGGTTCTCGGTGCCGAGCGGGGCGTCGATCAGCCTCTGGTAGTCGTAGGTCCAGGGCTCGCCGTAGTCGTCGATCGACGGCAGGTCGGGGTTGTAGAAGATCGAGAGCAGCTTCCTCAGCCGACCCCCGGCCCGAAGCTGTAGCCGGCCCTTCCTGTCCAGGGTCCAGCCGCCGTGCCACTGCTCCTGGTCCTCGTAGCGCTTGGGATAGCCGATGCCGGGCTTGGTCTCGACGTTGTTGAAGTAGACGTACTCGGTGCCCGGCCGGTTGGTCCAGACCTGCTTGCAGGTGACCGTGCAGGTGTGGCAGCCGATGCACTTGTCGAGGTTCATCACCATCGCCATCTGTGCCTTGACCCTCATGCGCACACCTGACCGGGTTTCGAGGCTCGCCTAGCGGCTCGCACCTCAACCTCCTCGCTACGCCCGGACATCAGAACTGCACCTCCTGGGACCTGCGGCGGATCACCGTGACCTCGTCGCGCTGGTTGCCGGTCGGCCCGTAGTAGTTGAAGCCCCAGGAGAGCTGGGCATACCCGCCGATGAGATGGGTCGGCTTGATGATGAGGCGGGTCAGGGAGTTGTCACCGCCGCCGTGCCAGCCGGAGATCTCCGAGCGCGGCGTCATCAGGTGCCGGTCCTTGGCGTGGTACATGAACACCGTGCCCTCCGGCATCCGGTGGCTGACCACGGCGCGGCAGGCGACCACCCCGTTGCGGTTGAACGCCTCGATCCAGTCGTTGTCGCGGACCTCGATCTTCGCGGCGTCCGCCGGGCTCATCCAGATCACCGGGCCGCCGCGGAACAGCCGCAGCATGTGCAGGTTGTCCTGGTACTCGGAGTGGATCGACCACTTCGAGTGCGGGGTGAGGTAGCGGACGGTGATCTCCGGGCGTCCCGGGTCGCCGACTCCCTGGTCCCCGTAGAAGCGCAGATAGTTCAGCGGCGGACGGTAGACGGGCAGCGCCTCGCCGTACTCCTGCATCCACTCGTGGTCGAGGTAGAACTGCATCCGCCCGGTCAGCGTGTGCCAGGGCTTGAGGCGCTCCACGTTCACCACGAACGGTGCGTAGCGGCGGCCGCCAGTCTCGCTGCCAGACCACTCCGGCGACGTGATCACCGCACGAGGCTGGACCTGGGTGTCGGCGAAGGTGATCCGGTCCTCGGCGCGCTCCTCGGCGAGATCGGCCAGCCGCACACCGGTGCGCCTCTCCAGGTCCTGCCAGCCCTGTACGGCGAGGGCGCCGTTGGTCGTGCCGGAGAGCGCCAGCAGCGCCTCGGCCAGGTGCACGTCACGGGTCAGCGCCGGGCGTCCGTCCCCGACGCCCCCGCGGACCCGGCCGTTCTTCCTGGCCAGGAACTCGACCGCGACGGCCGGCTTGACGTTGACACCCTTCACCGTGGTGCCGAGGGTGTCGAGCAACGGGCCCACGGCGGCCATCTTCTGCGCCACGGCGGCGTAGTCGCGCTCGACCGTGACGAGCCTGGGCATGGTGAGGCCCGGGACGGGCTCGCAGTCGCCGTGCTTCCAGTCCAGGGTGTTGCCACCGGGCAGCGCGGCCTCGTCGGGGGTGTCGTGCATGAGCGGGGTGGCGACGACGTCGGTGCGGGTGCCGAGGTGCTCGGCGGCGAGCCTGGAGAACGCCTCGCCGATCAGCCGGAACGTCTCGAAGTCGGTCTTCGCCTCCCACGGTGGGGCGATGGCCGGGTTGAAGGAGTGCACGAACGGGTGCATGTCGGTGGTGGAGATGTCGTGCTTCTCGTACCAGGTGGCCGCCGGCAGCACGATGTCGGCGTGCGTGCACGTGCTGGTCATCCGGAAGTCGAGCGTGGTGACCAGGTCGAGCTTGCCGCGTGGTGCCTGCTCCCTCCAGGTCACCTCGGTCGGCCGAACGTCCTCGGGGGTCTCCTCCGCGCGGACGGCGTCCTCGATGCCGAGGAAGTGCCGCATGAAGTACTCCATCCCCTTGCCGGAGGAGCCCAGGAGGTTGGCCCGCCAGATCGTGAGCACGCGGGGGAAGTTGGCCGGGTCGTCCGGGTCCTCGTCGGCGAACCTGAGCCTGCCCGCCTTGAGCTCCTCGACCACGTGGTCCGAGGCCGGCCGGCCCGCGCGGGCGGCCTCGTCGGCGAGGTCGAGAGGGTTGCGGTTGAAGGCGGGGTGAGAGGGTGTCCAGCCCATCCGTCCGGCCGCGACGATGCAGTCGGCGAACGCGCGCCCTCCGAACCGGCCGTGGCCCAGGGGGCTGGCCAGCTCGCCGGCCCCGAACCTCTCGTAGCGCCACTGGTCGGTGTGCAGGTAGAAGAACGACGTCCCGGTCATGTGCCGCGTCGGCCGCTGCCAGTCCAGGCCGAAGGCGAGGTTCTGGAAGCCGGTCAGCGGGCGCACCTTCTCCTGCCCGACGTAGTGCGCCCAGCCGCCGCCGTTGACGCCCTCGCACCCGCAGAGCATCAGCAGCGTGAAGAACGTGCGGTAGATCTGGTCGGAGTGGTACCAGTGGTTGGTCCCCGCGCCCATCGCGATCATCGACCGGCCGTGGGAGAGCTCGGCGTTGCGGGCGAACTCGCGGGCCACTCTGGCCGCCGCCGCGGCGGGCACCGACGTGATCTGCTCCTGCCAGGCAGGCGTGTAGGGCTGCGGGTCGTCGTACCCCTTCGGCCACGTCCCCGGCAGACCCGCGCGGGGTACGGCGTACTGCGCCATCAGCAGGTCGAAGACCGTGGTGACCAATCGGCCGCCGACACGGGTGACCGGCACGCCTCGGCGAACCGCGGAGCCGCCCTCGGTCTCGCCCAGGTCGAAGCGGGTCAGGTCGACGGTGACGGCCTCGTCGTGGGTCCCGTAGAGAGTGAGCAGCGGGTCGACCTCGCCGAGGTCGAGGTTCCAACGGCCCATGCCCGACTCGGTGTAGCGGAACCCGAGGGAGCCGTTGGGGACCCTCGGGGTCCCGTCGGCGTCGAGGACCACCGTCTTGTGCGCGGCGCCCTCGGCGGTGGCCGCGTCGCCTTCAAGGTCGGCCGCGGTGAGGAAGTGGTCGGGCAGGTAGCCGCCGTCGTGCTCGCGCAGGGTCACCAGGAACGGCAGATCGGTGAACCTCTTGGCGTAGTCGGTGAAGTAGGGCACCTGCCGGTCCCGGAAGAACTCGGTGAGCACCACGTGGCCCATCGCCATCGCGAGCGCCCCGTCGGTGCCGGGCGCGCAGGGCAGCCAGTCGTCGGCGAACTTCGTGTGGTCGGAGAAGTCCGGGCTGACCACGACCACCTTCTGCCCCCTGTAGCGCGCCTCGGTCATGAAGTGCGCGTCCGGAGTGCGGGTGATCGGCAGGTTCGTGCCCCACAGCATCAGGTAGGAGGAGTTCCACCAGTCGCCCGACTCGGGGACGTCGGTCTGGTCGCCGAAGACCTGCGGCGAGGCGGGTGGGAGGTCGG
Organism: Nocardioidaceae bacterium; assembly: GCA_025927955.1. Lineage (GTDB taxonomy): Bacteria > Actinomycetota > Actinomycetes > Propionibacteriales > Nocardioidaceae > Nocardioides_B. The sequence goes on from JAICKK010000037.1 coordinate 11,679, forward strand.
CGTACCAGTCGTAGAAGGACAGGATGGTCGCGCCGATCATCGACAGGAAGCGGGTGCCCGCCGAGTAGGAGACCTGCGACATCGCCGGGATCGGGGAGAACCCGACCACCCGGTCGGGACCGTAGTCGCGGACCGTCGCGACGTGCGCCGCGGCGACCAGCTCCACGACCTCGGGCCAGCTCGCGCGTACGAAGCCGCCCTTGCCGCGGAACTGCTTGTAGCGGGTGGAGCGCTCCGGGTCCCGGCTGATCCCCGTCCACGCGGTCACCGGGTCCTCGCCGCGCCGTCGCGCCTCCCGCCACATCTCCAGCAACGGCGCCCGGACGTAGGGGTAGCGCACCCGGGAGGGGGAGTAGGTGTACCAGGAGAACGACGCCCCGCGCGGGCATCCCCGAGGCTCGTACTCGGGTGAGTCGGGGCCGACCGACGGGTAGTCGGTCTGCTGCGTCTCCCAGGTGATGATCCCGTCCTTGACGTAGACCTTCCACGAGCAGGAGCCGGTGCAGTTCACGCCGTGCGTCGAGCGCACCACCTTGTCGTGGCGCCAGCGCTCGTGCCAGAACTCCTCGGCCTGCCGGCCCCCCTCCCGGTGGACCTCGCGGTAGTCGGGGCTCGGCCTTCCGGGGACGAAGAACTGCGCCTTGCGCAGCAGCTGCTCGACGGGCTCACCGCCGGGCACGAGCGGAGCCAGCAGGTCCCTGTCGGCGTCGGTCACGCCACCACCTCGATCACACGATCCGGAGCAGCTGGGACACAGACGCCGCGCCCTAGGACCCAGCAGGTTCGTTTTGTCCGTTCTACTCGGAGGGCCGCGGGAGCACAACCGTCCCGACAGCCAGCGACTCAGGCACGTCTCACGCAAGGAGACGCAACGGCTGCCCCAGCAGGTCCACGAGGTCGCGCAGGAAGGCCGCGGAGACCGCTCCGTCGAGGACGCGATGGTCGCTGGTCAGGGTCATGCGCATCATCGGCCGGACCACCACCTGGCCCTCGCGGACGACGGGCTCGTCGACCGTACCCCCCACCGCGAGGATCGCCGCCTCGGGCGGGTTGATGACGGCGGTGAAGTGCTCCACGCCGAACGTGCCCAGGTTGCTGATCGTGAACGTGCCCTCGGAGAACTCGTCGGGAGTGAGCCGCCCGGCCCGGGCCTTGCGGGTCAGGGCGTGTGCCTCGGTGACGATCTCGGCGAGGGCCTTCCGGTCCGCGTCGCGGACCACCGGGACGATGAGGCCGTTCTCGAGCGCGACGGCGATGCCGACGTTGACGCGCCCACGTCGCAGCACGCGGTCCCCGGCCCAGGAGGCGTTGACCTGCCGGTGACCGGCCAGGGTCACGGCCACGGCGCGGACCAGCAGGTCCGTGACGCTGCACCGGTCGTCGCCGGTGAAGACCTGCCTGTTCAGGTCGGCGCGCAGCTCCAGCAGCGGGCCGGCGTCCACGGCCATGGTGAGGTAGAAGTGCGGCGCCGCCGCGCTCTGGATCAGGCGCTCCGCGGTGATCCTGCGCAGGGCGGTAAGCGGGACCTCCTCGTCGCCCGTCCCGACCGGGACCGCTGCCGGCTCCGGCCGTGCCGGGGCCCCGCCGGCGAGGAGCTCCTCCACGTCGGCGCGCACGATGCGGCCGTTCGGGCCCGTGCCGGTCACCGCGGCCAGGTCGATGTCGTGCTCGCGAGCCAGTCGTCGCACCAGCGGCGTCGCGCGCACGTCCGCCGCGGCGGACGGACCGGTCGGCTTCGCCGGGGCGAGCGCCGCCGCGGCGGCGGGGGCCGCGGGGACGGCGGCGGTCTCCGGCTCCGGGCGCGCCGGCGGGGGCGGGGGCTCCGGTGGGGCACCCTCCTCCCCGATCACCGCGATCGGCGCTCCGATGGGCACCGTGGTGCCTTCGGCGACGAGGATCCGCGTGAGCACACCGGTGTCGTAGCTCTCCAGCTCCATGACGGCCTTGTCCGTCTCGATCTCGGCGAGCACGTCGCCGCGCTGGACGGCGTCCCCCTCGTGCTTGAGCCAGGCCGACAGCACACCTTCGGTCATCGTGTCGGACAGGCGCGGCATCAACACATCGGGCACGGCGGCCTCCTCAGCGCGAGAACCGGGTGGCGTCGAGGACCTCACCGATGACTCTGGTCAGGTCCGACGCGTCGGGAAGAGCGGCCAGCTCCAGCGTCTTCGCGTAGGGCAGCGGCACCTCCGCGGCCGCCACCCTGCGCACCGGGGCGTCGAGGTAGTCGAAGGCACCCTCCTGGATGGTCGCGGCCACCTCGGCACCCACGCCGTACGTCAGCCAGTCGTCCTCGAGGACGACGGCTCGGGTGGTCTTGCGGACGGATGCGCAGATCGTCTCGCGGTCCAGCGGGCGCAGGCTTCGCAGGTCGACGACCTCCACCGAGATCCCCTGCTCCGCGAGCTGGCGGGCGACGTCGAGGGCGATGACGGTGGCTCTCGAGTAGGCGACGACCGTGATGTCCTCTCCCGGTCTGGCCACCATCGCGGTGCCGATCCGGACGGTCTCCTTCGCCTCCGGCACCTCCCCCCTGGTGTTGTAGAGGGCGAGGTTCTCCAGCACGAGCACCGGGTCGTCGTCCCGGATGGCCGCGGTCAGCAGCGACCTCGCGTCGGCGGGGGTGGCCGGGGCGACCACCTTCATGCCCGGCACGTGCGCGTACCACACCTCGAGGTTCTGCGAGTGCGTCGCCGCCAGCTGCTGCCCGCCGCCCCCGGGCGTCCGGATGACCATCGGGACCGACACCTGCCCCCCGAACATCGCGTGGATCTTCGCGGCGTGGTTCACGATCTGGTCGATCGCCAGCAGGCTGAAGTTGATCGTCATGAGCTCCACGACCGGCCGCATCCCCAGCATGGCGGCGCCGACCGCGGCGCCGACGAACCCCTCCTCGCAGATCGGCGTGTCGAGGACCCGTTGCGGCCCGAACTCGCTCAGCAGCCCGGCCGTGATCTTGTAGGAGCCCTCGAAGACGCCGATCTCCTCGCCGAGCAGGATCACCGAGTCGTCGCGCAGCAGCTCCTCGCGCAAGGTGTCGTGCAGCGCCTGCCGGTAGCTCGTCTCGGCCATCGTCAGCCCACCGCCCCGGGCACCTCGACGACGGGGTCACCGGGAAGCCGGCTCGGCGTGTTCGGGACCGGTGTGGCGTACGCGTGGTCGAACAGCTCCTCGGGACGCGGCTCGGGGCTCTCGTCGGCGAACCGCACGGCGTCGTCGACGTCCTTCTCGGCCTGCGCATCCAACCGCTGTGCGGTGGTCTCGTCGAGGATCCCGGCGGCGACCAGCCGGGCACGGAAGGCCGGCACCGGGTCCAGGCTGCGCAACCGGTCGGTCTCCTCCTTCGACCGGTAGCGGGCGGGGTCCACCACCGAGTGCCCGCGCAGCCGGTAGCTCACGGTCTCCAGCAGTCCGGGCTGCCGCTGCGTGCGCGCCCGGGTGAGCGCGGCCCGAGCCGCCTCCCGCACGGCCAGGACGTCGTCACCGTCCACGCGCTCGCCGGGGATCCGGTAGGAGCAGCCGCGCTTGTACAGGTCCGGCTCCGCGGACGACTTCTCCACCGGCGTGCCCATGCCGAGGCCGTTGTTCACGACCACGTAGACGATGGGCAGACGCCAGAGCGCGGCCAGGTTCAGCGACTCGTGGAAGGAGCCGATGTTGGTGGCGCCGTCACCCAGCAGGCACATCACCGCCTCGGCGTCCTCTCCCGGCTCACCCCGGTAGGTCAGCGCCAGGGCGGCGCCGGTGGCCGGTGGGACCTGCCCGCCGACGATGCCGTAGCCGCCGAGCATGCGCAGCCTCTCGTCGAACAGGTGCATCGATCCTCCACGACCGCTGGAGACACCCGTCGACCTGCCGAAGAGCTCCGCCATCACCGGTCCGGCGGCCATCCCACGAGCCAGCGCGTAGCCGTGGTCCCGATAGCTGGTGAACAGGTAGTCGCGTTGCGCGAGCGCCGCCATGAGGCCGACCACGGTCGCCTCCTCACCCAGGTTCAGGTGGCAGTAGCCACCGACCTTGGCGCGTTGGTACATCTCGGCGGCGCGCTGCTCGAACGAGCGGATCAGGGCCATCTGCGCGTAGTAGCCGCGCAGGGTCTCCGCCGGCTCCGTTTCGGGGAATCCCGGGTGCTCCGCCTCTGTGGTGGCCGGTTGGTCCGCCATCATGCTCCTCCTGGTCAGGGTGACCGCGACAGACGGGCACCACCGGTCTGCTCAGGCGCCCGGGGGCTGCTCCTGGTGCACGAAGCGCTCCGGGCCGCCCTGGCACTTCGGGCAGCTCTGCGGACGCGTCTCGCCGCGCACGGACTCCCCGCAGACCCCGCACACCCACTCGGTCGCCATCGTCGCCACCACGTCACCGCGGCTCACCACGCCCACGAGCCGCCCGTCGCGCAGCACCGGGACTCGGCGGATCCGGCGGTCCACGAGCAGGTGCCGGACGTCCTCGAGGGGGGAGTCGACGCTCACGCTGATGACGGCGGTCGTCATCAGCTCGGTGGCTCCGCCTCCCTCCTTCGAGAGCAGGTCGTGCTCACTGACCAGCCCGACCACCGTGCCGGACTCGTCGACGACCGGTACGGCGCTGATCCGGTGCTGGGTCAGCCGGTCGGCGATCTGGGTGCGGGTGGCGCCGAGAGGCACCGTGATCGGGGGCGAGCTCATGATGTCGCCCGCCGTACCGACCGCCGGATGGATGGCTGCGTGACCGGTCAGGTCCATGTCCGGAGGGTACGCCCCATCCGGCGGTGGAGGGATGTCTGCTCGGGTGCACGATGGGCACGATGGGCACGGGGACACGAACCAGCCAACCGGCACCGGAAGGACCTGCTCATGACGGACGGACACCAGCGTCTCGACATCCACCATGTCGACCCGAAGGCGCAGGAGGCGGTCCTCGCGATGGAGAGCTATGTGCGGGGAAGCACCCTGGACCACGGTCTCTACGAGCTGGTCAAGATCCGAGCATCCCAGCTCAACGGGTGCGCGTACTGCCTCGACATGCACCACCGCGACGCCCGCAAGGCCGGGGAGGACCAGCGTCGCCTGGACGTGCTCTCGGCCTGGCGCGAGGCGCCCGAGCTGTTCAGCGACCAGGAGCGGGCTGCGCTCGCGTTCACGGAGGCGGTCACCCGCCTCGGTGAGCACGGGGTTCCCGACGGCGTCTGGAGCGACGTCGCCGCGCAGTTCGACGAGCCCGGGATCGTGCACCTGCTCATGGCGGTGGCCACCATCAACGTGTGGAACCGGCTGGCCGTGGCGACCCACCAGGGGCTGCCCGATCTCGCCGGTGGGTCCTGACGCCCCGCCGCCCGGCACGACGCGCCGGCTCGGCGCCCACGACAGGTGCAGACGCGCCGGCTCGGCGCCCTGACCGGCGGGGTCGGCGAATGTCGCCGACGGCCCACGGGTAAGGATGCGAGCATGCAGCAGACCGGTGAGCCCGCACCGCATCGGGTCCTCGTGCTGTCGGCCGACATGGGCGGTGGGCACAACGCCACGGCTGCCGCGCTCGAGGAGTCGGTCGGCCGGGTGTGGCCAGGGAGCGAGATCCGCCGGCTGGACTCCCTGGACGTGATGGGGCCAGGCGTCGGACGGCTGTTCCGGTCGATCTACGTGTCCAACGTCGAGACGACGCCCTGGATGTACGAGTTCTTCTACGCGAACCTGTGGCGGCACCGCTGGTTCAGCCGGGCCTCGAAGCGGTTCACCGGCAGCTGGTGCGGACGCCGGCTGCAGACCCAGATCGACCGCTTCGACCCCGACCTGGTGCTCTCCACGTACCCACTGGGCAGCTCGGGCCTGGCGTGGCTCAAGGACCACCGCGGGCTGCAGGTGCCGGCGGCGGCCTGGGTCTCGGACTTCGCCCCGCACCCGTTCTGGGTCTACGAGCAGCTCGACGCGACCTTCGTGATGCACGAGGCCGCGGTGGCGGTGGCCAAGGCCGCCGAGCCCGAGGCCCACGTGGAGGTGTCCGCGCCGCCCGTGGTCGCGCGATTCGCTCCCGGCGACCGGACGGAGGCCCGTGAGCGGCTCGGCCTGCGCCAGGACGCCCTGGTCGTGGCCGTCTCGTGCGGGGCCTACGCCTTCGGGGACACCGAGGCGCAGGTGACCACGCTGGTGCAGGCCTCCGACGCGGTGCAGGTGGTGGCCGTCTGCGGCCGCCAGCAGGAGACCGTGCACCGGCTGGAGCGGCTCGGCCTGCCTCGTGACGCGCTGGTGCCGGTCGGCTGGACCGACGACATGCCGATGCTGCTGCGCGCCGCCGACCTCGTGCTCACCAACGCCGGAGGGGCGACCGCCCTGGAGGCGCTGGCCGTGGGCGTGCCCGTGGTGAGCGCCCAGCCGATCGCGGCCCACGGCGCGGCGAACGCCGACCTCATGGAGGTGGCCCGGCTGACGCACCTGTGCTCGGGTCTCGACGAGCTGAGCAGCCTGGTGGCCTCGCTCGCGGCCCGGCGCGAGGGCCTGGACACCCTGCGCCAGCGGACCGGCGAGCACGTCGCGAACCACGACCTCGACACGTCGGTACGACGGCTCCGGGAGGCCGCCGCCGCACGGCCCCGCCCGCCGGTGCCGTCACGGCCCTGGCCGATGCGTCCGGCCGACGCCTTCTTCACGCGGTGCGAGACGGACGTTCGGCTGCAGGAGGTCGGCGCGGTGCTCGAGCTCGAGTCGGAGGCGGGCGGCGAGACGCCGGATGCGGCCGCGCTGCGGAGGTTCTTCGCCCCGCGCACCGCCGGCCTTCCTCCGACGAGGAGGACCCGGTCGACCGCGGCCGCCGGCTGGCTGCTGCACGACGACGTCGACCTGGTTCGCCACGTCCAGGAGACGGTGCTGGCCGCCGACGCGCCCGCGGCCGACCTCTGGCAGGTGATGGGGCGGCTGTGGAGCGAGCCGCTCCGGGCGGGGCGGCCCGCCTGGGCCATGCAGCTGGCCCGCCGCAGCCCACCGGCGGGACCCCGCTCGCCCGTCCTTCTCGGCGTCAAGCTGCACCACAGCCAGGGCGACGGCATCTCGGCGCTCGGGCTCATGGACCGCCTCCTCGACGTGCGGCCGGGCGACCCGCTGACCGAGCGTCGCCCACCGACGAGGGAGCTGCAGGGCCGGTTCCGTCCCTGGCTGCTGACCCGCGGGCTGGCCTCCCTGGCCGCCCGCGGCACGGCGCCGCACCATCCGCTCAACGCGGGGGCACTGGGCATGGGCCGCGACGTCGTCGGCGTCCCGCTGCCCTGGGACCGGCTCAGGCGGATGGCCGGGGCGTCGGCGGTGCGCCCGCACGAGGTGGTCATCGCGCTGCTCGCCGACGCGGCGGACCGGCTGCTGCGACCGGCCGGCCTCCTCGACCCCGGGCGGCCCCTGCGTGCGATGGTCCCGGTGGCCATGCGGGCCCCGCGGCTGGACCGGATCTTCGGGAACTGGGCCGGATCGGTGGCGATCGACCTGCCCATGGGCCCGATGACGTTCCCCGAGCGCGTGCGCCGCGTCCACCAGGAGCTGCTGATCCGGACCGCCCGGGGCGACGCCCACGCCGCGTCGGCCGTGATGACCGCCGCCGGGCGGGTCCCGCACCTCTGGCACCGCTGGTTCGCCCGCACCGTCTACAGCAGCACCTTCTTCAACACGATCGTGTCGTTCATGCCGGCTGCGCGTGGCCCGCGCTGGTTGGCGGGCGCCCGTGTGCGAGCGTTGTACCCGGTCCTTCCCCTGACGAAGGGAGTCCCGTTGACGTTCGGCATCGTGGTCTTCGACGGCGTCGCCGGAGTGGGCATCATGCTCGACACCCGTCTCGGGCTGCGGCGTGGCGACGTGGAGTCCGCCGTACGACGGGCGTTCGACGACGCGCAGGCGGTCCTGGGATGAGTGCGGTCGAGCTGGTGATCGCGGTGCCCGCCGCCGTGGGGGCCGCGGCCTCGTTCGGCACCGCCGGGGTGCTCCAGCACCGGGCGACGCACGAGACCAGGCAGCGCAGGCCGCTGAGCCCGGCCCTGCTGGTGGACCTGGTGCGGCTCACGGCGTTCCGGTCCGGGGTCCTGCTGGGCATCCTGGGGTTCTCCCTGCAGGTACTCGCGCTGCGGTTCGGGCCGTTGATCCTGGTGCAGCCGTTGCTGGTCACCGGCGTGCTCTTCTACATCCTGGTCGCGTCCGCGTTCGGGCACCACAAGGTCGACGGCGGGCTCGTCGCCGGGGTGGTGATGGCGCTGAGCGGGCTGTCGGTGTTCCTGGTCGTCAGCAACCCGAGCGGCGGCAACGGACGGTTCACCTCAGCGGCCGCGCTGGCGCTCGGCCTCGGTCTCGTCGGGGTCGTCGTCGTGTGCCTGGCGGTCGTCGCCGTGGCCTCGAGCGAGGTGCGCACGATCCCCCTCGCGATCGCGACCGCGGTCTTCTACGGCGCGACCGCAGCACTGGTGCGCAGCCTGACCTCGCAGAGGCTGGACTCGTCGGTGTTCGGGGACTGGCAGCTGTACGCCATCGCCGTCATCGGGCCGGCCGGCTTCCTGCTCAACCAGAACGCCTACCAGCAGGGCCGCTTCGGGTCCGTGGCGCTGGGCATCATCACCGTCGGCGACCCACTGGTGGCGATCGGACTGGGGGTCGCCTCCCTCGGGGAGGAGATCGCCTCGACGCCGTGGAGCGTCGTCGGCGAGGTGCTCTCGATCGTCATCATGGTCGGCGGCGTGTTCCTCCTCGCCTTCCGCGCCCAGCGGCTGGCCGAGGAGCTCCAGTCGCGGGGCCAGCTCCCCGAGCAGTCACCCGCGTGACCAACCTCAGCGGTGCGCGGGTGCTGCTCACGGGTGCGTCCTCCGGCCTGGGGCGCGCCTGCGCCCTGGCGATGGCGGCGCGCGGCGCCCGCCTGACGCTCACCGGCCGCGACGAGGAGCGGCTGGCCGAGACCGCCGAGGCGGTCGGTGGCGACCTCCTCGTCGCCGACCTCGCGAGTGCCGCGTCCACGCAGGCGCTGGTGGAGGCGCTGGGCGAGCGCCCGGTCCCCGACGTCGTGGTCCACAACGCCGGGGCCGGCCTGGTCGGCGCGGCCGAGGACGTCGACCTCGGCGACTGGGAGCGCCTGCTCGCGGTCAACGTCTGCGCGCCCCTCGGCCTCACCGCTGCCCTGCTGCCCGGGATGCGCGCGCGGGGGAGCGGCCACCTGGTCTTCGTGACGTCGGTCGCGGCCCACCTGGGGGTTCCCGAGGAGGCCGCCTACAGCGCCACCAAGGCCGCGCTCGCCGGCTACGCCGCTGGTCTGCGGGCCGAGCTGGCGGGCACGGACCTGGTGGTGACGACCTTCGCCCCCGGCGTGGTGGACACCGACTTCTTCACCCGGCGCGGCGCTCCGTACGAACGGCGGGTGCCGCGCCTCATGCCGCCCGGCCGGGTCGCCGCGCGGCTCGTCCGAGCCGTCGAGGCCGACCGCGACGAGGTCGTCGTACCGTCCTGGATGCGGCTGCCGATCGCCCTGCGCGCCGTCGCGCCGGGAGCCTACTGGAGCCTCTCCCGACGGTGGGCGTGAGCGCCGGCAGCCCCCGGTCGACGGTCGCCGGTCGGGCTCAGGCCACCATGGCCCGCAGGGACTCCTTGAGGGACCCCATGGTCGCGAGCACCGCCGTCGGCTCGTAGCCGCAGTGCGCCATGCAGTTCGCGCACCGGGGGTCCTTGCCGCGGCCGTACTTCTCCCACTCGGTGGTCTCGATGAGCTCCTGGTACGTCGAGGCGTACCCGTCCGACATCAGGTAGCAGGGCTTCTGCCATCCGAACAGGGAGTAGCTCGGGATGCCCCACGCGGTGCAGCCGTAGTCGACCTTGCCCTCGAGGAAGTCCAGGAACAGCGGCGAGTGGTTGAGCCGCCACCGCTTCCGGTTGCCGCCGCCGAACGCCTTGCTGAACAGCTCGCGGGTCTCGGTGACGCCGGGGAAGTGCTCCTGGTCGGGGGCCTTCTCGTAGGCGTACGCCGGGGAGATCTGCATGCTGTCCACGCCGAGGTCGTCGTTGAGGTAGTTCAGCACGTCGATGATGTTCTGCGGCGTGTCGTTGCTGAAGAAGGTGGAGTTCGTGTTGACCGTGAACCCCTTGTCCTTGAGGAACCTGATGGCCTCGACGGCCTCGTCGAACACGCCCTCCTTCGACACCGACTCGTCGTGGCGCTCCTTGAGCCCGTCCACGTGCACGACGAAGGCGAAGTACGGCGACGGCTTGAAGTCGAACCGGTCGAACCGCTTGCGCACCAGCATCGCGTTCGTGCACAGGTAGACGAACTTCCGCTTCGCCACCAGCCTGTTCACGATCTCGTCGATCTGCGGGTGCATCAGCGGCTCACCGCCGGCGATCGACACCATCGGCGCGCCGCACTCCTCCATCGCGGCCAGGGCCTGCTCGACAGGCATCCGCTTGCGCAGCTCGTCGGCGGGGTGCTGGATCTTGCCGCACCCGGCACACGCCAGGTTGCAGGCGAAGAGCGGCTCGAGCTCGACCAGCAGGGGGAACTTCTCGCGTCGTGCCAGCTTCTGACGCATCAGGTAGGCCCCGATTGTCAGGGCCTGTCTCATAGGCATGCTCATGCCGTGCGCACCTCCTTGGGTAGTGTGAACCGGACGTTCTCGGTGACGATCTGGCGGGTGCTGACCCGCACCGTGCCGAGGCCACCGAGGGCCTCGACGATCCCGTCGACCAGCGGCTCCGGCGCCGAGGCGCCGGCGGTCAGACCGACGGTCCGGGCGCCGACCAGCCACTCGAGGTCGATGTCGTCGACCCCGTCGACCAGGTGGGCGACGGTGCCCAGCCGGGTCGCTGTCTCCACCAGCCGTTGGCTGTTGGAGGAGTTCGCGGACCCGACCACGAGCACCAGGTCGGCGTCGGCCGCCACCGACGCCAGGGCGTCCTGGCGGTTGGTGGTCGCGTAGCAGATGTCGTCCGACGGCGGGTCCGCGATGGCGGGGAACCGCTCCCGCAGCACCGCGACGATCTCCTCGACCTCGTGCGCGGCGAGGGTCGTCTGCACCAGGTAGGCCACGTGGGCGGGGTCGTCGACCTCGACGGTGCGGGCGTCCGCGGCCGTCTCGACCAGCACCGTGCGGCCCGGCCGCTCGCCCATCGTGCCCTCGGTCTCCTCGTGGCCGGCGTGTCCGATGAAGATCACCGTGTCGCCGCGGTCACCGAACCGCCGCACCTCGGTGTGCACCTTGGACACGAGCGGGCAGGTGGCGTCGACGACGTGCAGGTCACGCGCCCGTGCCCGCTCCCACACCTCGGGTGCCACGCCGTGCGCGGAGAACACCACGGTGCTGCCCGCGGGCACCTCGTCGAGCTCCTCGACGAACACCGCTCCGCGGGCCTGCAGGCTGCCGACCACGAGCCGGTTGTGCACGATCTGCTTGCGGACGTAGAGGGGGGCGCCGTAGCGGTCCAGGGCCCGCTCCACCGTCTCCACGGCCCGCTCGACGCCGGCGCAGAACGACCGGGGGCCGGCCAGCAGCACCTCCCGAGGGGCGACCGCGTCGGCCCAGGACCGCAGCGTCGGGACGACCTCGCGCAGCAC
>JAICKK010000085.1 GCA_025927955.1 Nocardioidaceae bacterium
AGAGCCGGGTTCTCGGCACGTTGCCGTCCGGGTGCGGTTCGACGCTTGCGCTCCGCATCGGCGGTGCGCGGGATATCGTGAATCGGTGAGGTGGCGCCCTGACCGCACGGCGGTGACGACGGGGGTCGGCCTCGCCGTGATGGTGGTCCTCGGGGCCGGGTACGTCGTGCACACCGGGACGGAGCCGACGTCCTCGCGCGCCGTGCAGCAGGCCCCGGCCAGCTCACCGGCCGGCACACCGGCCAGCTCACCGGCCGGCACACCGACCGCGACCGGCGTCACGACGCCGTCATCGCCCTCGCCGACCCCCTCCGTGCCCACCGACACGCCGCTCACGGCTCCCACGCTCCCCACGTCCCCGACGCCCGCCCCGGCGACGAGGCCGACGCCTCCGACCCCGACGGACCGGCACAGCGGCGGCACGGTCCCGAGCGCCCCGCCGGTGCCGCCCGCCCCGGAGCCGGCCACCAGCCTCGACTTCACCCTGACCACGTTCAACATGCTCGGCGCCAACCACACCGCGAGCGGAGGGACCAAGCCGTGGTACGCCTCCGGCCCGGCGCGGGCGCACGGCGCCGCCGAGCTGATCCGCCGCCACGGCTCGGACGTGGTGGGGTTCCAGGAGCTGCAGACCAGCCAGCTGCGGACGCTGCGACGGCTGACGAACCTCGACTTCTACCCCGGCTCCTCGATGAGCCGCCCCGACTCCGAGAACTCCCTGGGATGGCGGCGCGACAGGTGGGTCGCCGTCGAGAAGCACGTGGTGAGGGTCCCGTACTTCGACGGCGGACTCCGGGCGATGCCCGTGGTCAGGCTCCGCAGCCGCAGCACCGGCCTGGAGGCCTGGTTCGCGAACTTCCACAACCCGGCCGACACCCGGCGCTTCCACCATCAGCAGCACTACCGCCTGCTCGCGACCGCGCTGGAGGTCCGGCTGGCGAACAGGCTCATCGACGGCAGCGACCTGCCGGTCTTCATCACCGGCGACATGAACGAGCGGGCCGGATACTTCTGCCGGCTGACCAGCGGGGCGCCGATGCTGGCGGCCCGCGGCGGCAGCAACGTCGGGCGGTGCCGGCCCGGCTCGCCACGGGCCGTCGACTGGATCTTCGGCTCCCAGGGCGTCGACTTCACCGGCTACAACGAGGACCGCAGCCACCTGGTCGACGTCACGACCGACCACCCCGTGGTCAGCGCCCGCGTGCGGATCACCGGGCGCCCGGCCGGTCGCTGAGGTCGGGGGCCGGCAGCATCGGCGAGACGCCGCCGGAACCGGTAGGGGCGCCGCCTACAGAGCCCCTCCCTGGAACGTCCAGGTGATCCGCCGCCGGAACGTCTGCCCCGGTCGCAGGGTGACGTCGGGGAACTCCGGCCGGTTCGGGCTGTCGGGGAACGACTGCGGCTCCATCGCCAGGCCGTCGCCCTGCCGGTAGACGCGACCGCCGGTGCCCACGTCGGACCCGTCGAGGAAGTTGCCTGTGTAGACCTGCAGCCCCGGTGCGTCGCTGGCGAGGCTCATCGCGAGGTCGTCGCGCTCCACGGTGGCGACCTCGCGCATGCCCGACCCGGTCGGCACCAGGTTGTGGTCGATGCCCCGGGCGGGCAGCAGCTGCGGGTGCGCCCGTCGTACGGCGTCGCCGATGCGGGTCGCGGCGCGCAGGTCGAAGGGCGTCCCGTCCACGGCCGCGACCACGCCGGTGGGCAGCAGACGCTCGTCCACCGGTGTGTAGTGGTCGGCGTGCACGCTGAGCAGGTGGCCGTCCACGGAGCCGCTGCCCTCCCCGGCGAGGTTGAGGTAGGAGTGGTTGGTGAGGCTGACCACGGTCGGCGCCGTCGTCGTCGCGGACAGCTCGATGGCGACCTCGGCCCGCCCGACGGTGTAGGTCACCCTCGCCGTGACCTCGCCGGGGAATCCCTGGTCGCCGTCGGGGCTGACCAGCGACAGCGTCACCGAGGAGCCCGTCACGGACTCCGTCGTCCACGCCCGCGTGTCGAAGCCGCCGGGCCCGCCGTGCAGGGTGTTGCCGTTCTCGTTGACGTCCAGCTCGTACGTCGACGGGCCGAGCGTGAGGTGTCCCCCGCCGATCCGGTTCGCGTAGCGGCCGATGGTGGCGCCGTGGAAGGCGGTCCCCGCGACCTGCTCCGCCAGCGTGCGGTGCCCGAGCACCACGTTGCGCGGACCGGTCGCGGTCGGCAGCACCAGCCGGTGCACGCCTGCCCCGTGCTCGACCACCTCGAGGCGCAGCCCGTCCGGCTCTCCGAGCACGTGCAGCCCCGGCCAGGGTGCGCCCTCGCGGCGTCCGTCGTCGTCATGCGGTTGGTCCATGGCGACAGTGTCGTCCCGGCGGACTGCCCGGTGCGACGGTGGGTACGGACCGGCGGTGGGGACGCCCCGCACAGAGACCGACGCCACACACGAGGAGCACGCGCATGACCGGAGCACACCCCCGCACGGCCGTCGTCACCGGAGCCGACTCGGGCATCGGACGTGCCGTGGCCCAGCTGCTGGCCACCGAGGGCTTCGACGTCGGCATCACCTTCCACACCGACGAGGCGGGCGCACACGCCACCCGGGAGGACGTCGAGCAGCGCGGGCAGCGGGGCTTCGTCGTCCAGCAGGACCTGGCCTCGCCGCAGGCCGCCGAGCCCGTCGAGGAGCTCGCCGACCGGCTCGGGTCGCTCGGTGTGCTGGTCAACTGCGGCGGGACCGGGACCTCGCAGCCGGCGGTGGACATGACCTTCGAGGACTGGCGGAAGGTGGTCGCCACCGACCTCGACGGGCCGTTCCTGTGCGCGCGGGCGGCGGCCCGCCGGATGATCGCCCAGGGCGAGGGCGGCCGTATCATCAACATCACCAGCGTGCACGAGCACGTGCCCCGGCTGGGCGCCGCGCCGTACTGCGCGGCGAAGGCGGGGCTCGGCATGCTCACCGAGGTCCTGGCCCTCGAGCTCGGGGAGCACGACATCCTGGTGAACTCGGTGGCGCCCGGTGAGATCGCGACCGAGATGACGGGCGCCGCCACCGAGGACGCCTACCACACCGAGCGGCCCGGCAACCCGCTCGGCCGTCCCGGGCACGTCAACGAGGTGGCCTCCGTCGTCGCGTTCCTGGCCTCGCCCCGCTCGGCCTACGTCACCGGCTCGTCGTTCGCCGTCGACGGCGGGCTGATGCTGATGGCCGCGCACGGGCACGACGAGGCCGGCGACTCCTGGCGCCGGCTGAGCTGACCTTCCCCCGCAACGAGAGGACCACCGTGGAACAGCGCACACTCGGCCGGACCGGCCGCACCGTCTCCGTCGTCGGCCTGGGCACCTGGCAGCTCGGCGCGGACTGGGGCGAGGTCCGCGAGGAGGACGCCCGGGCGGTCCTCGAGGCGGCGGTCGACGACGGGGTGACGTTCTTCGACACCGCGGACGTCTACGGCGACGGCCGCAGCGAGCGCCTCATCGGCGGATTCCTCGCCGACCATCCCGACGCCGATCTCACCGTCGCCACCAAGATGGGCCGCCGGGCCGAGCAGGTGCCGCAGAGCTACGTCCTGGACCACTTCCGCGCCTGGACCGACCGGTCGCGGCACAACCTGGGCGTCGACACCCTCGACCTGGTGCAGCTGCACTGCCCGCCCTCGGCGGTCTACTCCGACGACGCCGTGTACGACGCGCTCGACACGCTGGTGGAGGAGGGTGCCGTCGCGTCGTACGGCGTGAGCGTGGAGAAGGCCGAGGAGGCGCTGGCCGCGATAGCGCGTCCGCACGTCGCGACGGTCCAGATCATCGCGAACGCGTTCCGGCTCAAGCCGGTGGAGGAGGTCTTCCCGGCCGCGGCGAACGCCGGCGTGGGCCTCATCGTGCGCGTCCCCCTCGCCTCCGGCCTGCTCTCGGGCAGGTACGACGAGCACACGACCTTCGCCGCGGACGACCACCGCTCGTTCAACCGGGACGGCAGCGCGTTCGACGTGGGTGAGACGTTCTCCGGCGTCGACTACCGCACCGGGCTCCAGGCTGCACGCGAGTTCACCGAGCTGGTGCGCGCCGAGGCGCCCGAGGGCGTCAGCCCGGCCCAGGCGGCGGTGGCCTGGCTGTGGCAGCACGACGCGGTCTCCACCGTGATCCCGGGCGCCCGCAACGTCGAGCAGGCGCGCAGCAACGCGGCGGCCGGTCGGGTGCCGCCCCTCGGCGAGGCCTTCGACGCCGGGGTAACCCGGATCTACGACCGGCACCTGCGCGCCGAGATCCACCCGCGCTGGTAGCGGGCGCTCGGGGGGCCGCACGTTTCCCTGGGGGCCCAGCGAATCTGGCACACCCCTGCCGTTGCAACACAGGGGGTGTGCACGTTTCCCTGGGGGCCCAGGGAAACGGCGCCCGCACTTTGACCGATCCAATAGCCGCCGAGGGCTGCTTGTGACTACATTCACCAGCACTTCACCCCCGCGGCGAGAGGAACCGGTCGAGCATGCCCGTCGAGCCAAGCGTTGCCCCCACCACACACCAGGGCATCGTGTCCTGGGTGGCCGAGGTGGCCGCCCTCACCGAGCCGGACCGGGTGCACTGGTGCACCGGCTCGGAGCAGGAGTGGGTCGAGCTGACCGACTCCCTGGTGGCGTCGGGGACCTTCACCCGGCTCGACGAGTCCCGCAAGCCGAACTCCTTCTGGGCGCGCACGGACCCCACCGACGTCGCCCGGGTCGAGGACCGCACGTTCATCTGCAGCGTGGAGGAGCGTGACGCCGGGCCGACCAACAACTGGAGGGCGCCGGCGGAGATGAAGGCGGTCATGATGGACCTCTACCGCGGCTGCATGCGGGGTCGGACGATGTTCGTCATCCCGTTCGTGATGGGCCACCTCGAGGCCGAGCAGCCGATGTTCGGCGTGGAGATCACCGACTCCGCCTACGTCGTCGCGTCGATGCGGGTGATGGCCCGGATGGGGTCCTCGGTGCTCAAGCGGATGGAGGAGCTCGACGCCCGGTTCGTGCCGGCCCTGCACTCGGTCGGCATGCCGCTGGAGCCGGGGCAGCAGGACGTCTCGTGGCCCTGCAACGACACCAAGTACATCGTCCAGTTCCCCGAGGAGCGGGCGATCTGGTCCTACGGGTCGGGCTACGGCGGCAACTCGCTGCTGGGCAAGAAGTGCTACGCGCTGCGGATCGCGAGCGTGATGGCCCGCGACGAGGGCTGGCTCGCCGAGCACATGCTGATCTTGAAGCTGACCAGCCCGGAGGGGGTGACCAAGTACGTCGCGGCCGCGTTCCCGAGCGCCTGCGGCAAGACGAACCTGGCCATGCTGGCGCCGAGCATCGAGGGCTGGAAGGTCGAGACCCTCGGCGACGACATCGCGTGGATGCGCATCGGCCCCGACGGCCGGCTCTACGCCGTCAACCCGGAGTACGGCTTCTTCGGCGTGGCTCCCGGCACCAACGAGAAGACGAACCCCAACGCGATCCGGACCCTCGAGCACGGCAACTCCGTGTTCACCAACGTCGCCCTCACCGAGGACGGGGACGTGTGGTGGGAGGGCATGGAGAACCCGCCGGCCCGGGCCACCTCGTGGAAGGGCGAGCCGTGGACACCCGACAGCCCAGAGCTGTCGTCGCACCCGAACAGCCGCTACTGCACGCCGATCAAGCAGTGCCCGATCCTGGCTCCCGAGTACGACGACCCGCGCGGCGTGCCGATCGACGCGATCCTGTTCGGCGGCCGGCGCAAGACCACGGTGCCGCTGGTCACCGAGGCGCGCGACTGGTCCCACGGCACCTTCATGGGCGCCACCTTGAGCTCGGAGACCACCGCGGCCGCGACCGGGCAGGTCGGCGTGGTCCGTCGCGACCCGATGGCGATGCTGCCGTTCATCGGCTACAACGCCGGCGACTACCTCAACCACTGGATCACTGTCGGCAAGGACAACGACGAGGCGCTGCTGCCGCGGATCTACTACGTCAACTGGTTCCGCCGCGATCCCCGGGGTGACTTCCTGTGGCCCGGGTTCAGCGAGAACAGCCGCGTCCTGAAGTGGGTCATCGAGCGTCTCGAGGGCCGGGCCGACGCCGTCGAGACGCCGATCGGCTACGTCCCGACCCCCGGCTCCCTCGACACCGACGGCCTGGACATGTCCGAGGAGGCGCTGCGCGCGGCGCTGGCCGTCGACGTCGAGGAGTGGCGCGCCGAGATCCCCCAGATCACCGAGTGGTTCGAGAAGTTCGGCGCCGACCTGCCCGCCGTACTCTGGACCGAGCTCGACGCGCTCAAGGCCCGGCTCGGCGGCTGACCGACTTCCCGCCCGGCCGAGCGCCCTCCTGCGTCATACTGACGCGGTGAGCACGAGGGCCGCCGGTTGAGCCGGAACAGCTACGGGACCGATGAACGGCGCCTCCTCGAGACGTCGGCCACCGAGATCTATGCCCAGGCGGTCTCCCGCGGCTCACTGTCGACCCGGGACCCGCAGCTCGGCGGGCCGCGCCGCCGGCCCGCGCTCGACCTGCTGCTCGACATCGGCCTGCTGCGCCACGACGAGGACGCGGAGGTCTACTACCCGGTCGACCCCACCGCCGTGCAGGCCCAGATCGTGGTGCCCCTGGGGGTGCAGGGCGCCGAGATGCTCGCCGAGTCCGCGCGCTGGGCCGACACCTTCGGGGAGCTGGGGCAGATGTTCCGGACCCTGCAGCAGGCGGCGGTCAGCCCCATCACCGAGATCCACGGCCTGGACAAGATCGACAGCTTCATCCATGCCGCGGTCAGCGACTCCCGCGAGGAGCTGCTCAGCGCCCAGCCCCACGGCCGCCGGCCCGCCAAGGCGCTCGCGGTCTCCGAGAGCCGCGACATGAAGGCCCTCGAGCGCGGCGTGAAGATGCGGACGCTCTACCAGCACTCGGCCCGGCACAGTCCCGCGACCCGGGAGTACGTCGCCGAGACCGTCGCCCGGGGCGCGGAGGTGCGCACCCTCGACGAGTTCTTCCGGCGCCTCATCGTCATCGACCGGCAGGTGGCGGTCGTGCCCGCCTCCGACAACCACCACGTGGCGATCGCCATCCACGACAAGTCCCTGGTGGCCTACCTGGTCGACATCTTCGAGCGCTTCTGGGACCGTGCGCAGCCGTTCAACCTCAGCGGCAACCAGGCCGAGCGCAACATCGCGGCCGACGTGCGGGCCATGACGATCCGGATGCTCGTCGAGGGGTACAGCGACCCGGCCAGCGCCAAGCGGCTCGGGGTGAGCACGCGGACCTATGCCGGCTATATCGCCGCCCTCAAGGACGAGTACGGCGTGCAGACGCGGTTCCAGCTCGGCTACGCCATGAAGAACGAGTCCCCGGTGGCCGCCGAGAAGGCCGGTGACGACCGGGTCTTCGACGGTCCGGACGGCACGCCTCACGAGGACCGCGACGCGGTGGCCGAGCCGCACAGCGACCGGGCGGCCGGCTGACGCCGTTGGAGCCGCCTGCACGGTCCCGGCGGAGCCCGGGACGTGCCGCGAGGGCAGCCACCGATGGTGACTGCCCTCGCTGGTCGAGAACTCGCCGGGGGGACGTGGCGTTGAGGCGAACAGGCCGGGGGGGACTCGTTCGTCGTTCTCGACCGGGGATGGCGCTCAGCCCCAGGGGGGTGGGGCTGACCGCGCGTCAGGGGCCTCCTCAGGTGCCGTTCCAGGCGGTGTCCGCGGGTCGCATGTGAGAAGAGGTGATCTTCTGCGCGGACGACGTGGTGCCGTTCCAGGAGGTGTCCGCGTGTGCCGGAGCCATACCGACCCCGGTGATCGCGCCGGCCAGGAGAAGGCCAGCGAACCACCGGACTGCCGTGCGGTGCTGGTTCATGGTTGTTTCCTCGTGCATTCCGGGGGCCCAGGGTTGCCCGCCTGCCTCTAGTGTCGGGGGCCGACCGCACGGGGAGCCACCAAATCGCCCCGCAGGAGTATGCACTGCACGATTCTGCAGAATCTGCTCAAGAGTGGCGCTATCCGCGCCGCTGAGTATCCTCCCTGCTGCGCCCGCTTCGTCCCGTATGGGGGTGCTTCACCGGGCCGCTCGTGCGAAGGACGCTACCCGCGACGACCCGGCGCGGGTAGCGCCGGGTCCACCCTGCCGTTGCGTAGTTGTGCAACGCAAGCCTTCCTCACCCTCCTCGCGCCCTCCTCGCGCACTCCTCCTGCGCCGGCGCGCTAGAGCTGGAACACCGGTGTGACGACCGCGTTGCGGGGATCCTCCTCGTCGAAGAAGCGCAGCTGGGCGAACCCCTCGGCGAGGCCATGGAAGCCGAACCTCCCCTCCTCGTCGGCCGTGGCCCGCCGTTCGCCGCCGGCCTGCAGGCGCAGCACCACCCGCCGGAGCGTGGGCGGCGCCAGCCAGCCGTCGAGCCGCAGCCCCTCGGCGCCGGACCTGGTCACGCTCACCATGGCCGTGAGCCGTTCGGCGGAGAAGGTCAGGGTCTGCGTGCGGACCGCCGTCGACCCGCTGCGCACCGCCAGGGCGTCCGTCGGGGTGCGGGTCATCGCGGCCACCTCCTCGAACATCGCCTCCAGCGCCAGCGCGAAGCGGACCCGGTCCACGAGGCCGGCAGGCACCGGGTCGGAGGCGTCGTAGGCCTCACGGACCAGGTGCAGCATCGCCGCGTCGGCGTCGTCGAGCGGCTGGTCGGCCAGCGTCTCCTCGTCGTCCATCACGGCTCACTTCCTTCCCACTGCGGATCGGAGGCCAGCTCCCGACGGAGCCGTGCCAGGCAACGACCGCGGGTCGGCCCGATACTGCCCACGGGCATGCCCAACGACGACGCGATCAGCGCATAGTCGGGACGGTCGGCGAACGCGATCACCCGGACCAGCTCGCGACACCGCTGCGAGAGCGACTCCACGTGCTGCCACAGCCGGCGTTGCCGCTCCTCGAGGACGACCACCTCCTCGGGCGCGTCGCCCCGCTGCGCCGGCAGCCGGACCGCGGGCTCACCGTCGGCGCCGCTGAGGCTCGCGGTCCGCACCACGTCCGCGCGCGCCCGCTTCACGACCCGCCAGGACTCCCGCCGGGCCGCGGTCAGCAGCCAGGCGACGACGCTCTGCGGGTCACGGATCGTGCTGCTGCCGTGCAGCAGCCGCATCCAGATGGTCTGCACGACGTCCTCGGCCGCGGCCACGTCCACGCCCTGGGCCCGGACGGTGTGCCATACCAACGGGGTCACCAGGCCGACCAG
The DNA here is from genome assembly GCA_025927955.1 of Nocardioidaceae bacterium. Lineage (GTDB taxonomy): Bacteria > Actinomycetota > Actinomycetes > Propionibacteriales > Nocardioidaceae > Nocardioides_B. The sequence goes on from JAICKK010000085.1 coordinate 9,175, forward strand.
CTCGTCGAAGGCCGCCCGGTCGCCCTCGCGGTAGGCCACGAAGGCCGCCGCCGCACGGTCGACGAGCGTGGCCTCCGCGCGGGACCGCCCCGAGGGTCGGTGGCCGACCCCACTGGGGTCCGGCTTCGTCATCCGTGCCTCCACCTGCGCCTGTGTGTTCGTCCGCCCGTGTGTTCGTCCGCCCGTGTGTTCGTGCGCCCGTGTGTTCGTCCCGTCGCTCGAGCATAGGGAGCCCGCGGCCCGCCGTCACGGTCCGCCGGACCGGCGGGCGGGTGGACCTGCCCGCCGGGAGATCCGGCAGGCAGGTCCCGGTCCCCCGGCCCGTCGACGGCCCTGTGCCGGCCGCCGGCGCGGCACCCCCGTGGCCGCACACCACCGGAGGAGCCGGTGGGGCGACGCCTGATACCTGCGCAGGCGTCCCGTTCTCGGAGCATCGGGACGCGGTGCCCGCAGCCGGGGTCCCGGCGGGTGCTCAGGGCAGCAGCATCCTGGGATGATCCGGCCGCCACTGCGCCAGCAGCATCGTCGCGTCGTCGGCCAGGTCGCCGCCCTGGTGCTCGAGCAGCGCGGTGACGGCACGCCGCATGGTCTCCGGCGCAGTCAGGCCGGCCGCGAGGTTGCGCACCATCAGGTCGCTCAGCCGCTGGGCACCGAAGGGCTCCCCCGTCTGCGAGCGCGCCTCGACGACGCCGTCGGTGAACAGCAGGAGGTGGTCGCCGGGCTCGAGCTGCTCGGTGCCCACGCGCACCACCGGCTCCGGACCGGCCCCGCCGAGCGGGGTGAGCCCGACGCCGAACGGGAGCTCCGGCTGCAGCTCCAGGGTCTTGACCAGCCGGCCGTGCCGCAGCAGCAGCGGCGGCAGGTGACCGGCGCTGACCCAGCTCAGCAGGCCCGTCGTCGTGTCCAGCTCGGCGAGCAGGCCGGTCGTGAACGCCTCCCCGCCGTACACCTCGGTCACCACCTGGTCGATGTGGCGGGCGGTCTGCGCCAGGGTCTGTCCGGTGCGCCGGGCGTTGCGGTAGGCCGCGACGACGAGGCTCACTAGCTGCGCGCTGCGGAGCTGGTGGCCCATCCCGTCGAAGACCGCGAACCTCGTCGCGTCCGCGTCGACCGCGTAGTCCACCGAGTCGCCGGCGACCTCGTAGGCGGGCTCCAGGGCGGCCGCGACGATGACCCTCTCGTCGGCGAAGGTCAGCGGCGGGAGCAGCGACCACTGGATCTCGGCGGCCAGCCCCATGGGTACGGCGCGGCGCAGCCGGACGACCGTGTCGCCGTAGAGCGTCTTGGTCATCACCAGCTCGGCGACGACCGCCGAGAAGTGCCGCAGCCGGTCCCCGGTCGCGGTGCCCTCCGCGATGTCGTCGGCCGCGTCCACGGTGACGCCGAGGACGCCGAGGCGCTCGGTGCCGTTCAGCAGCGGCAGCCACACCCGCGCACGTCCGTCCGTGCCCTCGTGACGGACCGCCTCGAAGTGCTGGTAGGCACGCCCGGCCAGCGTCGAGTCCACGCCGAGCACCACGGGGTGCTCGCCCGTGGCCGGGCCGGCCGTCGGCTCGAACGGCACCAGCGCCTGCTGCTGGAGGTCGGCGAGGTACATCCGCGCCTCCCCGAGCCCCAGGTGGTCACCGTGCCGCGCGACGAAGCCGGGCAGGTCGTGGGGAGCCAGCAGGTGCGAGTCGCGCATCATCGCGGCGAACGCGTCGGGCGGCCGCTGCGCGGCAGTCACCGGCGACGCCACCCTCTGCGCTGTCCATGTCTCACCCGGGCACCCTACGAGGTGGTCCCGGCCTCACCGCACCCGGCGGGCGGCGCCGGCCACCCGCCGACGCGGGACGGCCCCCACCCTGCCGGTGGGGGCCGTCGACGCGTCGCGTGCGCGCGGCTGACGTCAGCGGTCAGCATCTGGCGGCGGAGGTGGCGGGATTTGAACCCGCGAGAGGGGGTAACCCTCAACCCGCTTAGCAGGCGGGCGCCATAGGCCACTAGGCGACACCTCCAGACAACCCGGACAGGGTACCGGGCCGCCACGCAGCGGAGCGAATCGGCCGGTGCGCTCGGCTCAGCGACGCCCGGGCACCGGTCGGTACCCGTGGCCCCGGTTGAGGTGCCGCTGCAGGTCCGCGACGAAGTCCTCGGCCCGGCCCTCCAGCACCGTGACCGGCACCGTCGTCGTCCGGCCGTCGCGCAGCCGCAGCACCACGCACCGGTCGCCGGCGATCGTCGTCGCCACCACGTCCTCGACCGCCCGCCACTCGGCCGCGCGGACACCGGCACCGCGCACCAGCCGGACCCGGTAGCCGGCCTCGTCGAGCCGCACGACGGCCCCCCGCCGTACCGACAGCACGCCGAGCAGCACGACGGCGGTGGCGCCCGCGACGACGACGAGCGGCATCGCCGGGTCCGGCAGGGACAGCGCCAGGACCAGCCCCACCAGGACGAGGACGGCCAGGCCCACCAGGACCAGGCCGACCCCCATCAGCCGCACGGCGAAGGAGGCGGAGAACCGGTACGTCGACGACACGCCGACGATTCAAGCCGAGGACCCCGCTCGGGTCCAAATGCCGGCCGGAGCCGTGGACCGCCCTTGCGTCGACATGGTGGTCCGGGTCACACTCAGAAGCCCGCCAGGTGAAGGTGGTCAGACATGACCGGTCTGGAACACGCCCTGCTCGGCCTCCAGCAGGCACTCGACACCCCCCGCCGTCACAGCTTCTGGCGGCGACTGGTCCGCAACCGCCTCAACGCGGTCCGCGACGCGCTCGGCGCGGAGTGGACCCGCGTCGAGGACGCCTCGCTGGCCTCCCGCGAGGGCACCCTGGTGCGCGAGCGCACCACGCTGCTGCGCCGGCTCGCCGAGCTCGGCACCCAGGTCCTCGAGGCGCCGGACACCGACGCGGTGCGCGCTGACCTGAAGCGGCTCTGCGTCGACCTCGAGCACCACCGGCAGCGGATCAACGACCTCGTCTACGACTCCGTGGCGATGGAGCTCGGCGGCTCCGACTAGACCTCACCGACCAGCCAGCCGCAGAGGGGGCGGGATTCGAACCCGCGGCTGACATCTCTGCCAGCGACCGCTTTCAAGGCGGTTCCGATCGGCCACTCCGGCACCCCTCCGAGGCGCCGCCCGTGGGCCGCGCCTCGGGCGTGAGTCTAGAGGTGCAGGGACACCAGCACGTCGCCCTCCTGGACGACGTCGCCGGGTCCGACCTTGACGGCGGTGACGATGCCGGCCTGCTCGACCAGCACGGGGATCTCCATCTTCATGGACTCCAGCAGCACCACGGCGTCGCCGACGGCCACCCGGTCGCCGGGCTGGACGCCGACCTGCAGCACGTTCGCCACCATCTCGGCGACCACGTCGGCGGTCTTCGGGTCACGGGCCATGCCGGTGACGCTACCGCGCCCGGTGCGGCTCACAGGCGGCGGTTGAGCAGCGACGGGTTCTCCCGGCGCGCCCGGTCGAGGTCGCCGGTGTCGACCCGGGCGGTGAGCACGCCCTGGCCGTCCCCGAGACGGCCCAGGTCCTCGCCCGCGGGCCCCACCACCAGGCTGTGGCCGCTGTAGCGCGGGCCCGGCTGACCCACGGCCGCGACGAACACGGTGTTCTCGATGGCCCGCGCGCGCACCAGCGTCACCCAGTGGTCGACCTTGGCCGGTCCCGCCACCCAGGCGGACGGCACGACGAGCAGCTGCGCGCCGCGCCGTACCAGCTCCCGGGCCAGCTCGGGGAACCGCAGGTCGTAGCAGGTCATCAACCCCACCGTGACCCTGCCCACCTCGACCGTCACCGGCTGCACCTCACCGGCGCAGAGCCGGTCGGACTCGCGGTAGCCGAAGGAGTCGTAGAGATGGATCTTGCGGTACGACGCCCGCAGACCGCCGGCGTCGACGACGGCGAGCGTGTTGTACGGGCGGCCCGGGTCGGCACTGGCCTCGAACATGCCGGCGACGACGGTGGTCTCGTGCTCGCGGGCGAACCCGGCCAGGGCCTCGACGAACGGGCCGTCGAGCGGCTCGGCGAAGGGGCCGATGTCGGAGCCGGGTCGGCCGAAGTCCCGCATGAAGGCCTCCGGCAGCACCACCAGGTCGGTGGCGGGCCCGAGCCGGTGACCGAGCGGCCCGAGCGCGTCACGGTTGGCGGCGGGGTCCAGGGAGGCGGCCTGCTGGAGGAGGGCCAGGCTCAGCGTGCTCACCCGCCCAGCCTGCCAGACGTCGGCTCGCGCGGCGGCTGCGAGAATCGCGCGGGTGAGCCCCTCGACGTCGTCGCCCCCTCACGCGCCCGCCCGTGGCTGGGGCGCGGTCGTGCTGAGCGGGGGCACCGGGACACGCATGGGCGGGGTGGACAAGGCCGCGGTGCGGGTCGACGGCGTGCGGCTGCTCGAGCACGCCCTCGCCGCGGTCGCCCACGCGGACGAGGTGGTCGTGGTCGGTGAGCGGGTCGACACCTCCCGTCCGGTGCTGTGGACCGTGGAGGACCCACCGCGCGGCGGGCCGGCGGCGGGGCTGCTGGCCGGCGTCGACCGGTTCCCGCACCCGCCGGCGCTCGTGGCGGCCCTGGCCGTCGACATGCCGAGGGTCGGCGCGGCGACCTTCGAGCGGCTGCTCGACGCACTCCGTGACCCCGGCGGCGGGGCGGACGGGGCCGTGCTGGTCGACGCGACCGGGCACCGGCAGACCCTGGCGGCGGTCTACCGCCGTTCGGCCCTGGTCGCGGCCCGCCCCACCGACGCCGCCGGGGAGCGCGGCCTGTCGATGCGGCGGCTGGTCGAGGGCCTCCGGCTCCTGGAGGTGCCCGGCGTCGGCGACGAGACCCGCGACGTCGACACCTGGGCCGACCTCGACGCGCTCGACGGGTTGCCAGATCGCCCGACGAGGACCACGCTTGAGCGGTGACCTTGCACGACTGGATCGACGAGCTGTGCGACGCCCTCGACATCGAGGCCGAGGTCGACGAGGGACTCGTCCTCGACCTCGCCCGTGACGCCGCGCACAACGTGGAGCGGCCCGCCGCCCCGATCACGACGTACCTGCTGGGGTACGCCGCCGGCCTGCACGGGGCCGACCCGGCCCGCCTCGAGCAGCTCGCCGCCGCGGCGACGGCGCTCGCCGAGCGGTGGGCGGGCGAGGACGACGTCGACGTCGCCGTGGACCTCGACGAGGACGAGGAGCGCCTGGTCGACGTCGACTGACCTCCCGCTGCCGCCAGCGGCCGCCGTAGGGTGACCGGCATGCGCGCCGTCATCGCACCCGAGCCCGGAGGCCCCGAGGCCCTCGTCGTCGCCGACCTCCCGGACCCGACGCCGGGGCCCGGCGAGGTCGTCCTCGACATGACCGCGACCGCGGTCAACCGGGCCGATACCCTGCAGCGGCAGGGGCACTACCCGCCTCCCCCGGGGGCGTCCGAGGTGCTCGGCCTGGAGTGCTCCGGCGTCGTCAGCGCCGTGGGAGCCGACGCCGACCGCTGGTCGGCGGGCGACGAGGTCTGCGCGCTGCTGGCCGGCGGCGGCTACGCGGAGAAGGTGCTCGTCCCCGCCGGTCAGGTGATGCCCGTCCCCGACGGCATCGACCTGGTGACGGCCGGAGCCCTCCCGGAGGTCGCGTGCACGGTCTGGTCGAACGTGTTCATGGTCGCCGCGCTCCAGCCCGACGAGACCCTGCTGGTGCACGGCGGCGCCGGAGGCATCGGCACCTTCGCGATCCAGCTCGCGCACGTGCTGGGCGCGAGGGTGGTCGCGACCGCCGGGTCGCCGGAGAAGCTGGAGGTCTGCCGCACGCTGGGCGCGGACGTCGCGGTGAGCTACCGCGAGCAGGACTTCGTCGAGGAGGTCCGCGCCGCCACCGACGGCCGCGGGGCCGACGTGATCCTGGACAACATGGGCGCGAGGTACCTCGAGCGCAACCTGGCCGCGCTGGCCACCGAGGGGAGGCTGGTCGTCATCGGCATGCAGGGCGGGACCCGGGCCGAGATCGACCTCGGCGCCCTGATGCGCAAGCGCGCGGCGGTGACGGCGACGTCGCTGCGGGCACGCCCGGTCGAGGAGAAGGCGGCGATCTGCGCCTCGGTCGTCGAGCACGTCTGGCCGCTGGTGGCCGACGGGTCCGTCCGGACACTGGTGCACGCCACCCTGCCGCTGGAGGACGCCCGCGAGGGACACCGGATGATGGAGGCCGGGGAGCACGTGGGCAAGATCGTGCTCACCGCCTGAGACCCAACGCCGGTTCAGCTGCCCGACCCCCACCCTCGTGGAGGAACCGACCGCCCCCACGCTGGTTGAGGTGCCCGCCACCCACGCTGGTCGAGGTGCCCGACCCCCAACGCTGGTTGAGTCATCCGTCCCCCTTGCGGGGCGCCCTGCCGGGCGTGAAAATCGAGGCGTTGGGCGACCCTCACCGACGGGCACGCCCGTCGGTGAGGCTCGCCTGTCAAGGGACAGTAGGAACTGCCCAGGGGTGGTCATGAAACCTGCCCGGTGACGGTCACGAGAACTGCCCGGTGGCGGCCATGGGATCTGCCCAGTGTTGGCCGCCACCGGCCTCGGTTCTCAGTTCAAGGGGCTCACC
>JAICKK010000111.1 GCA_025927955.1 Nocardioidaceae bacterium
AACCTGGCCTGCCTGTGTCGACGCCACCACCGTCTCAAGACCTTCACCGCCTGGACCTACACCCGGCTGGCCGACGGTCGTTACCGGTGGACCAGCCCCCACGGCCACACCTACTTCTCAGTCCCCGACCCCAAGACCGACCCCCGACACCGCTGACCCAGCCGCGCACCACCCCGGCCACCCATCCGATCCGCTCGCTGGTCACGAAATGCACCCCGGACGGGCCTTGGAAGGTGCGGATCGTGACCAGCGGCGTCCACGGGCCGGCAACCGGCCCCAGCCCAGCGCGCCGACCCACCCACCGGCAGCCAAGAGAAGGCCCCCGCCGAGGTAGCGAGCTCCTCCACGAGCCGTCCCTACCCCAGCGACCGACGGGTCAGCGGTGGGTTCAAGAACTCCTCCGGCCCGGCGGTGAACAGGCTCGCCGGCCGCCCACGGCCGGCCGACCGGCGCTTCCCGGTCGACACGACGAAGCCGCCGGTCCGCGTGACCTTCCGGTGGAAGTTGCCCGCATCGAGCGGTTGACCCCAGACGACCTCGTAGACCTCACGCAGCGCGGCGATGGTGAACTCGCGCCCGAGGAACGCCGTCGCCAGGTTGGTGCACTCGAGCTTGGCGCGCACCCGTTCCACCGCGTCGCCCAGGATCCGCCGGTGGTCGAACGCCAGCCGCCCGCGGGAGAGGAGCTGGTCGGTCGGCTTCCACGCCGCGTGGGAGGCGTCCGAGCCGGCGGTGAGGTCGGTGGGGGCGGGCAGCACCGCCAGCCAGGCCACGCTCACGGTGCGGTGTCGCGGATCACGGGCCGGAGCGCCGTACGTCGCCAGCTGCTCGAGCCGGACCTCGGCGTCCTGAACTCCGGTCTCCTCCGCCAGCTCCCTCCTCGCTGCCGTCTCGAGGTCCTCGTCGATCTCCACGAAGCCACCGGGGAGCGCCCAACGACCTTTGTACGGCGGGCCGCCGCGCCTGATCATCAGCGCGCACATCCGCGCGTCGCGCAGCGTGAGCACGACGACGTCGACCGTGACGTGGAGGATCGGGTGGTCGCTGGTGAACACCACGCGCCGAGCATATTTCGTCCGGGTGACGACAAACATGGCTGAGCGGCGAAAAGTTTGGGGCGATGGGCGGCGGGCACCATGAGGGCGGAAGGAGGGACAATGGCATTCATCCTCTGGATCATCGCCGTGATCCTGGTCATCGCCGGGATCGTCACGCTCATCCGCGGTGGCCTCATCGCCGGCATCGTGCTGATCATCATCGGCCTGATCGTCGGGCCCGGCGGCTACAGCATCTTCCACTGAGGGGGTGACGTCCCGCTCCTGGCCCAGCCGCCGGGCGGAGCGGGACGTCGCGGATCGCGACGCGGTGCGAGGATCCCGCCATGAGATCCCTGCGGGACAAGGTCGTCGTGATCACCGGAGCGGGCTCGGGCATCGGCCGGGCGCTCGCCGAGCACGCCGCCTCGGCGGGCGCGACCCTCGCCCTCAGCGACTGGGACGAGGTCGGGCTGCACGAGACCGCCGACCGGGTGCGCGCGCACACCGGTCGGGCGCCGCGCGCGGACCGGCTCGACGTACGCGACCGTGGAGCGGTGCATGCCTACGCCGACTCCGTCGGCGTGGGCCTGGGCCGCGTCGACGCGCTGGTCAACAACGCCGGCGTCGCACTGCACGGCGACCTGGACGAGGTGAGCTACGACGACTTCGAGTGGGTGATGGACGTCGACTTCTGGGGCGTCGTGCACGGCAGCAAGGCGTTCCTGCCGCACCTGGCCGCGTCCGGAGACGGCCACCTGGTGAACATGTCCAGCCTCTTCGGCCTGATGAGCGTGGCCGGCCAGACGGCGTACAACAGCGCGAAGTTCGCCGTTCGCGGCTTCACCGAGTCACTGCGCCAGGAGATGCTGCTCACCGGGACCCCGGTGCGCGTCACCTGCGTGCACCCGGGAGGGGTGAGAACGGCCATCGTCCGCAACGCCCGGGTCACCGCCTCCCACGACAAGCGGGAGGTCGTCCGGCGCTTCGACGCCGAGCTCGCCAGGACCACGCCCGAGCGCGCTGCCGACGTGATCTGGTCCGGCGTCCTCGCCGGGCGGCCCCGGGTGCTGGTCGGCACCGACGCCAGGCTCCTCGACGCCGGCGTTCGGCTGCTCGGCTCCCGCTACCAGCGCCTCCTGGTGATGGCGGCCTCCCGGCGCCGGGCGGCGTCGCGCTCGACCCGGTGAGCTCAGCCGCGGCGCCGGGTCGTCACCGCCCGCAGGACGGTCACGGCGGCCGCGCGGCCGAAGCCGTTCGGACGCCGGTCGGCGGGCCCGCGCCCGGTGTCCCACCAGCCGAGCGGCACCCCGAGCCGGTACCACGACTGTGCCAGCGCCGCCGCCGCGTCGAAGAGGCCGCCGTGCTCGTCGCGGACGGCGGGCCGCCACCGCTCGGCGAGCACGTGCGTCATCTCCTCCCCGATGCGCCCCAGCGAGAACTCCGCCGAGCGCAGGACGGAGGCAGCCATCACTCCCAGGGCGTCCTGCTCGAAGGCGTGCGCCCACCGCGGCACCGGCTCCACGACGGCGCGCCACAGCCGTGCGGTGTCGCCGGCGGCCGTCCGCCCCAGCTCGCTGCGCGACAGCCGGTCGCCGTCCAGGCGCAGCAGCCCCTGCGCCAGCAGGTGGTCGCGAAGGATCCTCAGGGGCGCGATGTCGTCCTCGCTGCCCACCCGCATCCACGGGAACTCCTCGGTCCACCGGAAGCGGTCGTCGAGGGCCAGCACCGTCGACAGCGGCAGCCGGCCCGCCTCGAGTCTCAGCCCGTCGCCGACCGCGGCCAGCAGCTCCCGCGCGCTTGCCAGGGACAGCGCGGCACGCCGGGGCACCGACGCGGTCCGCTCCACCGCAAACAGCGCCGCCTGCCAGAACTGCGCCGGTACGGCGGGGAAGGAGGCCACCCACGCGCCGACCGCCATCGACTCGTGGGTGGCCGGGGAGCGGCAGAGTGCCGCAAGGTCGCCCCGGCCGGCCTGCTCGAAGAGGTCGCCGAGCGCCCAGGCGACCTCGTGGCGCTCGCGCACGTCCGCCCCGGGCTGCACCGCCAGCTCCCGGGTCAGGTACCGCCGCACGAGCGCCGGCTCCGGATCGGCGGGGTCGCCGTGCCGGCGCAGCCAGGTCACGGCCGGACGGACGCGCGCGGCGGTGATCTCGTCCAGCCGCGCCACGGCGCCCTCGACCCTGCTCACCCCACCATTGTGGCGGGCCGGCGGCTCGGTGCCGCTCGACAGTCGCGGGCAGGCGTTATCGTGGCGCCACCGCCATCGTTGAGGGGTGACATGAGCGACACCCTGCCCGGCCTCGAGCCGGTCGCAGGCACGCCGGTGCACGTGCCCGCGGGGCGCTTGCGGGTGCGCACGCGCAAGTGGACGGGCCGCGCGCACTGGGAGCACGACGCGGTCCTGCTGGGCACGGACGAGCACGGCAGCTGGCTGGGGGCGCCGGCCGGCACGGCCGTGAGCCGACCCGGTGCCCGCTTCGTCACCGACCAGGCGACCCTGACCCTGGTTCCGCACACCGGCGCCTTCCTCGCCACCTTCTACGCGCCGGGCGGCACCGTCCCGTGCGAGGTGTACGTCGACATCACCACCGAGCCCCTCTGGCAGGACGGGCCGGAAGGCGGCACGGTGGGCGCGGTCGACCTCGACCTCGACGTCGTCCGCGGCTGGAGCGGCCGGGTGTGGGTCGAGGACGACGACGAGTTCGCCGCCCACCGGGTCCGTGACGCCTACCCCGCCGACCTGGTCCGCCGGGCCGCGCGAACCTGCGAGGAGGTCCGGCTGGCCCTGACCGGCCGCCGCCCGCCGTACGACGGGACGGCCGGCATCTGGTTCGACGCGCTGGCGGGGAGCCGAGAGCCGTCGTGAGCGACGGGCGCGTCGCGAGGGACCTCGTCGTGCACGGCCGTGTCCAGGGCGTGTTCTTCCGCGACTCCTGCCGCCGCCAGGCACGCTCCGCCGGGGTCGACGGGTGGGTCGCCAATGCCGCTGACGGCACCGTCCGCGCGCACCTCGAGGGCCCGCCGGACGCCGTGGACCAGCTGACGGCCTGGGCGCGCCGCGGTCCCCGAAGCGCGCAGGTCGAGCGCGTCGACGTGCGCGAGGTCGAGCCCGACGGCAGCTCCGGCTTCGAGGTCCGGTAGCCCCGGTCAGCCCCGGGGGCGCTGCCGCACCGACCGGACGCGCAGCGGGCCCACGAGCCGCGGGCCCGCCAGGCGCGTCTCGAGCCGTCGGGCCTCGCGCTTGAGCGGCTGGGCGAGGTACTCCCCGAAGATCACCCCCGACGCCAGGGCGATCGCGATGGACGCGGCGCTGATGATGGACAGGATCCCGTCCGACCCTTCGGCGAGCAGGGAGAGCCCGCGGTAGATCGACAGCCCGGGCAGCAGCGGCACGATCGCCGGCACGACCACGGCCAGTGGCGGGACGCGCACCCGGCCGGCGACGGAGTAGCTGACCACGCCGACGACCACCGCGGCCGTGGCCGACGCCCACGCGATCCCGAGCCCCTGGTCGAAGACCAGGAAGTACACCGCCTCGGCCAGGCCGCCGACCACCGCGATGGGCAGCAGGCTGCGCAGCGGTGCGTACGACGCGAACGCGAACGCGGCTGCGGCGACCGCCGCGCCCACCGTCATGACCGGGAGGTCCGACAGCGTGGTCGCCCCGGGGGTCAGGTGGCCGAGGTCCACCCCGATCATCCGGCCCACGGTCAGGCCGCCGCTGACGCCCGCGATGACGCCGGCGGTGGCCAGCATCGCCTCGAGGATCCGGGCACCGGCCGTCAGGGGGTAGCCGGTCAGCGCGTCCTGGATGGCCCCCATGAAGCTCACACCCGCGAGCAGCATGATGATCCCCGCGGTGATGACCAGCGACGGGGACAGCGGGGCGTGCGAGCCGGCGGCCAGCACCGCGATCAGCGTGGCGAACAGCCCGCCGGCGACCTGCTGGTAGAAACCCGGCCAGCGCCGCAGCGACATCTGCCGCTGGATCAGGTCGACGCCCATCGACGCGCCCGCCGCCAGCAGCGCGACCCGGAAGCTTCCCCCGACCAGGAGGCCGACGCCGCTGCCCATCGCGCCGTACCCGAGGGTGACCGCCCACCGGGGCAGCCGGTGCCCGGACGAGACGATCCGCGCGAGGCGGCTGCGGGCCCCGTCGCGGTCGAGGCGGCCGGCGAGCAGGTCGTGCACGAGGTGGTCGACCAGGGTCAGGTCCTCGTAGTCGATCTCACGGTGCCGCACCTGGCGCATCTGGATCAGCGCCGGCTCCTCGAAGCTGGTCTGGTGGCTCATCGCCAGCTCGGTGAACGTGACGTCCGCGGTGGCTCCTCGCAGCCCGCAGGCGTGCGCGACGTTGAGCATGGTGGCGCCGACGTCCGCCGCACCGGCCCCCGAGGAGAGCAGCACCTCGCCGACCCGCAGCGAGAGGTCGAGCGTCTTGTAGATGTCCCTGCTGACGGGCCCGGTCGCCGTGCCGCTGCCCATGCTGCTGCCGGGGCTGCTGCCCGTGCTGCTGTCCGTGTCCACCATCGCGGTCCCAGTGTCTCGTCCTCGACGGTCCACCGCGAACCGGTCTCGGGCGCACAGCGCGTGGCCTTGCTCACCGGCCGCCCACCCGCCGCCGCCCACCCGCGCGGTTTGGGCGGTCCGCCGGCGGGGCACGGTCGTACGACGTGTTGAGGACACCGGACAACGACCGCGAGTGGCAGCTCGGCGACGTGACCGTCACCGACCCGGGCGTGGTCCGCCGAGCGATCGGCGCGGCGGCGATCGGCAACGTCACCGAGTGGTACGACTTCGGCGTCTACGCCTACTTCGAGCCGACCATCCAGAAGGTCTTCTTCTCGGGGCTGTCGAGCACGATGGGCACCATCGCCACCTTCGGCACCTTCGCGGTCGCCTTCCTCGTCCGCCCCTTCGGCGGCCTGTTCTTCGGGCCCCTGGCGGACCGGATCGGGCGCAACAAGGTCCTCGCCACGACGATGATCCTGATGGCGCTGGGCACCTTCGCGATCGGCTGCTTCCCCGACGAGCACTCGATCGGCGTCGCGGCCCCGCTGCTGCTGCTCGCCGCCCGGCTCGTGCAGGGGTTCTCGACCGGAGGCGAGTACGGCAACGCGATGACGTTCATCGCCGAGTACGCCCCGGACCGCCGGCGCGGCTTCCTCGGCAGCTGGCTGGAGTTCGGCACCTTCACCGGCTACCTGATGGGTGCGATCATCGTCACCGCCGCCGGCGCCGCCCTCACCGACCAGCAGCTGCTGTCGTGGGGATGGCGGATCCCGTTCTTCGTGGCGTTGCCGCTGGGCGTCATCGGCGTCTACCTCCGGACCCGGCTCGCCGACACCCCGGCGTTCCTCGCGCTGGAGAAGGAGTCCGAGGACCGCGAGAGGCAGATGCGCACGGGCCACGAGCTCAAGGAGATCCTCTCCCTGTGGCGGTTCCTGCTCGTGTGCATGGGCCTGGTGCTCGCGTGGAACGTCACCAACTACATGCTGACCTCCTACATGCCGACCTACGTGACCTCGACGGTGCCCGACAAGCAGGGCGGCGGCGTCTCCTCGACCACCTCGCAGCTGCTCCAGATCGCGGTGATGGTCGTCGCCCTCGTGACGATCCCGCTGCTGGGCATGCTCTCGGACCGGATCGGTCGGCGGCCGGTCGTCTGGGTCGGCACGGTCGGGCTCGTGGTGCTCGCCATGCCCATGGTGCTCCTGGTCCGGGCACAGTCGGGCGTGGCGATCTTCTTCGGGCTGCTCATCATGGCCCTGCTGCTGATCTGCTTCAGCGCGACGATGCCCTCGACACTGCCCTCCCTGTTCCCCACCGAGGTGCGCGGCGGTGCCCTCTCGATCGCCTTCAACGTGTCGGTGTCCCTGTTCGCCGGCACGACGTCCGTCGTGGTCGGGGCACTCGTCGCCGCGACGGGCGACCTGAACTGGCCGGGCTACTACCTGGTCATCGCCGGGCTGATCGGCGCGGTGTCGATCTGGTTCACCCAGGAGCCGAACCGCCGGCACATGTGGGGCTCCGCGCCGGCGGCCTCCTCCGAGCAGGAGGCCCGCGAGCTCGTGGACGAGCTCGCCTCTTAGCTAGGTGGCCGGCGGGCCGGGCGGCGCCATCTCCGCGCGCACCCCCACCAGTCGCACCGACCGCGACCGGTCGAGGCCGGCGAGCAGGTCGAGCGCCGCCGCGGCCAGGTCGTCGGCCTCCGTGGTCGGGACCGGGAGCGTGCGGCTTCGCGAGCGGGTCTCGAACGGCGCGTAGCGCACCTTCAGCCCGACCCGCACCGCCGCGCGGCCCTCCGCGGCGAGGTCCCGGCCGACCTGCGCCGCGAGGTCGCGGACCGCGTCGGCGACGAGGTCCCAGTCGGCGAGGTCCTGCTGGAACGTCGTCTCCCGGCCGTGCCCGCGCGCGACGTACGGCGTCGCGTCGACCGGTGAGGAGTCCACGCCCCGTCCGAGGCGCCGGTACCACGGACCCATGGTGGGTCCGAGCCGGTCCGCGAGCATCCGGGTGTCGGCGCCGGCGAGGTCGGCGACCGTGTGGAGGCCGAGCTCGGCGAGGCGCTGGGCGGTCTTGCGGCCGATGCCCCACAGCGCCTCGGTCGGCCGGCCGCCGATCTCCTCGAACCACGTCGCGCTGCTGATCCGGTAGACACCTCGCGGCTTCCCGAAGTCCGTGGCGATCTTCGCCTGCAGCTTGTTGTCGCCGATGCCCACCGAGCAGTGCAGCCCGGTGCCCGCGAGCACCGCCGCACGGATCCGCTCCGCCGGGATGGCCGGGTCTCCGTGCTCGTCTGCGGGTACGGCGAGGAACGCCTCGTCCCACCCGAGCACCTCGACCGGGACGTCGAAGGAGCGCAGCACGTCCATGACCCTGGCCGAGGCGGCGTCGTAGGCGGCCTTGTCGACGGCCAGGAACACCGCCTCCGGGCACTTGCGGGCGGCCGTGCGCAGCGGCATTCCCGACCGGAGCCCGAAGGCGCGCGCCTCGTACGACGCGGTCGACACCACGCCCCGCTCGGTGGGGTCGCCACGGCCGCCGACGACGACGGGCAGCCCCGCGAGCTCCGGGCGGCGCAGCACCTCGACGGCGGCGATGAACTGGTCGAGGTCGACGTGCAGCACGAGACCTCCGCCGGACCCCTCACCCACGGGACCATCCTGCCCGACCCGCGCGTGCGCTCAGCGCAGCCGGACCGGCACCTTGAGGTAGGCGGCGCGCGAGGTGACCCCTGACGACGCGAACCGGAACCAGCCGGCCCGGGCCCTGGCAGGCCGGGTCCGGGCGACACCTGCGCCGTCGGTGGTCAGGTGTGAGAGGGTCGCCCAGGTGCCGGCGCCACGCCAACGGGCCTGGACGGCAACGGCGCGCCGGGCCAGGACATGGCCCGAGGCGTCCGTCAGCGCCGCGGAGAGCACGCCGTCGCGGACGCGGGGCCGGGTCCAGCTCCCGCGGCGGGGGACCGTCCCGCTCCGGTCGGCCCTCGGCGCCTCGTCGTCGAGGAAGCTCGACCGCGCGGTGTCCCAGCTCCTCGCCAGGAAGCTGCCCCGCGGCGGGTCGGTGTCGAAGTAGTCGTCGTGGTGGCAGTCGAGCAGCTGCTCCTGCGAGGCCGGGCACACCTGGCGCAACCGCGCACCCGAGCCGTCGTCGTAGCACATCAGGTCGGACTCGTCCCAGCAGTGCTCGAACCTCGTCGCGTGCGGCGCGTTCGGCTGCACGCCGCCGAGCATGTGGGTCAGCTCGTGGGCGGGCGTGGAGTGCGCTCCGGACCAGCAGGGCGTGTCCACCCGCGCGTACGACGGGTAGCGACCGTCGTTGAGGTTGTGGGTGGGGCTCGGGTCGTCGTACACGGTGCCGATCCCGCAGATCTTCGCGGCGTCGGCGAACATGAAGTACTTGCGCGCCGGGGACGTGAAGCCGCGCGCCTTGACCGCGGCGACCGTGGCCCAGAAGTCGGTGCCGAGGGCCCTGGCGGGCACGGCGACGTCCCCGACCACGGGCAGGCAGCCGGCGTCGTGCACCCAGCGGACGCGGCGCTCGCCGCCGGTCTGCCGAGCCGAGAGGGCGAACACGTCGTCGACGTTGGCGACCTCGTTGCGCAGCACCGGCAGCACCTGGCGGTACCGGGACGTGCCCGCCGCGTGCAGATAGAGCACCTGCACCCGATGGCCGTCGGTGCCCGAGCCGGAGCACGACGGACGGACGTGCTCGCTCAGGGACGCGATGCCGGGCGTGCCCGCCGGCCTGGTGACCGAGTCGGCGGCCACTGCGAGGGCGTGGGCCACGCTCGCCCGGGCACCCGAGCGCGCCAGCAAGGTGCCGGTGCGGTCGGGGACGTCCAGGCTCACCCCCGCAGGCAGCGGGTCCAGGTGCACCGGGCCGAGGCGACCGGGGTCGGGCACCGCGCCGGCCGCCCCCGCCAGGGAGACCACGCCGCCGGCCCGCGGAGCGCCCGCCGAGACGACCTGCGCGGAGGTCGGGCCGGCGACGAGCCCGGCCACCAGGGCGCCGCCGGCCAGCGCCGCGCCCAGTCCGGGGCGCAGCCGGGCACCGCGGCTCATCTCAGCGAGGCCGGACGGTCAGCGTGGCGCTGGTCCGGGGCAGGTACTGGCTCGACCCGGAGACCACGGCCTTCCAGACGCGGGCGACCTTCGGGTGGATCACCAGCGAGTGCCAGCCCGTGGGGGCCAGGCTCGTGCATCGGCTGACGAGGACCCACGGGCCGCCGTTCACGGACCGCTTGTAGTAGGTGACCGTCTGGCCGGCCACCCCCTTGGTGCCGTCCTTCACGTGGCCGTAGAGCATCAGCGCCGCGCCTGGTGCCACCGACGCGTGCTCCGCGCGCAGGTCCAGCGCGAGCGCTCGCGGCGCGGGCGGCGCGACGTGGACGACGGGGGACGCGGACGCCGCGTACTTCGGCCCGCCCACGAACCGGACCTGGTAGCCGGCGCTCGCCGTCACCGTCGCGGTCAGACCGGCGCGGCCCCGGGGACCGGTGTGGCCGGCGGCGACCTGGGTCCAGTCCGACCCGGCCGAGGCCTGCGTCCACAGCGTCACCGGCCGGCGCGCCACCGGCGCGCCGCCGGGGGCGGTGGACAGCGCGCCGGTGAACGTCACGCGCTCACCGACCGCGGGGGTGCTCGTCGAGGCGGTCAGGCCGAGCTGCGTCGGCGCGCCGGCCGGCAGCGTCGTGCCGCCGCCGGCGGGTGCACCGGACCCGCCGCTGGCCTGCGCGAGCGTGGCCAGCTGCTGGGTGGACCCGTTGAACCGGTTCATGTCGACGAGGCCGGAGATGCCGTCGACGTGCCCGCTGCTGGTGCGCTGCCAGAACGTCCAGGTCTTCCAGCCGCCGGGCACCAGCGGGCTGCCGCTGGTGTAGTGGGCGATCCACAGCGGGTACCGGGTGAACGCGGTGCTGTTGCCCATGTGGTCGATCCAGAAGTACGGCGAGAAGTAGAGGATCGGGGTGCGGCCGGTCAGCTGCTCGGTGGTGGTCAGCCAGGTGGAGACCCACGACTGCAGCGCGGCCGGCGACAGCCCTCCGGTCTGCTCGAGGTCCAGCACGGGCGGCAGGTCGCCCTTGTCGGCGAACTTCCCGGCCTTGGAGACGAAGTAGCGCGCCTGCGCGGCGGCGGACCCGACGCTGGGCCGGGCGAAGTGGTAGGCGGCGCGGTAGATGCCCACCTTCTCGGCGCCGGCCCAGTTCCTGGCCAGCGAGGGGTCGGTGTAGTAGGTGCCCTCGGTGGCCTTCATGAACGCGAAGCTGACGTCGTCGGAGCGCACCTTGCCCCAGTCGACGGTGCCCTGCCAGTGCGAGACGTCGACACCGTCGGCGTAGGCGACGGCGGACGCGACGAGCGCCGCCAGGACGGTGAGCACGACGAGCACCGGACGGGTGCCACGTCGTAGGGCGGACAGGCTGCGGGCATGGCTCATGGGGGGTCTCCGAGCTCCCGGGGCCGCGGGGGGACGGCCCACTCTCGATCAAGGCCCTAGCAGGCTAACGCGCAGTAAAGGCACACCGCGTGCGAACCGGACAATTCACAGCCGGCGTCCGTCACGGCGTGGCGGTCGACGTGCTCTCCGTCGGGCCCGGGCTGGGCGTCGCCACCGAGGTCGGCGACGCGGTGGGGCTCGTCGTCTCGCCCAGGCTGGGCGTCGGCGACGGGGTCGATGTCGCCGTGGGCGTCGAGGTGGACGGCGTGGCGCTGGGCTCGCCGCTGAGACTCGTGGTGGGTGCGGCGCTCGAGGTCGAGGCGCTCGGGCTGGGGGTGCCGCTCACGCTGGGCGTCGGGCTCGGGGTGTGCTCCTTCGACCCACCGCCCACCATCCCGCTGAAGGACGTGCGCGTGGACGGGTTGCTGCCACCGGTGTAGGACGACACCGCCCGGCCGCTCGCGAGCTCGAACGCGGTGATCACGACCATGGCGGCCACGAACAGGCCGGCCGCCACCAGCACGAGCCGCTTCCACGGCAGCCCCGAGAGCCGCTGGCTCCAGGTCGGCTCCCCGTCCACCTCCTCCCCGGCGTCGACGAGCTCGGACGCGGCGGCGTCGAGCTCACCCTGCGCCTCGGAGAGGCGTCGCTGCGCGCTGGTCTGGCCCATCTCCTCAGCGGCCCGGTCGACCTGCGAGCGGGCGTGGCTGACCCGCCGGAGCGCGGCGGCCTGCGCGGCGGACACGCGCTCCTTGCTCGCGGTGATGCCCCGCGAGAACACCGCGTTGCCGACGGTCACGATGATGCTGCCCAGCGCCGCACCGATGATCGTGCCCGCCGCACCGAGGGTCGAGAGCAGGATCGCCGAGAGCACCGCCGCCAGCGCGCCCGCGACCACCCTGACCCAGTCGACACCGGGCGCCCGGTCCTGTGTTTGCTGCTGACTCATCGCCGTCGAGTATTCAACAGGGGTGGCGCAGCGGCCCGCGGGGGTACCCCGCCACAGGCCGCACACAGGCCCGCACACTGGACGGGTGCGTGCGGTGAGCTTCGATGGCTACGGCGAGACGCCGACCCTCGGGTCGTGGCCGGACCCGTCCCCTCCCGAGGACGGCGTGGTGGTCGCCGTCGGCGCCACCGGCGTGTGCCGCTCCGACTGGCACGCCTGGCAGGGACACGACCCGGTGCGGCTGCCGCACGTCCCGGGCCACGAACTGGCCGGCACGGTCGCCGCGGTGGGGCCGCTGGTGCGCCGCTGGTCGGTCGGGGACCGGGTGACGGTGCCCTTCGTCTGCGGCTGCGGCGTCTGCGAGACCTGCCGCGAGGGCGACACCCACGTGTGCCCGCACCAGACCCAGCCGGGCTTCACCGGCCCGGGCTCGTTCGCGGACCTGGTCGCTCTGCAGGCCGCCGACACGAACCTGGTGCGGCTGCCCGGCAGCCTCGACGACGTCACGGCCGCCGCCCTGGGCTGCCGCCTGGCCACGTCGTACCGGGCGGTGGTGACCCACGGCCGCCTGCGCCCCGGCGACCGGCTGGCGGTGCACGGCTGCGGCGGCGTCGG
>JAICKK010000279.1 GCA_025927955.1 Nocardioidaceae bacterium
GAGCCGCCCAGGTCGGTGCACTCGCTGCACAGCTACTTCCTGCTGCCCGGTGACACCTCGGTGCCGATCGTGTACGACGTGGAGCGGATGCGCGACGGCCGGTCGTTCTCCACCCGACGGGTGGTCGCGCGCCAGCACGGCCGGGCGATCTACTTCATGACGGTCAGCTTCCAGGTCCCCGAGGACGGCTTCGAGCACCAGGACGCGATGCCCGAGGTGCCCTCGCCCGAGGACTCGCCGGACATGGCCGAGCAGTTCCGGCGACGCTCCCCCGAGCACGCCGAGACCTGGCTCAGGGAGTGGGCGGCCCTCGAGCTGCGCACCGTCGGGGACTCCCGCGAGGGCGGTGAGCTGCCCGCGGACGGGCGGCCGGCCCGGTCGCGGCTGTGGGTCCGGGTCAGCGGCGTCCTCGACGACGACGAGCTGACGCACAAGGCGGCGTTCACCTACGCCAGCGACATGACGCTGCTGGGGTCGTCCCTGGTGCCGCACGGCGTGGCGATCTCGGGCCCCGAGGTGCAGTCGGCGTCGCTGGACCACACCATCTGGTTCCACCGGCCGTTCCGCGCCGACGAGTGGCTCCTCTACGACCAGGTCTCGCCCTCGGCGTCGGGAGCCAGGGGCCTGGCCATCGGCCGGCTCTTCACCGAGGACGGCCGACTGGTCGCCTCGGTCGCGCAGGAGGGCCTCATCCGGCCGCGCCGCTGACTCCCTCGGCACGGTAACCACGCCGATGTCATTAGCACATCTGGTGCGTTACTCCTGACAGACACGCCGTACAGCCGTTACGGTTGAGCGGTTTTGGGGTCCGAGTGGTCCCCTGTGACACCCGGGACTCGGGTGAGCGTCGGAGGGAGCCGCATGACCACGACCGTCTGCACGCGCAGGGCCCGGCGGGTCCCCCGCCCCGTCCGGCTGCTGCTGCCGCTGATGGCCGGAGCGCTGGCGCTGAGCTGCCTCGCCGCCGGGACCGCGGGGCGCGCCGGTGCCGCCACCTCGCCGGTCTCGGCGGGACCGGACTACGAGATGCCGTTCCCGTGCGGCGACGCCTGGAACGGCTCCAGCCGCTCGTACCACAGTCCCAGCCCGCTCTCCATCGACTGGAACCGGGACAACGACCTCGGTGCCATGGTCGTGGCCGCCGCCCCCGGCGTCGTGACGAGCGTGGTGGACCTGGGCGACCGCAGCTACGGGCGCTACATCGTCGTCGACCACGGCAACGGTCGCAGCACGCTGTACGCCCACCTCAGCGCCTTCTGGTCGACCCCCGGCGAGGCCGTCGACCAGGGCACGCCGCTGGGTCTGGTCGGGAGCTCGGGCGGCAGCACCGGACCGCACCTGCACTTCGAGGAGCGGCTGAACCGCGTCGACCACCGGTCCTGGTTCCACCGCACGCCGTTCACCATGGGCAGCACGCAGGCCTCGCAGAACTGCGGCGACGCGCCCGTCGTCGGCGACTGGGACGGCAACGGTCGGACCAACGTGGGCATCCAGCACCGGAGCACGGCGCCCGGCTTCCAGCTCAAGCGCCCCGGCCGGACCCCCCTGACGATCCCGTTCGGCTGGCGCACGGACCAGGCGCTGAGCGGCGACTGGGACGGTGACGGGACGATCGACATCGGGGTGCGCCGCCCCAGCCTGCAGCAGTTCGTGCTCCGCGGCTCCCGCGGCCGCACCACCACGATCACGCTCGGCCGGGTCAGCGACGCGGGCATCGCGGGCGACTGGGACGGCGACGGCCGCACGGACGTCGGCGTGTGGCACCCGAGCACCCGGGTGTTCACGCTGCGCCGGGCCGACGGGTCGACCAGCACGGTCACCTTCGGCTCGCTGGGGGACCGCCCGGTCGCGGGCGACTGGAACGGCGACGGTCGTGCGGACCTCGGGGTCTGGTCGAGCAGCACCTCGACCTTCACCCTGCGCACCGTGGCCCGCAGCGGCGCGGTGAGCTATGCCAGGGTCCGTTGGGGCAACCCCAGGGACCTCCCCGTGGCCGGTGACTGGAACGGCGACGGGATCGACGACGTCGGGGTCTGGGACCCGGTCACGGCGACGTACTGGCTGCGGCTCACGCCGACCGGGAGCCAGCGCACTGCGGTCACCCGCACGACCGTGTGGGGGACGCCACGGGGCTAGCCGCGGGCCGGGCCCGGACGCCCTCACGGCCGTCTACGTCGCCGCGTCAGGAGGCGGAACCCCACGCTGACGGGCGGCCACCGAGACGGTCAGGGCGACCGCAGCGCGCGGACCATGGCCACCGTGTCGGCCTCCTCGGCGCCCTTGTCGTCGCGGTCTCGCAGCACCCGCGCGAAGCGCAGCGCCATCCCCGCCGGGTAGCGGGTGGAGGTCTGGATGCCGTCGAAGGCGACCTCGACGACCTGCTCGGGGCGCAGGTGGACCACGTGCGCCGAGCGTGAGGTCTCCAGGGCCAGGAACCGCTCGGTCTGCCAGGCGAGCATCTCGTCGGTCATGCCCTTGAACGTCTTGC
>JAICKK010000004.1 GCA_025927955.1 Nocardioidaceae bacterium
CAGCCGGCGCGGAGCGCAGCCGAAGCCTGCTGCCTCCGGGCTCCCGCGGGGCGAGAGGGGTGCAGATGCGCCGACTCGGCGGTGCCCAGGCGTGCAGACGCGCCGACTCGGCGACGCCCCACGATCACCCCGCAGCGTCCGGAGCGAGCGCGGTCAGCGCAACCCTCGCTGGTCGACGATCCGGCGCATCTTGCCGACCGACCGCTCGATGCCACCGGGTGGCACCACGTCGACGGCGACGCTGACCCCGATCGTGCTCTTGACCAGGTGTCGCAGCTGCTCGCCCGCCACCCCGGCCGCCTCGATGCCGACGCCCTCGCGGCTCTCCACCCGGACGGTCATCTCGTCGAGCCGGTCGGGGCGCTGCAGCACGCACTGGAAGTGCGGCGAGAGCTCGGCGATGCCGAGCAGCAGCTCCTCGACCTGCGTGGGGAACAGGTTCACCCCGCGCAGGATGATCATGTCGTCGGTGCGGCCGGTGACCTTCTCCATCCGCCGCATCGTGCGCGCGGTGCCGGGCAGCAGCCGGGTCAGGTCGCGGGTGCGGTAGCGGATCACCGGCATCGCCTGCTTGGTCAGCGAGGTGAACACCAGCTCGCCCTCCTCCCCGTCGGGCAGCACGTCGCCGGTCACCGGGTCGACGACCTCGGGGTAGAAGTGGTCCTCCCAGACGTGCAGACCGTCCTTGGTCTCCACGCACTCCTGCGCGACGCCGGGCCCCATCACCTCCGACAGGCCGTAGATGTCGACCGCGTCGATGGCGAGCAGGTCCTCCATCTCGCGGCGCATCTCGTTGGTCCACGGCTCGGCGCCGAAGATGCCGACCTCCAGCGAGGTGGAGCGCGGGTCCACGCCCTGGCGGACCATCTCGTCGACGATCGCGAGCATGTACGACGGGGTGACCATGATGACGCGCGGCTCGAAGTCGACGATCAGCCGCACCTGCCGCTCGGTCATGCCGCCCGAGACGGGCACGACCGTGCAGCCGAGCCTCTCCGCGCCGGCGTGCGCGCCCAGACCGCCGGTGAACAGCCCGTAGCCGTAGGCGTTGTGCAGCACGTCACCGGGACGTCCCCCGGCCGCCCTGATGCTGCGCGCCATCACCGTGGCCCAGGTGTCGAGGTCCTCGGCGGTGTAGCCCACGACCGTCGGGCGGCCCGTCGTACCCGACGAGGCGTGGATGCGGGCCACCTGCTCGCGAGGCACCGCGAACATGCCGAAGGGGTAGTTCGCGCGCAGGTCCGCCTTGGAGGTGAACGGCAGCGAGGCGAGGTCGGAGAGGTCCCGCACGTCCTCGGGACGGACGCCGGCGGCGTCGAAGGCGGCACGGTAGTGCGGCACGTGCTCGTAGGCACGGCGCAGGGTCTCGCCCAGCCGCGTCAGCTGCAGCGCGCGCAGCTCGTCGACCGAGGCCGTCTCGATGGGCTCCAGACCGGGGGTCATGACTCCCCCAGCCACTCCCGGACGGCGGTCCCGTGCTGGTCGAGGACCGGCGGCGCGGCATGGTCGCGCGGGGTGAGCTCCGTCCCGTCCGCGGCGAAGAACCGCAGCGGCGGACCGGGCAGCGACAGCGGTCCCAGCGTCGGGTGCTCCACGTCGACGAGCAGCCCCTGGCTCAGCGTCTGGTCCCAGGCGTAGACCTCGTCGAGCGTGCGGACCTTGCCCGCGGGCACGCCGACCTCGGCGAGCCGGGCCAGCAGCGGCTCGGCCTCCCAGTCGGCGAAGGCGCCCTCCAGCACCTCGATGACCCGGTCGCGGTGGGCCACCCGTTCCGAGTTGGTGGCCAGCCCGTCGGCGGCGGGGTCCAGCCCGAAGCCGGCGCACAGCCGGCGCCACAGCCCCTCGCTGCCCACCGCGAGCTGGACCGAGCCGCCGCGGCAGTGGAACAGCCCGTACGGCGCGATCGACGGGTGGTGGTTGCCCTGTGCGCGGCCGACCTGTCCGGCCACGGTCCATCGCGTGCCCTGGAATGCGTGCACCCCGACGGTGGCGGCCAGCAGCGACGTGCGTACGACGGTCCCGAGCCCGGTCCGCTGCCGTTCGTGCAGCGCCGCGAGCACGCCGTACGCCCCGTACATCCCGGAGAGCAGGTCGGCGATCGGGGTGCCGACGCGCTGCGGGTCGTCGGGGCCGGAGCCGGTCAGCGACATCAGGCCGGCCTCGCCCTGGGCGATCTGGTCGTAGCCGGCCCGACCGCCCTCGGGACCGTCGTGCCCGAAGCCGGTGATCGAGAGCACCACCAGCCGCGGGTTGCGCCGCTGCAGCTCCTCGACGCCGAGGCCGAGCCGCTCGAGGACACCGGTGCGGAAGTTCTCGACGAGCACGTCCGCCCGGTCCACCAGGCGCAGCAGCACGTCCCGGTCACCGGCGTCCTTGAGGTCGAGGGTGAGCGACTCCTTGTTGCGGTTGGCCGAGAGGAAGTACGTCGACTCGCGGGCGTCCGGGTCGCCCACGAACGGAGGCCCCCAGCCGCGGGTGTCGTCGCCGTGCCCGGGTGCCTCCACCTTGACCACCCGGGCCCCGAGGTCGCCGAGCATCATGGTCGCGTGCGGGCCGGCCAGCGCCCGGCTCAGGTCGACGACGAGGACGTCCTGCAGCGGTCCGTGGTCCACGCGGTGCTCCTTCGGGGTCGCGTGCCGCGCCCGCAGGTGCGCAGGGACGCGGTGCTCGCGAACCTACGTCAGGGCGGCGCCGGCGGTCGAGGAGGGGGCCGGCGGCAGCTCCTCGGGTGAGGGGTAGCGGTCGCGGGAGCCACGCGCGACGACGGTGGAGGCGACCCGGATGCCGGTGCCCAGCGCCGCCCTCATGCCGGCCCCGCGGGCCAGCTCGGCCAGCAGGCCGGCGGCCAGGCTGTCGCCGGCGCCGGTGGTGTCCACGACGGTGCCGACCGGGGGCGCCACGAGGTCGAAGGCCTCCCCGTCCGGGCCGTGGGCGGTGAGGCCCCGCTCCCCCGTCTTGACCACGACCCAGCCCTGGCAGTGCCGGGCGAGGTCGGCGGCCGCGGCCGCGGCGTCCGCGCGCCCGGTGAGGGCGAGCGCCTCGGGCTCGTTGGGCAGGAACACGTCGACCAGCGGCAGCAGCGAGAGCACCTCCGCGACGGCTCCGCCCTCCCAGTCCTCGGGGTCCCAGCCGGTGTCGAACAGCGTGAGCGCGCCCGTGCCGCGTGCCCGCTCCAGGAGCCGGCGGGTGCCCGCTCCCCGCAGCCCCGGCAGGGAGAAGTAGCCGGTGAGCAGCACCAGGTCGCCGGCGAGCGCGTCGGACGGCACGTCCGCGTCGGTGTAGCGGTCGAGCGCACCGTGCGCGGTCAGGAAGGCGCGCTCGCGGCCCGGAGCCTCGAGCGCGATGGAGATGCCGGTGTCCTGCCCGGCCATCACCAGCACGTCGTCGGCGAGGCCGAGGCCGCGCAGCTCCTCGACCACCCAGCGGCCGGCCTGGTCGTCCCCGACGGCACCGAACAGCCGGTGCGGCACGCCCAGGGCGGCCAGCGCGAGCGCGACGTTGCCCGCCGCGCCGGCGGGCCGCACCGCGATGGTGTCGACGATGTCGTCGCCTCCCGGCCGGGGCAGCGCGGCGACCGGGCTGGCCAGCACGTCGAGCTGCACGTTGCCGACCACGTGGACGGACCGGGTCATCCGGCCACCAGCTTGGTGTCGTCCTGGTGGTAGCGGAACCCGTCGACCGCCAGCCCGCGGCGGCAGGCGAGCTGCCAGGCGAGCAGCTGCACCGGCAGCATCTGGAGCACGGCCGCCGCGAGCGGCGAGCCCGTCGCGGGCAGCCGCAGCACCTGAAGGGCGCCGTCGGAGTCGACGTCGTCGCGGGTGGTGAGCAGCAGGGTGGCGCAGCCGAGGGCGCTGACGTCGCGCGCAAGCCGGACCTCGCGACCGTCCCCGACGACCAGGCAGGCGGTCTGCTCGTCGAGGGGCTCCATCGGGCCGTGCAGGTAGTTGTAGGTCTCGTGCTGGGCGGTGTGCGCCCGCGCCGCCTCCCGCAGCACGAGGGCACCCTCTCCGGCCGTGGCACTGGCGGTGCCGGACCCGACGACGTCGACGAGCCTGGCCCGGTCGAACCGGTCGACGACGGCGCCCACCGCCGCCTCGCCGGCCCGCAGCACCTCGGCCGCGAGGCCGGGCAGCGCCGACCAGTCGGTGGCCCGTCCCGACCAGTGTTCCCCCAGCAGGCCGACCGCCTGCAGGGTCGCCGAGTACCCGGTGGTGTAGACGGGGCTGTCGGGGCCGCTGTCCAGCGGCACCACCTCGTCCACGACGGCGGCCAGCGGCGAGTCGGGCCCGTTGGTCACACCGATGCGGCGGACCCCCCTGCTCGCCGTCCTCGACATCGCGGCCACGGTCTCCGCGCTGCGCCCGGACTCGCTGAGCGCGACGTGCACGTCGGCGAGCCCCGCGCGGTCGCCGTCCTCCGGCTCGGACGCGGAGACCGCGACCGCGCGCAGCCCGTCTCCGCGCCAGGCGGTGGCGGCGCTGCGAGCGATGTGCTCGCTCGCTCCGATGCCCGTGAGCGCCACGACGGCACGGGACGGCAACGGCGCCACCGCCTCCAGGGCGGCGCGCACGGTGGCGGCGCTGTGCGCGAGCACGCTCGGCTGGGCGGCGATGCCCTCGGGGAAACGCATGGGTCAACCTTTCACTGCGCCGGAGGTCAGGCCCCCGACGATGTAGCGCTGGAAGAGGAGGGCGAGGATCAGCGGCGGCACCGCGGCGAGCACCCCGCCGGCCGCGATCAGGCCGAAGTCGGAGGAGTACTTCCCGGTGAACTCCGCGATCGCCACCGGGATCGTCTTGGCGTTCGTGGTCGAGGTGAAGATCAGCGCGTAGAGGAACTCGTCCCAGGCCAGCAGGAAACCGAACATGCCGGTGGTGAGCAGCCCCGGGCGGGCCAGCGGCAGGATCACCCGAACCAGCGCGCCGAGCCTGGTGCAGCCGTCCACCCGGGCGGCCTCCTCCAGGTCGGGCGGCATGCTCAGGTAGTAGTTGCTCATCGTCCACAGGCAGAACGGCGTCACGATCGAGCAGTACGTCACGACCAGGCCGGTCTTCGTGTCGAGCAGGCCGAGGTTGGCCAGCGCCAGGTAGAGCGGGATCACCAGCGCGATCGGCGGCAGCATGTAGATCGCGAGGAACGCGAACAGGGACGTACGGCGCAGGGGGAACCGCAGCCGCGCGAACGCGTACCCGCCCACGGTGCCGACCGCCAGCGAGATCAGCGTCGTCAACGTCGCGACGATGAGGCTGTTGCCCATGGCGAGACGGAAGTTGGCGGCCACGTTGTCCGCGCCGGAGCCGCCGAAGATCTGGCGGTAGCGCTCGAGCGTGGGATGGCTGGGGATCCAGTGAGGATGGGGCGACAGCAGCTCCCTCGAGGGCGAGATGCTCGAGATGATCAGCCACGCGAAGGGCGCGAGGATCACCAGCGCCATCACGACCGCGGCGACGTGGATGCCGATGAGGAAGCGTCTGCTGGGCCTCACTGGACACCCGCCATCCGGCCCTGGCGCAGGATCCTGAGGTAGACCATCGCGAGCGCGAACACCGCGATCACGATGAGGTAGGCGAGCGCCGCGCCGTACCCGAAGAGCTGGTTGGAGAAGGCCTGGAGGTAGGTGTAGAAGGCGATCGTCTGGGTGCCGCTGGCCGGTCCGCCGCCGGTCATCACGTAGATGATGTCGAAGACCTTGAACGCCTCGATGGTGCGCAGGATCAGCACCACCGCGATGCTGGGCGCGAGCAGGGGCAGGGTGATCCGCCAGAACCCGCGCCAGGCGCCGGCGCCGTCGATCCGCGCGGCCTCGTAGACGTCGTCCGGGATCGTCTGCAGGCCGGCCAGGATGAAGAAGACCACGATCGAGGTGTTCTTCCAGACGTCGGCGAGGATCACCATGTTGAGGGCGAGGAACGGCGACCCCAGCCACTGGTGCGGCGTGTGGGAGATCCCGAGCGTGTCGAGCAGCCCGTTGAGGGCGCCGTACTGGCCGTTGTAGATCCACCGCCACAGGGCGCCGTTCACGATCGTCGGCAGCGCCCAGGGCAGCACCACGATGCTGCGCCACAGCCACCGTGCCTTCAGCGGCGCGTTCAGCAGGAGCGCCACCGCGATGCCCAGCGAGAGCTCGAGGAACGTGGACAGGAGCGTGAAGTACAGCGTGTGCCCGAGGACGGGGTAGAAGCCGCTGTCGGAGAAGACCCGGACGTAGTTGTGCAGGCCGACGAACGGGTAGGCGCCGGCCATCGGGCTGTTCACGTCGTAGAGCGAGACCACGAACGTGCGCACGACGGGGTAGAGCACCACCCCGAAGACCACGACGGCTGCCGGCAGCAGCAGCGTGAGCGCGAAGCGGGCCTCGCTCGCCGGTCCGGAGGACGGGCGCCGGCGACGGCGCCGCAGGCGCCCGAGGGTCGTGCCGGTGCTCACGAGCCCAGCAGCGAGGAGGCCTTCGACGCCGCGTCGTCCAGGGCCTTCTGCGGGCTCTTCTTGCCCAGCAAGGCGTTCTGGATCTCGGCCTGCAGTGCCTGCGAGACCGCGTTGTAGCTGGTCACCTGGGGTCGCAGGATCATGTCACCGAGCTGCTTCTTGGCCTGCGGCACGACCGCGGGGTTGGTCTTGACGACCTCGGGGTCGTCGTAGGACGTCTTCCAGACCGGCAGGGAGCTCAGGGCGAACTTGTCCTGGACGGGCTGGCTGGTGAGGTAGCTGATGTACGTCCACGCCGCGGCCTGCTGCTTGCTGCCGGCCGCGACGGCCAGCGCCATGCTGCCGTTGACCCCCGGACGCCCGGAGGTGCCCTGGGGGGTCTGCCGTACGGCGACGTGGCCGGCGACCTGGCTCTGCTTCGGGTCGTCGGCGAGGCCGTACATGTAGGTCCAGTTCAGCGCCATGCTGGCCTGGCCGGCCGAGAACACCCGGCGGACGTCCTCCTCGAGCGACTGCGTGGAGGTGGGGTTGGTCAGCCCGTCCACGATGCTCTGCCGCATGAACCCCAGCGCCTGCACACCGCCGCCCTGGTTGAACGCCGGCTTGCCGCTGCCGTCGAGGAAGGTGCCGCCGAAGGCGCCGAGGAGCTGGGCGTAGTCGCAGATCAGCGCCTCGGCCTGCTGCCAGGACCACACCAGGGGGTACTTCGTCACCCCGGCCCTCTTGAGCGCCCGAGCCGCCTTCATCACCCCGTCCCACGTCTCGAGCTGGCCCTGCGGAACGCCCGCCTTCTTCAGGTGGGCGGTGTTGAGGAACAGGTACTTGGTGTCGAGGATCCAGGGGACGCCGTACTGCTTGTCGTCGTACTGCGACGTGGCCACCGCACCCGGCAGCATCTTCTGCTTCCAGCTGGCGGGCCACTTGGCCGTCACGTCGGAGACGATGTGCTTGCTGCCGAACTCCGCGGGCCAGATCACGTCGATGAGCACGACGTCGTAGGTGCCGGCCGGGGCAGCGGCCACGATCTTGTCGTGCAGCGCTTCGTAGGAGACGAAGTCGGCGGTCACCTTGATGCCCGGGTGCGCCTTCTGGAACGACGCGGTCATCGCGTGGATGTTGTCCTCGGAGTACCCCGCCTGCTTCATGAACAGCGCGCGGATGGAGCCCTTGCCGCTGCCCGCCGCGCCCTTGTCGCTGCCGCCGCCGACGCCGCAGGCCGCGAGCAGGCCGCCGAGCCCGACCGCGCCCGTGGCGGTCAGGAAGCGTCTCCTGGAAGGGCCGGCCACGGAGGCCGGGGAGGCCTGCGGGGCCGTCGAGTCGGTGCTCTTCATGCCGGTCTCCAATTGCATGCATTTGTTAGGCAAGTTGATTTATGAATCGGGACTATAGTCGGCGACCCCGGACCCCGGCAAGAAGTGCGAGGGCTGCAGATGGAGAGAGGCACCTCGGGCGTGCAGCAGGTGCTGTCCTACCTCCTCGAGCGGGACGAGGCGGTCACCCGCCCCGCGATCGCGGCCGCCCACGACCTGTCGCGGCCCACGGTGTTCGGCGCGGTACGGCGCCTGGAGTCCTTGGGCCTGGTCCATCAGGTGGGGCAGTCCGCGGGCCGGCCCGGACGGTCACCGGCGCTCTACGAGATGTCGCTCGGCGCCGGGCTGCTGGCGTCGGTGGACATCGGCGGCAGCAACGTGCGCCTCGCCGTCGCGGACGTGCGCGGGCGCATCCTCCTGGAGCGACGCGAGGAGACCCGGACCGGTGGCGGCAGCCGCGTCGTGCGGCAGGTGGCGACGCTGCTGGGCAGGGCCCGGCGCTCCCGTCCCGTGGCCGGTCGGCCGTTCTCGGTGGTGGCGGTGTCCGTCCCCGGCGTCGTCGGCCCCGACGGGGGCACGGTCCACTTCGCCTCCAACATCGACCAGCCGGAGCCGCTCGACGTCAGGACACCGCTGGAGTCGCTGACCGGAGCACCGGTGGTGCTCGAGAACAACGTCAACCTCGCCGCGGTGGGCGAGCGCTGGCAAGGGGTCGCGCGGCACCTGGAGACGTTCGCGGTGGTCGCGGTGGGTGCGGGCGTCGGTGCCGGCGTGATGCACCAGGGTGCCTTGATCCGGGGCGCCCACGGCGCGGCCGGCGAGGTGGCGTTCCTGCCGCTGGACCGCGGGCGGCGGCGCGCGGACGTCACCGCCCACGACGAGGCGGGCGGGCTGAGCCTGCTGCGGGCCGCGCGGGCGCGCCGGGGCTGGACCGGCCCGCCGCCGGCCACGGTGCAGGAGATCTTCGAGCGGGCAGCAGCGCGCGAGCGGCCGGCCGTGGCGCTCGTGAAGGAGGAGTGCCTGCGGGTCGCCCGGATCATCGCGTCCGTGTGCGCGGTCGTGGACCCGCAGACGGTCGTGCTCACCGGCGGCGTGGGGGCCAACGACCGGCTCATCGCCGAGGCGGAGCGGCTCACCGCGGAGCTGACGCTGTTCCCCCCACCCGTGGTGCGCTCGGCCCTCGGTGAGCGGGCCAGCCTCATCGGGGCCGTCCGGCTGGCCGCCACCACGGCCGCCGGGCGGCTGCTCGACTCCCTCGCGGAGTGAGCCTCGGCGCGCTCGGCGCCGAGCCCGTCTGGACCGGTGTGTCACGACCGCCCTTGCGGGGCACGTGACACACAGCGGTCCTGCCCGGTGAGTCGTCCCGGGCCGGATGGTCTCGCGGAGGCGACCTCGTCTTCGCGTCCGCAGCGTCGCGGCTCACCCCCCAGGCCGCGGCGCTGCGTCTCAAGCCTTCGCCGTGGACGCAGGCCGCGGCGCTGGGTTCCGTGCCCTGCCGTGCCGCCGCCGGTCAGCGGCCGCCCACCGCGACCGCGCGCCGCAGGTCGTGCACCATGGCGTCCCGGCTCGAGAGCGGCGCGAGCCCGAAGCTGCGTTCGATCGTCGCCAGGATCGACGTGGTGTCGTACACCGTGTGGTCGACGCCCGACCGGCGCAGGGAGGTGGACAGCACCAGCGCCGGGATCCGGGTGCCGGGGCCCCAGGCGTCGTACACACCGCGTGTGGGTGAGCCCGGTCCGGGAGGCGGCACGTGGTCCCACTGCCCGCCGAACTCGTCGTAGGTGACGACCACCAGCGTGCTGTCGGCCTGCCGGCCACGGCTGATGGCCTTGAGCAGACGGACCAGGTGGTCCGAGCCGGTCGGCTCGCTGGCGTACCCGGGGTGCTCGTTCTCCGCGCCGTACGGCTTCACGAAGCTGACCATGGGCAGGTGGCCCGTGCGGGCGGCCCGGAAGAAGTCGGTCTCGTCCTTGAGGTGGCGACGTCCCGGCTGCCCCTCCGCGTAGCTCGCGAAGTAGTTCAGCGGCTGGTGGTGGGTCTGGAAGAGCGGACCGGGAGTGCCGGCGGCCGCCTCGTCCCAGCCACCGGAGTACCAGTTCCACGAGAGGTGCCCGGCGCTGAGCCGGTCGCCGATGTTCGGGTACGTCGCGTCGTCGACCAGCGGGATCTTCGTGCCGTCGGCCTCTGCGGGCGGGCTGGACGGCTGCATGGTGTTGACCGCGAAGTTGCCGCAGGCCTGCTCAGCGTGCGACATGCCATCGGGACAGGCCACGGTGAGCGAGCGGTCGGCCACGGTCCCGGTCGCCTTGTAGAGGGGGTAGCTCGTCGGCATGCCGTTGTCGTCGACCAGCGAGTTCAGGGTGGCCGCGTCGGCGCTCGTGTCGAGGGGGGTGCGGGCGGCGACCAGCCACTGGTGGTTGAGGAACGAGCCGCCGAACGCGGCCTGGAAGAACCGGTCGGCGATGACGTAGTGCGGCGCGCCCTTGGAGTGCAGGTAGCGGTAGATCGGCAGCCGCTTGGTGGCGTAGGTGCCCATCGTCAGGCCGACGGCGTTGGACCCGGTGACGTAGCGGTCCTGCTTGCCCCCGTCGATCTGGTAGATGTTCTGGTAGAAGCGGTGCACCAGGTCGCGGGTGCACCCGCCGGGCAGGGCACCGGGCGAGTCCTTGAGCACGCCGTTCGGCGCGGACAC
Source organism: Nocardioidaceae bacterium (assembly GCA_025927955.1). GTDB lineage: Bacteria > Actinomycetota > Actinomycetes > Propionibacteriales > Nocardioidaceae > Nocardioides_B. Next base: position 10,429 of record JAICKK010000004.1, read on the forward strand.
TCCCGGCGCCGGGCAGGTCTTGTCCTCGGGCTTGATGTACCTGTCGATGAGGAAGTGCCGGTTGCGGAAGTGGCTGTCCGCGACCGCGTGCTCGGGGTCCTGGCACGTCGAGGCCAGCGGTGAGGGCGCCGTCAGGTTGACGTCGTTCTGCAGCAGGCACCGGTACGGCGTGCCGTCCTGCGCCACCTGTCGCTCCGCGGACCGTGGCGCCCGGTCCAGGCCGATGACCCGCTGGCCGTTGACGGGGCCCCAGTGCCCGTAGAGGTTGTCGAAGGAGTGGTTCTCCTCGTAGATGACCACCAGGTGCTTGAAGCCGCCGGGCAGCGTGTCCGCGTGCGCCTTGCGCGTGGTCTGCGCGTCGGCGGTGGCGACCTGCCCCGCGGTCGTGGCGACCGTCGCCAGTGCTGCTGCGGCCCCGACGGCCGCCATGATCCTGCGAGAGCTCTTCATCGCGTCTCCCTGTCGTCATGTCCCCGTCGAGGGGCCTGGCCACGACACTTCCACGACACGGGGCGAACAGGGAACCCATCTTTACCAACCATTCTCGGCGGCGATGACTGGCCCTTCCGGGGCTGTCACAGGTGACTCACAGGTGCTACGTTCCCCGGCCCGTCGATGCCGTGCGCAAGTGAGCCGCTCGTCGACACCGGCAACGTCGCGATGACCTACTCCGACTCCATGGTCCGCGCCTGACTGAGGGACAACGCGCCGGCCAGGCGCCACCAGGCCGTGCGCGTGATCGCCGGACGTCCGGCGTCTCCGCCGTGTGGGTGCGCCACGGCGGTCACTTCCAGCTGGCCGGCCGGGTCCGCTGGGACCGCATGTCGAAGCCCGAGCGGGCCTGGTTCGCCGCCAAGGCGCAGACGCTGCTCGACACCACCGCCGCGCCGTACGGCGCGGACGTGATCGCCCCGCTGGTCGACGACACGACGTACTCGCGCGACCTCCAGGGGCAGGTGCGGTCGGTCGACATCGTGCCGACGGTCCTGCACGCGACGGGGATCGCGGCCGGTCAGCGGCTGCCCCAGGCCGGCACCCCGAACTGTCCGGTGACGCGCGTCGGGACCGGGGTCTTGTCGGGGTAGTCGAAGGTGACGAGCCGCTTGTCGGCAGGGCCTTCCGCGCCGAGCACCGCGACGACCTGCGTGCCGTCCGGCGACCAGGCGGCGCTCTGGTACTGCCCCTCGACGACCCAGCGGCTTCGGGGTCCGACCACGACGATGCGGTTGCCGGCCGCGGCGGCGTGCACCATCAGCAGCCCCGGCGAGGCCCAGTCGGGGTCGGTGTAGGTGTCGCCCCTCGTGTGGGGCACGGCGTGCAGGGTGGCGTCGCTGGAGCGGTCGCTGACGAACACCGGCGTACCCGTCTTGCCCAGCCCGTCCGAGGGCGGGGGCGGGGGCGCCTGCCACGTGAAGATCTCGTGACCGGCCACGTCCCAGCTCGGTGCGCCGAGGTTCAGCCCCCGGCTGGCGGGCACGACCTGCCTGACCCGGGCTCCGTCGTCGGCCCGGACGATCCAGAGGCTCGACGTGCGCCCGGGAAGGACGCAGACCACCGCGAGCCGTGTGCCGTCGCTGTTCCAGGCCGGCCGCTTCGCGTGGTCACACGGCCGGTCCGGGGACGTCATCAGCCGGTGCGGATGCTGGCCCTGCGGTCCGGCGACGTAGACGACGGGCGAGAACCGGCTGACCCCCTGCACGTAGGCGACCTTCGTGCGGTCGCGCGAGGGCGTGGCGGAGTAGCGTCCCACGTTCGTCGCGGTCGCACCCGTGAAGTCGTCGGCCGGGGTCCAGGGGCCCCACGTCCCGGTCGCCTCGTCGTAGGCGTAGATCCGGGTCACGGTGTTCGCGGGGTCGCGTGTCGGCACCAGCACGGTGGAGACCGACAGGCGGGGCGGCGCGGCTGCCGGTGACGGCCGCAGCACCAGCGCGACGAGCCCCGCCGCGGCCAGGACCACCACCCCGGCTACCACCGCGCCCACCCAGCGAAGGCGCGCCCGTCGCCGCGACGCGGCCTCCGGCGCGACCGGCACCACGAGTGTCGGCGTGCGGTCGTCCACGGCGTCGACCGGCTCCCCCTCGTCGGCCGGCGCGGCTCGAGCGGGCGTCGGGTCGGGACCGGGCTCCGGGTCGCGAGGCCGGGGAAGGCGGCCGCGACGCGCTGGCGTCATCACGATCGGGTGCGTGGAGTCGCCGCGCAGGTAGAGCACGGGCGTCAGCCACTCCAGGCTCCCGGCGGCGCCGAGGATCGCGATCCGCCCGCTGCGCGCCGCCTCGTCGACGCCACGCGACTGCGCGATCGCGGTGTAGAACCCTTGCGCGAAGGCGATCGCGGCCTCGTCGCTGACCGCGAACTGCATCGCCGCGACGGCCTCGATGCCGCTGTGCACGAGAGCCGGGGCCGTCGCGGAGAGGATGTCGTTGCCGCCGCCCTCGCCGCTCGAGCACGCGTTCAGCACGACCAGCCTGGGCGTGGGCTCGGCCTCCCCCAGCAGGTCCGCGAACCGGCCCGCCTCCACCAGGTCGGCCCGCCCGTCGCGGCCGACGAACGCCAGGATGCCCTCCTCGCGACCCTCGTCGTAGTCGCCGTGCCCGATGAAGTGGACGACGTGCCAGTGCCCCGAGAGCAGCTGCTCGTGCACGCTGCGCCAGCTGGCCTGCTCCACCCAGGTGACCTCGACCAGACCCGCGGTGGTGAGCTCGCGCAGCGCCTCGTCCAGGTTGGCGCGCTCGCGCTCCACGTCGAGCAGCGGCAGGCCGCGGGGGGAGGCGACCATGGCGAGCACCTGGAGGGGCGGCTCGACCTGAAGGGGTGCGCGGGGGTTGAACTGCGCGGGGATGCGCCGCACCATCGGCTCCTGCCGGCAGACGTAGGTCTGGCGCTCCGGGTCGAACAGCGTCTCCCAGGGCAGGGCGGCGAGCTCGGGGGCGGTGAAGCGCAGGACGACTCGCAGCCGCTCGCCCTGCTGCTGGGCGACACCGAGACTGGCCCGGTAGGCGCCGTACACCGATCGGCGGAACAGCGCCTCGAAGAGGTGCTGCCCCACCTCGCGCACCGGCTGCTCCGCGGTCGCCAGCACCCGGCGCGCCCCCACGGCCGAGGACAGGATGCCCGCCTCGATGCCGGGACGGCTGCGCAGCAGCCGCTCGACGTCGAGGTCGAACTCCTCGCGCTGGTCGCCCCCAGCCGGGGAGCTGACGACGTGCACCTGGTAGCGGCCCGGCGCTGCGGCCCGGCCGATCTCCAGCTCGATGTCGTTGTCCACGGCGTTCCCCGGCAGGTTTCCCGGGCCGCTGTTCGGGCAGGTCCGGGCGTTGGTACCCGACTCGCCTCATCGTCTCCTGAACGAGACGATCTGTCGCGCGAATCCGTCAGCCGACCGGTTTCTGCCAGCTCACGGTGACCTTGAAGTTGGCCGCGGACCCCAGCGTGGCGATGAAGGCGCCGGCCTGGGCGGACAGCTGCACACCGAACTCCACGGTGATCTCGTCCGGCACGCGGCTCAGTCCGGTGAGCGTCTCCAGCACGGCACTGGCCGCGGGCCCCACCCTGCCGATCACCTGCTGGAACGACTCCTGCGCCTGCACCGTGGTCCGTGACTCACCGGAGCCGCCCCAGCCGCGGGTGACCGGACCGGCCGGCGCGGCGTCGGCCACCTGCACAAGGACGCTGCCGCCTCCGTCCAGCGGGAACTGCGCCAGATCCATCGCCATACCCCCTAGCGCGCCGTCGTCATGACGTCATCGAGTCGGGGACCAGGCGCGCCCCGACGCCCGGCTTGGCGTTCCTGCGGGCCTGCCTCAGCAGAGCCTTCGCGGCCTGGCGCGCGTTCTCGCCGGTCTCGCTCATCCGAGCCGCGATCATGCCCGCCACGACCGGCGTGGAGAAGGAGGTGCCGCTCCAGCGCGCCAGGCCCTTGAACTCGCGGTGCTCTCCGGCGTGGGGTGGCTCCTGGGTCACGTAGGTGCCCGTGGCGTACGCGTTGACCAGGTCGACACCGGGCGCGTAGACGTCGACCCAGCTGCCGTAGTTGGAGAAGGGAGCCCGGTCGCCGGCCTCGTCGAGCGCACCGACGGAGACCGACCATGGGAACGCCGCGGGCCAGAACGGTCCGCGGCCGCCGTCGTTGCCCGCCGCCGCCAGCAGCACGGTGCCCTTGAGCCGGCTCAGCCGCTCCTCCCAGAACACCTGGAAGGCGAGCGGAGCCCGGTCGCCCCGGGTCCAGGTCCCGGCCGACATCGTGATGATGTCAGGGACCTCGACGAGCGCGTCGGTCATCTGCTTGACGAGCTCGGACTCGAAGACGGCACCGCCGTTGGTCAAGAAGCCCTCCACGCGGACCTGCGCCTGCGGAGCCAGGCAGCGGACCACGCCGGCCACGAACGTGCCGTGCCCGGCGTAGTGCCGGATGGACTCCGCGTCATAGGTCTCGACGTCCCCGCTCACCCCCCGCAGCCACGGTGTCAGCGGGTTCTCGCCGGCCTCGGGGAGCCACCCTGTGTCCACCACCGAGACCAGGACGTCCTGCCCGTGCCCGCTCGCCGGGGCGGCTGCAGGGCGAGGCGTCGAGGTCCCCGGCTCCTCCGGCTCGGCCGCGGGGCAGCAGCCGCCGACGGGTCCGGTCACGTAGACGACGTGGTCGGGGGAGGCCACACCCGCTCCCAGTGCGCGGTCGATCTCCTCGAGCGCGCTGAGGGTGTCGCGGCCGGTGGTCTCGAGAAGGGTCAGCCCGCCGACGAGGCTGTCGCGCACCTCGACGTCGACGCCGTCGACCGACCTGACCCGGTCGAGGTCGGCGTCTCGGACCAGGATCGTCCCGGACCGGTACAGGTATCCGAAGTCCGCGGGCTCGTCGCTGTCGTGCGCCACGTTGTCGGGCCCCAGCTGGTCGCGGACGATCCCGACCTGGAGCTCGACGCGTTCGCGCCTCTGGTCCGGCGTGAGCGCGGGTCCGACCGACCGTTGCGTGGAGGGCCGAGGCCCGTCGTCTTCAGGCATTCCTGGCTCCCGATCGTCGCCGCCCGGCCGGACCGACCGGTACGTATACGATGCCGTGCGTGGCAACGTTGCGCCAGCCGTCCCGGCGGGCCGCCGCCGGAGAAGCCACAGCGGTCGACGAGCTGCTGCACGTCGCCCTCAGCCGTCCCGCGGAGGCGGTCAGGCGGGCGGAACGGGTGCTGGACGCGCAGCCGGAGGTCCGGGTCGCGTCCATCGCGCACCAGACGATCGGCATCGTGCGCCGCGACAACGGTGACCTGGCCCTGGCCAGGCGCGAGCTGCGCGCCTCGCTACGACTGGCCCGGCGCAGCGGCGACCAGCAGCGCGTCGCCGACGTGCTGGCCACGCTGGGAGCGGCGCTGGTGATGGCCGGGGCGACTGCTCGGGGCTTCGCCCACCTCGAGGAGGCGGTGCACCTGGCTCACGGGGAGACGCTCGCACGGGTGCGGATGCGGTTCGCCTACCTGCTCAGGGCAGTCGGCCGGCACGAGGAGGCCCTCCAGGAGGTCAACGGCGCGTTGGTCGGCATCCGGCGTTCCGGAGACCGCGTGTGGGAGGCGCGCGCGCTCAACAGCAGGGGGCTCGTGCACCTCGGGCGCGGGGACGTCGCCCGCGCCGAGCGCGACCTGGACTGCGCGTACGCGCTGTTCACCGCCGAGGACCAGGCGCTGGAGGCGGCGTTCGCCGTGCACAACCGGGGCGTGACCGCCTACAGCCGGAACGACGTGCCGCTGGCCCTGCGGCTGCTGGCGGAGGCCGGCCGGAGCTACGAGAGGCTGGCCCACTTCACGCCGGACCTGGCGATCGACCGCTCCAGCATCCTGTTGGCCGTCGGGCTGACCGGCGAGGCGGTCGAGTCCATCGAGACCGCCCTGCGCACCGACGCCCTCCAGCCGCCCAAGCGTGCGGAGCTCCTGCTGATCCTGGCCGGTGCCCTGCTCGCCCGCGGGGAGCCGGAGCACGCGGAACGCCACGCGGCGGCAGCGGTGAACCTGTTCCGGAGGCAGCGCCGCCGGTACTGGCTGACCAAGGCGCGGCTGGCCGTGGCGCAGGCCCGGTTCGCGCAGGGCCGGGTGGACGGGCGGCTGTACCGGCAGGTGTCGATGCTGGCCGAGGAGCTGGAGGGACTGCGGGTGGAGGAGGCGTCGCTGGCGCACCTGCTGGCCGGTCGGGTCGGGGTGGGCCAGGACCTCGACGGCCACGAGAGCCACCTCCTGGCCGCCGCGAGGTACCGGCGCGCGGCGGCACCTCTCTCCCAGGTGACCGGGTGGCTCGCCCAGGCGATGCTGTGCGAGGCCCGCGGTGAGCATCGCGGAGCGATGGCTGCGTGCACCAGGGGCCTGGAGGCGCTCACCGACTACTGCGCGGTCTTCGGCACCATGGAGTTCCGCGCCCTCGGCACCCGCCACGGCCTCGAGCTGGCCACCATCGGGCTGAGGCTGGCACTCCGGAAGGGCGACGCGCGGGCGCTGCTGACCGCCGGCGAGCGCTCCAGGGCGTTGTCGCTGACCTTCCCGCCGGTCGCGCCCGAGGCGGACCTGCAGGCCGTGTCCGAGCTCACCGCGCTTCGGGAGCTGCAGAGGCGCACCGACGACGCGCTCGCCTCCGGTGCGGCGACCACCGCCCTCCAACGGGAGCGGCGATCGCTGGAGGGCGCGGTGAGGTCGAAGAAGCTGATGCTGCGGGCGGGCGGTCGCCGCGAGCACCGGTTCGACCTGGCGGCGCTGACCGAGCACCTGGACGGCAGCAGCCTCGTTGAGCTCGTCGAGGTCGGCGACGTCCTCCAGGCCGTGGTGGTCACGGGGCGCCAGGTTCGCCTGCGCGAGGTGGGACCGAGGCAGAGCGCCGTGACCGCTCTCGGCACCGCCCGCTTCACGCTGCACGGCATTGGCCGGGGCGTCCCGTTGCCGTTCCCGCCCCGCGTCGGCGAGGACCTCCAGAGTGCCCTGCTCGGACCGGCGGCGGACCTGCTCGGACCCGGACCGGTCGTCGTCTCCCCGCCCGCCCGGTTCCACGGGACGCCGTGGGGCCTGATGCCGGCCCTGGCGCACAGACCGGTCAGCGTCACCCCGTCCGCGGCGCTCTGGGTCCGCGCCCAGCGGGCGACCGCGCCGGCGGGCAGGAGGGTGGTGCTCGTCGGCGGTCCCCGGCTCGACGGTGGTGAGCTCGAGCTGCGCGCGCTGCGCGCGCGCTACCCGTCCGCGACGGTGCTGCACGGCGCGGACGCGACGGTGGAGCGCGTCCTCGACGCCCTCGACGGCGCCTGGCTGGCGCACCTGGCCACCCACGGCGTGTTCCGCCCCGACAACCCGATGTTCTCCAGCCTCACCCTGTACGACGGGCCGCTGACCGTGCACGACCTGGAACGGCTGCGCCGCCCGCCGTACCGCATCGTGCTGTCGGCCTGCGACAGCGGGACCGGGTCACCGACGGGTGCCGAGGAGCTGCTCGGCCTGCAGAGCGCGCTTATCGGCCTGGGCACCGCGGGCATCGCGTCCAGCGTCGCCGAGGTCAACGACCGCGCGACCATCCGCCTGATGGTCGACCTGCACGCGGCGCTGAGCTCCGGGCTCGGCCTGCCGCAGGCGCTGTGCGACGCGCGCCGGGCCGCCGGCGGCTCCCCCGTCGAGCGAGCGACGGCCGCCGCCTTCATGGCCTTCGGCGTCTAGCGTCCGCGCCGCGTTGGTTGAGGTGCCGAGGCGCTAGCCGAGGCCTCGAAACCACGGCCACCCTCGCGCGAACCTGACCAGGTTTCGAGGCCCTCGCCCCTGGGGGCTCGGGCACCTCAACCAACGACGGTCGGGTCCGCACCACGCTGGTTGAGGCGCCGAGGCGCTAGCCGAGGCCTCGAAACCACGCCCACCTCCACGCACAGCTGCGGATGGTTTCGAGGCCCTCGCCCCTGGGGGCTCGGGCACCTCAACCAGCGACGGCTCGGGCACCTCAACCAACGCCGGCTCGAGCACCTCGGCGTACGTGCGGACCCGCTCGCGGCCTCAGAAGGTGGCTGCCACCAGCGAGGCCGGCCGCAGGCGCGGCTGGCGGGCCTGGGGCTGCGGCAACTCCCTGTGGAAGAGCTTGCCGATCTGGCGCGGCGCGTTGGACAGCCGGGTCTCCCGCAGCCAGTCGTTGGGCAGCGAGAGGCGCAGCACCTTGTGCCAGGCGCTGGCCACCTGCTTGACCAGGGGCGCGGAGTGGTAGCGCAGCCCGTAGCGCTCGAACAGGTCGCGCACCCTGGGGGCGATCTCGCCGTAGCGGTTGCTGGGCAGGTCCGGGAACAGGTGGTGCTCGATCTGGTGCGACAGGTTCCCGCACATCAGGTGCATGGTCCTGCTGCCGGAGATGTCGGCCGAGCCGAGCATCTGCCGCAGGTACCACTGGCCGCGCGTCTCGGACTCGTCGAGCTCGTCGAGCTGGAACGTCTCGACACCCTCGGGGAAGTGCCCGCACATGATGACCGAGTGGCTCCACAGGTTGCGCACCAGGTTCGCCGTGACGTTGGCGGCCAGCGTGCTTCGCCAGGAGGGACCGGTCAGCAGCGGGTGCACGACGTAGTCCTTGAGGACCTGCCCGCGGACCTTCCTCAGCGTCGCCTTGAGGCTGGAGCGCAGCTCCGGGGTGACGCCGCGCCTGCCGCGCAGATGCTCGCCGAGCCCCATGTCGTAGACCGCGATGCCGTACTCGAAGATGCAGGCGTTGACGAAGTTCCACAGCGGCTGGACGAGGTAGCGCGGCTTCCAGGGCTGGTCCTCGTCCACGCGCATGATCCCGTAGCCCAGGTCGTTGTCCTTGCCCAGGATGTTCGTGTAGGTGTGGTGGGTCACGTTGTGCGCGCGCTTCCACTGCTCGGGCGGCGAGGCGTGGTCCCAGTCCCAGGTGGTCGAGTGGATCTTGGGGTCGCGCATCCAGTCCCACTGGCCGTGCAGGACGTTGTGCCCGATCTCCATGTTGTCGAGGATCTTCGCGACCGCCAGGCAGGCGGTGCCGACCACCCAGGCCGGCGGGAACCCGCTGGCGAGCAGCACGACGCGGGCGCCGAGCTCGAGCTTGCGCTGCACGTCGATGACCCTGCGGATGTACGCCGCGTCGCGCTCACCCCGGCTGTCGAGGACCTCCTGACGGATCGCGTCGAGCTCACGGCCGATCGCCTCGACGTCGGCCGGGGAGAGCCCGGCCGTCTGGTTCTCGGCCTTGTTCTGTAGAGCAGTCACCCCTCAACAGTGCCCCATCGGCCCAAGGTGTACCAAACGGCCGCTCCCGATCTGACCGCCTGACCGCTGCCCGATGTTCGACGCTCCCGGCCGCACCGCGACGACCACGTCCGCTCCCGACCCCACCCTCGTCTGGTGCCTCGGTAGCATCGGGCAGTAGACCTCCATTCCCCGACACAGCGGAGGACCCGATCGTGATGCCGCCGACGGCCCGGCGCCGAGCCGCTGTGGTGGCCGCGACCCTGCTGGTGAGCGGGCTCGCGTTGAGCGGCTGCACCGGTGCCGCCGGCGCCTCCGACGGCCAGGCGGCCGCGGGGCAGGTGGCCACAGGGCAGAGCTCCCGGACCGTCGCCGGTGGCACCACCCTCGACCAGCGGGTGCCCGACGCCGCGGCCCGCGCCGCCCTGGTCGACCAGGACGGTCGCCGGCTGACGCTGGGCTCGCTGCGGGGCAGGACGGTGATGGTGGCACCGATGCTCACCATGTGCCAGGAGACCTGCCCGATGACCAGCGAGAACATGCACCGCGCGGCGGAGGACGCGCGCCGCGCCGGGTTGTCGGGACGGGTGGTGTTCCTGGAGGTCACCGTGGACCCGGCCCGGGACACCGTCCACAGGCTGCACGCCTACGCCAAGCTGTACGGCGGGCTCCCGGACTGGCGGCTGGCGACGGGGAAGCCGGCGGCGGTGATCGCGTTCTGGAAGGCGCTGGGGGTGTCCACCGACAAGGCGCCCTCCGACGAGCCGGTGCGCGACTGGATGACCGGCAGGCTCCTGCACCACTCCTACGACGTGCACCACCAAGACGTGGTGGTCGCGCTCGACCCGTCAGGTCGCCTGCGGTGGATCACGATCGGCCGGCCCGACGCGAAGGGTGGCCGGCTGCCGACCACGATGCAGAGGTTCCTCAACGACGAGGGGCGTCGCAACCTCGCGCGTCCCAGGGCCGGTGGGGCCGGGTCCTGGACCGCTGCAGACCTCGACAGGGCGGTGCACTACGTCCGCGGGCTGCCCGAGCGCTGAGGCGCGCGCTCATCACCTGACCAGGCCGGTCCAGGCGATCGCGAGCACCGTGGTCCCGGCCGCGAACCAGACCGCGTAGTCACCGACCGACCCGTCGTGCACGGCCTTGAGACCGCGAGCCAACACGAGCGCGACGCCCTCGACCCTGCGACCCAGACGACGCCACCACAGTCCGAGGGCGGCCAGGAGCAGCGAGCCGCCCGCGGCCGAGCCGCCGTAGGCCCACGCGGAGGCGCTCGGCGCGTAGCTCCCGACCACTGGTGGCGGGCTCTGCTGCCCGTGCAGCACCAGCTGCTCGGTCGCCTGCGGATGCTGCAGTGCCGCGGCGGCAGAGACGAGCTCGTGCGCGACCGACGGCGTGAACGCCACGCCGTACGCGACCAGCACGAGCCCGAGCGCCGGGGTGAGCAGCCACAGCCGCGTCCGCAGGCCGAGTCCGGTCTCGCTCTCCTCCGGCTCCCCCTCCTCCGGCTCGTCGGGCTTCCGGCTGGTCAGCAGGGGGTCGTGCGCCGGACCCCATCCCAGGTAGATGCGTGCCGTGCTCCGCAGCACGGTGGCCGACGTGAGCGCGGCGGCGAGGACCAGGATCGGCGGCAGCCACCCGTAGCCGGGGGAGTCGTAGATCAGCGCCGAGCTCAAGAAGGTGCCGAACGGCGGCAGGGTGGCCAGTCCCAGCCCCACCGTGATGAAGACCGCCATCGGGAGGACCTGGCTTCGCTGCCGGCCGCGGCCGTGCAGCGCCAGCTCGTCGCTGCTGCCCAGGCCCTTGATGACGATCGCCAGCGACAGGAACAGCGCGGCCTTCAGCAGGCCGTCGGTGATGAGGTAGAGCGTGGACCCGGCCAGTCCGCGGGCGGTGAGCAGCGCGATGCCGGCGAAGAAGATGCCACCGTGACTGATCGTGAGGAACGCGACCTGCCGCTTGAGGTCGGCCTGCAGGGCGCACATCACCGCCCCGAGCAGCGCGGTGAGAACGGCGACGGCGAGGAGCACGCCCCGGATGACGGCCGCGGCATGCACACCGAAGCCGGGCGCGAACCCGTCCCAGTAGACCCGCGCGAAGGTGTGGTAGGCGAGGTCGCTCATCACCCCGGCGAACAAGGCTCCGACCGGCGCCGAGGCGACCGCGTAGGCGTCCGACATCCAGAAGTGGAACGGCACCGCACCGGCCTTCGTGAGGAACCCCACGGTGATGAAGGAGAAGCCGACGACGACGGCGCTCCCGGGCGGGTTCGCGGACAGCTGGTGGCCGATCGCGGAGAGGTTGAGCTGCCCGGTGCTGGCATAGACCATGGCGAGGCCCATCAGCATCGTGAAGGTGCCCAGCGAGTTGATGATCGCGAAGTTCACCGCACCCTGGATCACGGCGGCCTGGTGGACCTGGTAGCCGCACAGGGCGTAGGCCGCCACGCTCATCAGCTCGAGCCAGACGAAGATGTTGAACAGGTCCCCGGACAGCGAGAACCCGACCATGCCCGCGAGGAAGGCAAGGACCAGAGCGTGGTAGAGGTGCCCGACTTCCTCGAAGTAGCGCCACGAGAACACCAGGCTCGCTGTCGTGAGCAGTGCGGCCAGCGCCGCCAGCGATGCACCCAGCGGCTCGACGATGAAGGTGATCCCGATCGGCAGGCCGTGCACCGGCCGCCAGCCACCGAACCAGTACACGATCGGGTGGGTGCGGGTGGCCACCACCAGGACCACGCTCATGGCGGTCACGGCTGCGGCGGCGAGGATCGCGGCCAGGTCGGGCACCCAGGCGGGCAGCCAGTGGCTGGTCGCCGTGAGGAGCACGGCGACGGCCAGCGGGACCACGACCAGCAACGGGACCAGGGTCGTCACCTCAGCCACGCATCTCCCGCATCTCGTCCGGGTCGAGGGTCCCGTGGGTGCGGTAGGCGCGCAGGGCGAGGGAGAGCACCAGTGCGAGGACCGCGACGCTGACCACCACGTCGGTGAGCGTCAGGGACTGCACGACGGGGTCCACCAGCGGCTTGCCGGGCTTGGCGCCCTTGGTGATCGGCGCCTGCCCGTTGGTGAGGTAGCCGACCGTGATGAGCGCGACGTACGTCGAGGACTGCATCACCGTCAGGCAGACGGCGAGGTGGATGTAGTTGCGGCTGCTCACCACGCCGTACAGACCGGCGATGAACAGCACGCCGGCGACCAGGTAGGGGAAGACGCTCATCGCTCCTCCGCCGCGACGTCCGGCACCGTCTCGGTGTAGTCCTCGAGGAACTCATGGAAGATCAGCACGAGGCCGGCGGCGACCGCCAGGCCGGTGGCGGCGTTCAGGACGGCGATCGTCCCGCCGGACGCCAGGTCGCCGGTGGTGCCGAGCGGGATGAGGTTGTGCAGGTAGGTGCCGCCTGCGGCGAGCCCGGCGAGCCCCACGGCCAGGTACACGAACGCGCCGCCGCCCTCCGCCGCGTCGACCAGCGGGTCGGGTGTGAGCACCTGGTAGCGCTGGTAGCTTCCGGCGAGCCAGGTGAGCAGCGCCGCCCCGGCGCCGATGACGCCGCCCTGGAACCCGCCACCCGGGGTGATGTAGCCGTACGAGATCGTCCAGAGACCCAGGAGCAGCACCAGCGGGATCATCCCCGGCCTCAGCCACGTCAGCAGCTCGCTGGTGACCGGGTCACGGGCGGCGCGGTGCTCCTCCCCGCGGGTGGACCGCAGCAGCAGCGCCGTGCCCATCACCCCCGAGACCATGATCAGCTCCTCGCCCATCGTGTCCCAGCCGCGGTAGTCGAACACGATGGCGGCGACCACGTTGGTGGTGTGCCGCTGCCCGGTGGCGTGCTGCGCGAAGTAGCGGGCGTAGTCGCTGTGCGGCAGGCCGAAGGACGGCAGCCCGACGAGCCCCCAGGCGAGCACCGCGGCCATCGCGATGCCGACGGGGACGAAGAACAGCACTCGCCGACGGACGCGACTCATCGGTGTCCCCGCGGCGCTGTCGGGCGGAGGAGCGGAGCGGGGGAGGCCGAGAACGGCGTGGGGTGAGTCATCGCCCGGCCTCGCTGTCGCTCGGAGCGCGGCGCTTGCGCTGCGGGTCTCGGGTGCCCTTGCCGGTGCGGTAGACCGTCGCCAGCAGCACCAACGGGTAGGCGACGGTGGACACGACGAGCTCGGAGATGGCCACGTCGGGGGCCTGCAGCACCACGAAGAAGATCACGAGCGAGAGCCCGAAGAACCCGTTGACGACCGTCTGCCGCAACGGGTCGTGCGTCAGCACGACGCACACCCCCAGCACCCCGACCGCCGTGAGCACGACGACGAGCAGGGCGGTCGTCACGGCTGACGCCCGGACGAGAGGCGGCGGAACGCGCGCCCGGTGGCGTGGGTCAGCACGGGGTTGAGCAGGAGCAGCAGGAACAGGGCGGCGATCAGCTCGACCGTGGCGGAGGTGGCCGACGTGCCGGTCACGAGCACCGCCGCCGCCAGCAGCACGGGACCGACGGTCGTCCCGGCAGCGGCGAAGTGGAGCCGGTCGAACACGTCGCGCATCCAGAGGACGCCGGCACAGCAGACGATCTCCGCGAGCACCCCCGCACCGAGCAGGGTGTCGGCGACCACCGTCGTGGCGCTCACGGCTCACGGTCCATGAACCGGACGTACACCAGCCCGCCCAGCCAGGTCATCACCCCGCAGATCAGCGCCACCCCGGTCATCGCCGTGCTCTCCAGCCCGACAGCCAGGCAGACGAGCGCCATGGTGGTCACCGCTCCGGCGAGCTGCAACGCCGGGATGCCGTCGGTCGGCTCGGCCCACAGCGCCACGGAGGTCAGCGCGACCAGGCAGACGACCAGCACGATCGCCGCGGCGACGAAGGCGGGGTTCACACCGGCTCCTCGGAGTCCCGGCGCACGGACAGGTCGTGCACGAGGGCCCGCCCGGACGACCCGTCGATGTCCACCACCCAGGCGTTCGGCGAGTACGTCGCGACCAGGGCCATCCAGCCGCGCAGGGCCACGGCGCCGTCCCCGATCGCGTCCGTGTCGCGGACCACGAAGCTGCCGTGCGGTCCACGGTCGCCGCGGACGGCCGCGCGGAGCAGGACTCCGGTCATCACCCCGAAGTCCATCACGATCTGGCGGAGGGCCGCAGCCACGTCGCGGAGCAGGGCTCCGGGACCCGGCAGCCGGCCCACCCTCTCGCGCCGGGCCACCATCGCCCCGACCGTCGCCACCACCGCGAGCCCCGCTCCCCACACCGCCGCCCACGGCGACCAGGAGCCCACGAACAGCCACCACAGGGCGTACAACGAGACCCATGCCCGGATGGCCGACCACACGACGGCCGGGGCCCGTCGCATGCTCACGCCTGTGGTGGCTCGCCGGACGCGCCGTCCGAAGCGCCGTCCCGCACCGCCTGGACGTCCTGCCTCACCCCCGCCACCACGTCGTCGGACGCCGACGGCAGCGAGCGGCGGACCTCGTTCCAGCCGGCCATGCCCAGCGCGGCCGCGCCCCCGCCGTACAGCAGGGTCGCGACGAACGCCGAGGTCCGCGGTGGCAGGAACCGGTCGAGGAGGCGGACGACGAGCACCACCGAGGTCCCGGTGGCCAGCATCCCGAGCAGCCCGGCGCCGGCCAGCATCGCGCCGCCGCGCCCCGCCTGCCGGGCCTTGCCGGTCAGCTCGTCACGTGTCCTGGCCACCTCCTGACGCACCAGCGTCGTGAGGTCGTCGGTGAGGGCGCGCAGCAGGTCGGCGGTCGCGCCCTCGCTCCCGGCGGTGCCGCCGGAGTCGGTCGTCATCGTGCACCCGTTCGGTCGAGAGATGGGTTGTCCATGGACCTCGAGTACCCGGCTGTCAGCCGCCCGAACCCGGCAGGTGCTCCTTGAGCTCGGACAGCTTGCCCTTGAAGCCCTTCGTCGCGACGCCGACCGCGTCCTCGTCCCCGTGGACGAGCGCCTTGGCCGTCTTCTTCATCTGGGTCATCCGGACGTGCGGTGGCAGCGGGCTGATCTGCGGGTCGGTGACGAACTCGATCAGGCACGGCTTGGTCGCCGCGAAGGCCCGGTCCCAGGCCGGTCCGACGTCCTCGGGCCGGTTGACCTTGATGCCCTCGAAGCCGAGCAGCTTGGCCCACTCCGCGGCCGGGACGTAGGGGATCGTCTGCGTCATCGGGTTCTTGGGGTCGCCGGCCTCCGCGCGCTGCTCGAACGACACCTGGTTCAGGTCCTCGTTGACGAGCACCACGAAGATCAGCGTCGGGTTCTTCGAGAGCAGCTCGTCGGCGTACTTCCGGACGGTGAGCAGCTCGTTCATGCCGAGCATCTCGAACGCGCCGTCACCGGTGAAGGCGACCACGGGCCGCTCGGGGTAGGCGAACTTCGCGCTGATGGCGTACGGCACGCCCGGGACCATCGTGGCCAGCGTGCCGGAGAGCGAGGCGCGCATGTCGCCGTGCATGACCACCTGGCGGGCCCACCAGTTCGTCGCCGACCCGGAGTCCGAGGTCATGATCGTGTTGTCGGGAAGCCGCGAGTTCAGCTCGAAGAAGGGCAGCTGAGGGTTGAGCGGGTCCCCCTTCTGGTGGGCGCGGTCGTCGAGGACCTTCCACCAGGCGGCCACCTCCAGCTCGATCTTCTTGCGCCAGTCGCGGTTGTCCTTCTTCTGGAGCCGCGGAAGCAGCGCGGTCAGCGTGTCCTTGGCGTCGCCGACCAGGCACACGTCGGTCGGGTACCGGACCCCGATCAGGGACCCGTCGATGTCGATCTCGACGCACTTGGCCTGGCCCTGCTTCGGCAGCCACTCGGTGTAGGGGAAGCTGGTGCCGACCATCAGCAGGGTGTCGCAGTCCTCGATCATCTTGTTGGTCGGCTCGGTGCCCAGGAGGCCGATCGCGCCGGTCACGAACGGCAGGTCGTCGGGGAGGACGTCCTTGCCGAGCAGCGCCTTGGCCACGCCCGCGCCCAGCACCTCCGCGGTCCGCATCACCTCGTCGGCCGCGCCCCGGGCTCCCTGCCCGATCAGCATGGCGACCTTCTCGCCGGCGTTGAGGACGTCGGCGGCCTCCCGCAGCAGGTCGTCGCGCGGCACCATGTGCGGCCGGTTCCAGCCGACGGACGTCAGCACGGCACCGTGCATGCGCGGCGGGTCGGAGTACTCGCTCTCCGCCACGTCGTCGGGCACGATCACGACCGCGGGCCGGCGCTCGGTCAGCGCGGACTTGATCGCCCGGTCGAGGACGTGCCGCGCGGAGTGCTCCTCCATGACCGTGGAGACGAACCCGCCGATGTCCTTGAAGAACGACTGCAGGTCGATCTCCTGCTGGAAGTGCGCGCCGACCGACATCCGCTTCTGCTGGCCGACGATCGCGATCACCGGCTGGTGGTCGAGCTTCGCGTCGTACAGGCCGTTCGCCAGGTGCACGGCGCCGGGACCGGAGGTCGCCATGCACGCGCCGATCTCCCCCGTGAACTTCGCGTGCGCGCACGCCATGAAGGCGGCCATCTCCTCGTGCCGCGTCTGGGTGAAGAACGGGTCCTTGTCGACGTTCTCCAGGGCGCCGAGGAAGGCGTTGATGCCGTCCCCGGGAAAGCCGTAGATGCGGTGGATCCCCCATTCACGCAGGCGAAGCAGCATGTACTCGGCGACGTTCGGCATGGTCTCTTCCTCCTTGCGGGTCAGGTGCTGCGGGTCAGGTGTTGCTGGTCACTCGTGCAGTGCGGGGCCCCGGGCCCCGACGGCGGCGCCGCCCGCGACGGCCCCTACCGCGGCGACGGTCGCGACCACGGCGGCGACCCGGGCCGATCGGCGCAGCAGCGAGGGTGCCGGCCGGGCGAAGACCGACGGTCTTCCCTTCGGCGCGGCCGTCCGGGGCGCGGTGGCGTCCTGCTCCCGGGCCAGCTTCATGAGCTGGGCGACGTGGAGCGCCTCACGCCCGGTGCCGGCGTCCGAGATCTGCGTCTTGCAGGAGAACCCGTCGGCCACGACGAAGGTGTCCGGGTCCGCCTTCCGCACGGCGGGCAGCAGGCCCTGCTCCCCGCAGTCCATCGAGATGGCGTGCTTGCCCCTCTCGAAGCCCCACGAGCCGGCCAGGCCGCAGCAGCCGCCCTGGGCCTGGTCCACCTGGACGCCCATCCTCTCGATGAGCTGCTTCTCCGAGTCGATCCCTCCGGTGGCGAGCTGGTGGCAGTGGCCCCACAGCAGCGCCTTGCCCTTCAGCCTCGGCGGCTCGATGTCGTAGGCCGAGAAGAACTCCGCGAAGTGGTAGACGTTGCCAGCGAGGCGCGCGGCGTCGTTGTCGTGCGGCAGCATCTTGGTGAGCTCGTCCTTGAACACCGCCACGCAGCTGGGCTCCATGCCGACCACGGGCGTGCCGGCGCGGATGTGCTCGCGAAGGTCACCGAGCACCGCGTGCAGGTAGCGCCTGGCCACGTCGAGGAAGCCGTAGTCGTAGAGCGGCCTGCCGCAGCACACGTGACCCTCGGGCATGATGACCTGCCAGCCCGCGGCCTCGATCGCCTCGACGCACGCCACCCCGACGTCGGTGTGCAGATGGTTGTTGAAGGTGTCGGGGAACAGCACGACTGGCCGCCCGTGCGGGTTGGTGGTCCCACCCCGGCGGCGGAACCACTCCTGCAGCGTCATCGGCGCGAACCTCGGGATCGGACGGTGCCGGTCGACGCCGGCAGCCAGCCGGGACAGGCTGGCGAGCCCGGGCGTCTGGGTGACGAAGTTGGCGACCTCCGGCATCCGGGAGGCGACCCGGGACGCCTGGTCGATGAAGCCCATCGCGTAGGCGTAGCGGTGCCGCCAGCGCTTCCAGGACCGGTAGTGGTGGTGCAGGAACTCGGCCTTGTACGTCGGCATGTCGACGTTGACCGGGCAGTCGTTGGTGCAGCCCTTGCAGGCGAGGCAGAGGTCGAGGGCCTCGAACACCTCCTTGGACTGCCATCCGTCGGTGATCACCTCTCCGCGCAGCATCTCGAAGAGCAGCCGGGCCCGTCCGCGGGTGCTGTGCTTCTCCTCGCGGGTCACCTGGTAGCTGGGGCACATCACCTGGCTGCTCTCCGGCACCCGGCACTTGCCGACACCGACGCAGCGCAAGGTGGCGTGCGCGAAGTCGAAGCCGTCCTGCTGGTAGGCGAACGCGGTCGTGGGCCGGGGCGGGTTGTAGTCGACGCCCAGCTTGAGGAACTCGTCGAACCTGTAGGGGTCGATGACCTTGCCGGGGTTCATCTTCCAGCCCGGGTCCCAGATGGTCTTGAACTCGCGCATCGCGCGGATGAGCTCGGGTCCGTACTGCTTCTCCAGGAGCTCCGCGCGCTGCTGGCCGTCCCCGTGCTCGCCCGACATCGACCCGCCGTACGACGCCACCAGGTCGCCGGCCTCCTCCAGGAAGGAGCGGTAGCTCGCGATCCCACCGGCGGTGCGGAGGTCGAAGCTGATCCGGGAGTGGATGCAGCCCTGTCCGAGGTGGCCGTACATCGCGCCCGTGAGGCCGTGCTTGGAGTACAGCTGCTGCAGCTCCCGCACGTAGCCGGCCACCTTGGTGGGCGGCACCGCCGAGTCCTCCCAGCCGGGCCAGTGGTCCTTGCCGTCCGGCGGGAAGGCGGTCGAGCCGAGGCCGCTCTCCCGGATCTTCCAGAGCTTCTGGCTGTCCCCGCCCTCCTGCTCGCTGCGGGCCACGACGATGTCGTCGGGGGACAGCCCCTTCTCCGTGGTCAGCCAGGCGGCGAACCTGGCGGCGGTCTCCTCGCTCTCCTCCGCGTGGTCGGCACCGAACTGCACCATCAGCCAGGCGCCCGACGGCTGGTCGTGCCCGGGGAGCTCCTCGAGGTCGGAGACGTTGATCTTCTCCTCCTGCTGGTCCTCGACCAGCTGGTGGTCGATGGCCTCCAGCCCGATGGGCCGCCACTCGTCGGTGATCTCCACGCAGTGCTCGCCGGCCGAGGCGACGTCGGGGTAGCGCACCACCACGAGGGTCCGCTCCAGCAGCGCCGGGGTGAGCATCAGGGTGGCCTGCAGCACGGTGGCGCAGGTGCTCTCGGTGCCCACCAGGGCCCGCGCGACGTTGAAGCCCTTCTCGGGCAGCAGCTCGTCGAGGTTGAAGCCCGACACCCGCCGCGGCAGCTCCGCCACCGACGGGAACCCGGCACGGATGGCGTCGGCGTAGCGGTCGCGAAGGTCTCGCAGCTTGGCGTAGATCTCGCCCTTGCGCCCGCCCTCGGCGATGATCGAGTCGAGCTGGTCCTCCTCCCCCACGCCGACCCAGAACCGGGCGCCGTCGTAGGTGACGATCTCCAGGGCATGGGTGTTGTCGGAGGTCCGCGGCCCGGGGCCGTACAGCTGCGCCTGCACGGAGTGGATGCCGCAGGAGTTGTTGCCGAGGTTCCCGCCGATCACGCAGCGGGAGTGCGACGACGGGTCGGGGCCGAACACGAGGTTCTGCGTGCCCGTGACCTTGTTGAGGTTCTCGTTGATGACGCCGGTCTGGCAGGTGACCAGCCCGCGGCCCGCGTCGATCTCGCCGATCTCGGTGAGGTACTTGGAGTGGTCGATGACCACCGCGAAGTTGACGGTCTCACCGGACAGGCTGGTGCCGCCGCCGCGGTTGAGCATCGGCGCGTCGAACTCGCTGCACACCCGGTGGGCGGCGACCACGTCGTCGAGGGTCTTGGGGATGACGACCCCGATCGGCACCTGGCGGAAGTTGGAGGCGTCGTTCGCGTACATCGCCAGGGTCCCCGGGTCGAAGCGGACCTCCCCGGAGACCGCCTTGCGCAGGGCGCGCTTCAACCCGGCCACGTCCACCGTCACCTGGGAGCTCGGCCGCCCGGGGACCCGAGGGTCGCTCTTCGCCGGGACCGTGCGCGTCGCTCCGGTCAGCGCCGTCATGCCACCACTCCTCACCATCCTGCGAACAGCCGACGCGCCGTACCCAGGACTCCGGTCGTGAAACCGGAGGCCGTGCGACCCATGCGAGCCGGACGCACCACCGCTGGTTGAGGTGCGAGCCTGCGAGCCGGACGCACCACCGCTGGTTGAGGTGCGAGCCTGCGAGCCGGACGCCCGCTGGTTGAGGTGCGAGCCTGCGAGCCTCGAAACCTCCGCAGGCGCCCGCGCAGGACAGCACGGCACCAGTCCCCGCGTGCGTGCCGGGGTTTCGAGGCCCTCGCCCCTGGGGGCTCGGGCACCTCAACCAGCGTCGGCTCGGGCACCTCGACCAGCGTTGGTGAGCCGCTCGCGCTGCGGCTGGACGGTGTAGCGGGGGTCCTGGGCCGAGGCGATCCCGGCCGAGAAGATCCCGAACCGGGTGATCGCGGAGCTGAGCATCAGGGTCGTGCCGGCGGCCACCCCGGCCGCCCGGTTGCCGCGACCGAGCAGGGCCGTGACGTTCCCCGCCACGGCCAGCACCTGCCCGACGCGCATCAGCGCACCGGACCTGCCCTTCTTGTACGGCTCGGCGACCATCCCCATCCGTCGCTCCATGAGCATCGACGAGCTCAGCTCGGCCAGGGACCCGAGCTGGGCCACCCGCCGGGGCAGCCCCTGTGCCCGCTGCGAGGACCCCAGCAGCCCCAGGCCGCCGGCGGCCATGGCCCCGGAGCCGACGAAGACGAACGGCATCTCCCGGTAGCCGTCGTGCCAGGCCGGGACCGCCGTGTCGGCGATCAGCACGGCGGTGTACGACGCGACGGCCGGGCCCATCACCGCTGCGCCGGCGGTGGCCGCGGCGCCGACCGGGCGCAGCCGCCCGGTGACCTCGCAGGCGGCGGCGACCAGCGTCGTGGGCACGTAGCCCGCCAGCAGCCAGGAGCCCATGTTCATGGGCGAGGTCACCTTGACCACGCGCAGCATGTGCAGGAACCGCGTCGGCTTGCCCAGGTCGTGGACCAGCGCGGCCAGGGACAGCACCCCCGCCGAGGCCGCGCCGACCTTGGCCACCCGGGCCAGCCGCTCCTCGCCCCGCACCGCAGCGGCGGCGGCGAGCAGGGAGGACCCACCGGCCAGCCCGCCCAGGAACAGGTAGCCGGCGATGTCCTGCGGGCTCCAGACGGGCTTGTTCAGGACCGGCTTGCCGTAGTAGGAGCGGAAGTCGGCATCCGGCACCGTCGGCTGCTCGCCCCGCCCGCCGCGTCGACCGCCCTTCCGTGGGCGCCGGGTCGAGTAGTCCGACGACGCCTCCCGCCCGGGCCGGACCCCCTCCAGCCCCTCCCTGGTCACCCTGGCGTCGCTCACGAGCGGCCTCCGAGCGCGGCCGCCGCCATGCCCGCCACCAGGGCCGCCGCGGCGACGCCCGCCCGCCGCCACATGTCGGGCAGGTCCCGGGTGGTCACCACCGGGTCCGGCGGCAAGCCGTAGACCTCCGGCTCCTCCAGCAGCAGGAAGAAGGCGCCGTCACCGCCGACGCCGTCCTGCGGGTCGTGGCCGTAGAGCCGGGCCACGTCGACCCCCTTCTCGTGGAGCTGCTCGACGCGGGCCTGCGCCCGCTCCCGGAGCTCGTCGAGCGGCCCGAACTGGATGGAGTCCGTCGGGCAGGCCTTGGCGCACGCCGGCTCCATCCCCTCTCCCAGGCGGTCGTAGCACAGCGTGCACTTCCATGCGCGGCCGTCCTCCTTGCGCTGGTCGATCACGCCGTACGGGCAGGCGGGGATGCAGTAGCCGCAGCCGTTGCAGATGTCCTCCTGGACGACGACCGTGCCGAACTCGGTGCGGAACAGCGACCCGGTCGGGCAGACGTCCAGGCACGCGGCGTGCGTGCAGTGCTTGCACACGTCCGAGGCCATCAGCCACTGGAGCTGGCCCTCCTCCTCGTCGGCGGAGGCCGGCAGGTCCGGGCGGATGCCCGGCGTGCCGGCCGGCGGTCCCATGGCCGGAAGACCCAGGTCGACGGTCGAGACCGGGCGCCTGTTCTCGATGAACGCGACGTGCCGCCAGCTGTCGGCGCCCAGCCCCCCGGTGTTGTCGTAGGACATGCCCGTGAAGTCCAGGCCGTCCTCGGGGACGTGGTTCCACTCCTTGCAGGCCACCTCGCAGGCCTTGCAGCCGATGCACACCGACGTGTCGGTGAAGAACCCCATCCGTGGCGGGTGGTCGCCGTAGCCGCTCCCGCCGGCCGGGTCCTGGGTGGTCTCGACGAGGCTCGACCAGCCGGTACGATCAGGCAGCTTCACGTCACATCTCCGTCCCGGTCGACGTGCCGATCCTGGCGCGTCGCTGGTACCGGCGCACGAGCCGGTCCCTGGCCTTGCCACGTGGCCGGCGCCCGGGCCGTACGTCGCAGGTGAGCGCCTTGACCTCCTGGATGTGGATGTTCGGGTCCAGCGCCATCGAGCTGAGCTCGTTGGCGGCATCGCCGCGCGAGTACCCGTTGCGGCCCCAGTGGTAGGGCAGGCCCACCTGGTGGGTGACCCGGCCGTCGACCACCAGCGGCTTCATCCGCTCGGTCACCATGACCCGGGCCTCGATCGCGTTGCGGGCGGTCACCACCGTCACCCAGCCGCCGTGCTCGAGTCCCCGTTCGGCGGCGAGCTCGGGGGACACCTCGCAGAACATCTCCGGCTGCAGCTCCGCGAGGTACGGGACCCAGCGGGTCATCCCGCCGGCCGTGTGGTGCTCCGTCAGCCGGTAGGTGCTCAGGACGTACGGGAACACGTCCGCGCCGCGCTCCCCGGGAGTGGGGTGGTAACGGTTGGCCGGATGCGGGAAGACCTGCCGGACCGGGTTGCGCTGCTGGGCGTAGAGCAGGTTGCGGAAGGGTGAGTCCTGTGGCTCGTAGTGCGCGGGCAGCGGCCCGTCGGTGAGCCCGGACGGGACGAAGAGCCACGCCTTGCCGTCGGCCTGCATCACGAACGGGTCCACACCCGAGAGTGCCTCGCCCCGGGTGGCGCCCTTGGGAGGCCGGTAGTGCGGCGACTTGCTGGCCGTGAAGTCGGGGATGTCGTGGCCGGTCCACAGGGCCTTCTCCTCGTCCCACCACACCAGCGCCTTGCGCTCGCTCCACGGCTTGCCGTCGGGATCCGCCGACGCCCGGTTGTAGAGCAGCCGCCGGTTCGCCGGCCACGCCCACCCCCACTCGTTGGCGACCCAGTTCTGCTCGCCGGCGGGCTTGCGACGGGCAGCCTGGTTGACGCCGTCGGCGTACACCCCGCAGTAGATCCAGCAGCCGCACGCGGTGGAGCCGTCCTCGTTCAGCTGCTCGTACGACGCGAGGGGCTGGCCGTGCGCGTCCCAGCCGTTGATCTCGGCCAGCACGGCCTCGGCGTCGGGCTCGGCGATCGGGCCCTTCGTCGGGTAGTCCCAGGTGAGGTCGAGGATCGGGCGGTCGCGCGGGTCCGTGGACGCCGCGAGCCTCTCCCGGACCAGCCGGCCGAGGTGGTACATGAACCACAGGTCGCTGCGGGCGTCGCCCTGCGGCTCGACGGCCTGGTGGTGGAACTGCAGCATCCGCTGGGTGTTGGTGAAGCTCCCGTCCTTCTCCGTGTGCGCCGCGGCGGGCAGGAAGAACACCTCGGTGCCGATGTCCTTGGTCCTCATCTGCTTCGACTCGACCTCCGGCCCGTCCTTCCACCAGGTCGCGCTCTCGATCAGGGAGAAGTCCCGCACCACCAGCCAGTCCAGGTTCGCCATGCCGAGCCGCTGCATCTTGGCGTTGGCCGAGCCGACCGCGGGGTTCTCCCCCATCAGGAAGTAGCCCTTGCACTCGCCCGCCTGCTGCGCCATCACCGTCTCGTAGGTGCTGTGGCTGCCGGTCAGCCGCGGCAGGTAGTCGAAGCAGTAGTCGTTCTCCGCGGTCGCCGCCGCGCCCCACCAGGCCTTCATCAGGCTCACCATGTAGGCGCGCATGTCGCCCCAGTAGCCCTTCGCGGCGGAGTCGGCGGCGATGAAGTCGTCGAGCGTCTCGTGCTCGTGGGCGTGCGGCATCGGGATGTAGCCGGGCAGCAGGTTGTACAGCGTCGGGATGTCCGTCGAGCCCTGGATGCTCGCGTGCCCGCGCAGCGCCATGATGCCGCCTCCGGGCCGGCCGATGTTGCCGAGCAGGGACTGCAGGATGGCGGCGCTGCGGATGTACTGCACCCCGACGGTGTGCTGGGTCCAGCCGACGGCGTAGACGAACGCGCTGGTGCGGTCCCGCCCGGAGCTCGACACGAGGGCGTCGGCGACCTGGTGGAACAGGTGCTGCGGGATGCCGCAGACCCGCTCCACCATCTCGGGGGTGTACCTCGCGTAGTGCCGCCGGAGGATCTGGAACACGCAGCGCGGATGCCGGAGCGTCTCGTCGCGCTCGGGCTCGCCCTGGAGGGACGCGCCGCCGGAGCCGTGTGACTCGCCGCGCCCGGACTTGCTGCCGGGCGAGGATCCCTTGCCCAGCCGCTTGTACTGCTGCTGGTCGCGATGGCCCGACGCGGCCGCCACCTCGGTCCCTTCGTACTGCCACGTCCCGGCGTCGTAGGAGCGCGACTCCGGGTCGAGCCCGGAGAAGACCCCGTCACCGTCCTCGGTGTCGGAGAACCCCTCACCGATGATCGTCGCCGCGTTCGTGTAGGCGATGACGTAGTCGGCGAAGTACGACCCGGTCGACAGGACGTGGTTGATCAGCCCGCCGAGGAAGGCGATGTCGGTGCCGGCACGGATCGGCACGTGCAGGTCGGCCAGCGCGGACGTCCGCGTGAACCTGGGGTCGACGTGGATGACCGTGGCCCCCCGCGCCTTGGCCTCCAGGACCCACTGGAACCCCACCGGATGGCACTCGGCCATGTTGGAGCCCTCGATGACGATGCAGTCAGAGTTCTGCAGGTCCTGCTGGAAGGTGGTGGCCCCTCCCCGGCCGAACGAGGTCCCCAGACTGGGAACCGTGGCGGAGTGTCAAACACGCGCCTGGTTCTCGATCTGGATCGCGCCCAGCGCGGTGAACAGCTTCTTGATGAGGTAGTTCTCCTCGTTGTCGAGCGTCGCGCCGCCGAGGCTGGCGAAGCCCATGGTGCGGTTGACGTACCTGCCCTCCGCCTCGTCCTGCCAGTACGCCCGGCGGGTCTCGATCACCCGGTCCGCGATCATGTCCATCGCGGTGTCGAGCTCGAGGTCCTCCCAGTCCTTGCCGTGCGGGCGCCGGTAGCGGACCTTGTACTCGCGCGAGGACCCGGTGGTCAGCTGCAGGCTGGCCGCCCCCTTCGGGCACAGGCGCCCGCGGCTGACCGGTGAGTCCGGGTCCCCCTCGATCTGGGTGACCCGCTCGCCGTCCGGGCCGTCCTCGACGTACACGTTCTGCCCGCAGCCGACGGCGCAGTACGGACAGACCGACTTGACGACCTTGGAGGCGGTGCGCACCCGCGGCTGCAGCGTCGCGCTGTGCTCGGACTTGACCGCAGCGCCCCGACCGAGTGGGTCGTCCCCGGTCAGCTGGCGGTAGACGGGCCAGCCCGAGATGAAGGTGCGTGCTCCCATGCCTACTCCTCGTCCGAGCCGGCGCGACCCCGGCGGTCGGCGGGTCGCTCACCCACCGAGTCGCGCAGCCTGTCCAGTGCGGTGCCGGCGATGCCGGCGACCTTGACCGCAGGCGAGTGCTGCGGCGCGTGCGGGTGGGGACGGGTCGGGGCGAGGGCACGACCTCGGTGGATGCGCCGCCCGACCTTCTTCCGCTGCTGCTGCGGCATCACGCGCGAGAGATCGAGGAACACGCGGTCCTCGAACGCCACGTGCGTGCGGGCCACGAGCGTGAGCCGCTCGACGAGCTCGTCGAACCTCTCGTCGTCCCCGTTCAGCTTGCCGAGGGCCGTGAGCACGTCCTTGCCCTCCTTCTCCTGCCCGAGCGCCGCCTGCGCGCGCAGGTCCCCGTCCGACAGCGTCTTGCGGACCGCCGGCCACAGGTACTCCTCCTCCAGCGACTCGTGCTGGGAGAGGGCGAGCGTGATCATGTCGACGATCGACTTCCGTGCCGACATCTGCGCCGCGGACCGGCCCTTGACCTTGCCGGGGATCGCCGACAGCTGCTCCAGGAGCGCCTTGACCTGGTTGTGGTCACGGGTGAGCTCGTCGATGAGGTCGTGCTCCCCGTCGGGGTCCTCGACGGGGCCCGGTGCGGCATCGCGCCGCGACTCGGCCGCCCTCATGGGCGGGTCCACGTCCACGCGCCGCTTGACCCACCGCAGCACGGAGTCCTTCGACGTGGGGCTCACCGCCGGCTCCGGGTTCGCCAGGTGCTGGCTGCTGCTGCGCCAGCCGGTCCGCGGGGGCTCCCGACCGGTCCCCGGTGCGTCGCTGCCGTCCGCCGGCAGGCCGGTGCCGATCAGGTAGGCCAGGCCGGGCGAGGTCCCGAGGCGGGCCGCGATGTCCTCGTAGCTGAGCCCGGCCCTCACCAGCCCCTGCACATCCTGCTTGGTCGGCATCTCACCTCCACCCACCCGCACCCGGCGTCCGGGCGCGTACCCCGAAGACCGCGAAACATGCCGCGTCGCTCAGGAACGTCGGGCGACCAGCGTGCCGGCGGCGGCGAGCGCGGCCAGCGCCCCGGCTCCCAGCGCCCGCCGGTGCATCGACAGCCACAGCACCGGGTCCCGCCCGTGCGCCTGGCCGTCGAACGGGCCGTGTGCGCCCGCGTCCTCGTCCTGGTCGGACGGGTCGAACACGTTGGAGCCGCGACGGGGAAGGTCGTCGCCGGTCTGCTGGGAGGTGACCCCGGTGCGCCCCAGGTAGAGGTCGAGGAACTTGGGGGCCAGCCGCTCACCGAGGATCGTGTAGGCGGTCGACACGCCCACCCACATGTTCCGCCGCGGGTGCTCGACGAGGAACCGCACGGCGCGTGCCGGCAGCTCGGGCTGGAAGATGGGCGGCACCGGCTGGGGGTGCTTCGGCATCTTGTTGAGGTTCCAGCTGAACTGGGGCGTGTTCAGGCCGGGCAGCTGCACCATGCACACCTTCACGTGGCTCTTCTCATGCGCCAGCTCGGTGATCACCGACTCGGTGAAGCCCTTCACCGCGTGCTTGGCGCCGCAGTAGGCCGACTGGAGCGGGATGGAGCGGTAGGCCATCGCGGACCCCACGTTGACGATGACGCCCCGGTCGCGCGGGCGCATGCGGCGCAGGGCCGCGCGGGTGCCGTGGACCTGCCCGAAGTAGGTGACCTCGGTCATCCGCCGGTACTCGTCGGCGGAGGTGTCCCAGAAGAACGCCAGCGAGCCACTGAAGGCGACGTTGACCCACGCGTAGATCTCGCCGAGCTCGCTCTCCACCTGCTCGGCGGCCCGCTCGACGGCCTCGTCGTCGGCCACGTCGGTCGGGACCGCCAGCCCACGCTGCCCGGCCGCCTGAACGTCCGCGACCGCGCCGCGCAGCCCCGCCTCCCCGCGCGCCAGGACCGCGACGTCGTAGCCCGCGCCGGCCAGCTCACGCACCACCGCGCGACCCACGCCCGCCGTACCACCGGTCACGACCGCGACCCTGCCCTGTCCTGCCATGGCTCTGCCTCCGCGTCCTCATCCGTGCCGTGGCAGCTGCCGCGGCGCCGGCGGGTACCCCGTTCACCGGCGGTTCACCCGGTCGGGCCGGCCGCAGGTGTCATCCGGTCCGTTGTGGGTAAGGCGGCGCAGCCCGCGATCGTCGAGCCAGGGCCGAGCCAGCGTCGAGAGGGAGGTCGCCATGACACTGGAGTCGTCCACCCCGCCGGCACCGGCCCGGCATCGGCGGCCGACGGGGAGCGAGCAGCCGCCCGACGTGGTCGCCCTGCGCCCGCTCGCCACCCCCCTCCCGCTGGCGTTCCTCGGCCTCGCCGTGGCCACCACCTCCTTCGCCACCGTGCAGGTCGGCTGGCTGTCCTCCCAGCAGAACGTCGTCGTGGCCTTCGGCGTGGTGGTGTTCGCCGTACCCCTGCAGCTGGTCGCCGCCGCGCTGGGCTTCCTGGCCCGGGACCCGGTGGCCGGCACCGGTGTCGGGGTCCTGGCCGGCACCTGGGCCGCGACCTGCGTGGTGAGCATCGCGAACCCCGCCCACGCCACGCACCCCGGACTGGGCATCGTCCTGCTCTGCGCCGCCGCCGTGCTGCTCGTTCCGGCCGCCGCCGGCCTGGCCAAGCTCGCGGCCGTCGGCGTGCTCGCCGTGGCCGCCCTCCGGTTCGCGGTGACCGGCGTGTACGAGGTCACCGCCAGCCACACGTGGATGACCGTCTCCGGATGGGTCGGGATCGCTCTCGGTGTGGTCGCGGTGTACGCCGCACTCGCCTTCGAGCTCGAGGGCGCCTACGACCGCACGGTGCTGCCCACGGGCCGCCGTACACCGGTCACCGACGAGGGACCGCCGGGCGTCCGGGCGCAGCTGTGAGCGCTGCTCCCGAGCTGCCGCACGTGCGGCCCGAGGTGCTGCGGGAGTACGCCTTCCTGGCCGACGGCGAGCGCGGCGCCCTGGTGGGGCCGAGGGGCGAGATCGTCTGGCTGTGCGCACCGCGCTGGGACTCCGACCCCGTCTTCTCCGCCCTGATGGGCGGCGCCGGCGCCTACATCGTCACCCCGGTCGACCCCTGGTTCGTCTGGGGCGGCTACTACGAGCCCGGTTCCCTGGTCTGGCGGTCACGCTGGGTGACCTCCCAGGGCGCGGTGGAGTGCCGCGAGGCGCTGGCGATGCCGGCGGATCCGCACCGCACCGTGCTGCTGCGCCGCCTGGAGGCGCTCGAGCGGCGAGAGGTCGTCCGGGTCGTGCTGGACCCCAGGGCCGAGTTCGGCCGCCTGGGGCTGCGCGGCCTGCGCCGCGACGAGGACGGCGTCTGGACGGCCCGCACGGGACCTCTGCACGTGCGCTGGTCGGGGGCGGCGGACGCCCGCGAGGTGGAGGGCCGGCTCGAGCTCGAGCTCGACGTGTCCGCCGGCGACGCGCACGACCTGGTGCTGGAGGTCTCCGACCGGTCGCTGCCCCACGAGCGCGTGGACCCGCCGACGGCCTGGTCCGAGACCGAGAACCAGTGGCGGCGGGTCCCGCAGGTCGGCGCGGTCCTCGGCGAGCGGGACGCCCGCCACGCCTTCGCCGTGCTCACCGGGCTCACCTCGGCCAGCGGCGGGATGGTCGCCGCCGCCACGACCGCGCTGCCCGAACGCTCCGACGCCGGCCGCAACTACGACTACCGGTACTGCTGGATCAGGGACCAGAGCTACGCGGGCCGCGCCGTGGCCGCCGATGGCGCACACCCGCTGCTGGACTCCGCCATCGGCTTCGTGAGCGAGCGGCTGCTCACCGACGGGCCGCGGCTGCGGCCGGCCTACACCGTCTCCGGCGGCCTGGTCCCGGCCGAGCGTGAGGTCCCGCGGGTGGTCGGCTACCCCGGTGGCGGGAACACGGTGGGGAACAACATCGACCGGCAGTTCCAGCTGGACGCGTTCGGCGAGGCGCTGCTGCTGCTGGCCGCCGGCGCCCGTCGCGACCGGCTGGACTCCTCGCACTGGCGGGCGGTCGAGGTGGCGGTCGACGCCGTGCGGGTGCACGGCGACGACCCGGGAGCGGGGGTCTGGGAGACGGAGACCCGTCACTGGACCCACTCCCGGCTGTGCTGCGCGGCGGGCCTGCGCGCGGTCGCCGCCGTGGCGCCGCGGCCGCAGGCCTCCGAGTGGGCGGCGCTGGCCGACGAGATGGTGACCCGAGCGACCCGCGACTCGCTGCATCCCAGTGGCCGCTGGCAGCGGGCTCCCGACGACGACCGCGTGGACGCCTCACTCCTGCTGCCGGTGATCCGCGGGGCGCTGCCGCCCGACGACCCGAGGAGCAGGGCGACCCTGCAGGCGGTGCTGTCGGACCTGGTCCGCGACGGCTTCGTCTACCGCTTCCGGCACAACGCCCGCCCGCTGGACGAGGCCGAGGGCGCCTTCCTGCTCTGCGGCTTCCTGGCCGCCCTGGCCACCCACCAGGTGGGCGACTCCACGACGGCCCGCGCCTTCTACGAGCGCAGCCGGTCCGCCTGCGGCCCCGCCGGGCTGTTCTCCGAGGAGTACGACGTCCGGCAGCGCCAGCAGCGCGGCAACCTGCCCCAGGCGTTCGTGCACGCGCTCATGTTCGAGGCCTCGGTGCGTCTGGCGCGGCCCTGGACCGACGAGCAGCACCTGCCGCAGCCGTGAGCGACCCGCGTGACGCATCGCGGACGTCACCCGTCCTGGTCGTCATGGGGCGCGGACCGGGAGGACGTCGCGGCGAGCGTCGTCCGTCGTCCACCGGGTCAGCCGGTGACGTGCAGGGTGGTGTGCATGCCCTGGGCCCGGTGCCCCGGCATGGAGCACCACAGTCTCAGGGTCTCGCCGGCCCGGGCGCGCACCGTGAGCCGGCTCTGCTGCCCGGGATCGAGGTCGGGGGTCTCCCAGGTGCCCGAGCGCCCGCGCACGACCAGGTCGTGCTCGGTGCCGCCGGCGTTGGTGACCACGAGCGTCACCCGGCCGGCCGGAGCGGTGCCCGAGGACGTGCTGATCGTCCACTCGCTCAGCCCCACCCGGATGCGTCCCGTGGCAGCCGCACCGTCCGCGGAGTCCCGTCGCGCGGTGGTGGGAGGCGTGCCGGAGGCGTGCTCGTCCTGCTCCCCGCACCCGGCGCAGCCGGCCAGCACCAGCACCGCGACGGGCAGCCAGGCGGCCGCGTGCCTCATGGTCGGCTCGCCAGCAGCCGGCGGACCTGCGCGGCCGCAGGGTGGTGCGGCGCCAGGGAGAGGAAGCGGCGCAGCGTCCCGGTCCACGCCGGCTCGCCCTGCGAGCGCTGCGCCAGGCCGAGCACCAGCAGCGCCGCGCTCTGCGAGGAGCCACGGGCGCCGGCCAGGCTGCGCACCAGCGGCTCGGCATCCCCGGCGCGGTGGTCGCGGACCAGGTCGAGGGCGAGCCGGATCCGCACCGACGCCGACCCCGGCGCCAGCCTCAGCGCGTGGCGGTAGGCCTTCGTGGCCCCCGAGTAGTCCTGCTGCTCGTCGAGGGACCGCCCCACGTCGGCCCAGTCCCCGGCTCCCATGTCCTGCTGCGCCGCCCGCGACACCCGGGCCGACCCCGCCGGCGGGGTGGCTGCCGAGGCGGGCGTGCCGGACGAGCTCATCCGGGTCACCACGGGCACCGTGGCGCCCACCGCGATGACGGTGACGGCGGCGAGCGCAAGGCGTGGGCGGGACACGCTCGAGGCCCGGGCTCCCCCCCCTCTCGACGGTCCAGGCGCGGCCTGCTGCGCGCGCACCCGTCGACGCCCGAGCAGCAGCACCGCGCCACCCGCGAGCACGAGGAACGGCGCCAGCCAGAGGACCAGCTGCGACCCGGACGACCGCGGGACGAGCACGACGCTGGACCCGTAGCGCTGTTCGAACCACGCACGGACCTGGTCGGGGGTGCGCCCCTGCCGGAGCTGGGTGCGGATCTCCGCGCGCATGCTCTGCGCGATCGGGGCATTCGACGCCGATACCGACTCGGCCTCGCAGCTGGGACACTTCAACGTCCCCGCCACGGCGTCGACCCGGGCGTCCAGCGTCGCCGGCCGGGACCCGTGGCGCACCACGACGACGGCGGTCAGCACGAGCAGGCCCACGACCAGCGCCCCGGCAAGGGCCCGGCGGCTCACTGGGCGGCTCACCGGTCGGCTCACTGGGCGCTCCACCGGTGCAGCTGGCTGTCCAGCCAGCCCTGCCTGAGCTGGCCCACCCAGCGGGCGCGGACGACCCCGCCCTGGTCCACGACGAACGTCTCGGGGACCCCGGTGGCCCCCCAGGTCACCGCCAGCCGTCCCTGCGGGTCCTGCACGGTCAGCAGGTGACGCGCGCCGACCTCCTTCAGCAGCGTGCGGGCCGCCACCGGCCCGTCGCGGGTGTTGACGGTGACGAGCCGGACGCCGTGGCGGGCCCAGCGGGTGGCGGCGGTCGCGAGCATCGGCAGCTCGTTGCGGCAGGGGCCGCACCACGAGGCCCAGATGTTGACGACCGTGGTCGTGCCCGGGCTGGGACGCAGCCGGAAGGAGGCACCGGACAGGGTCGTGCCGGCCAGCGCCGGCGCCTGATGCCCGATGATCGGCGACCGCGACGACCCGCTGCTGGCGCCGCCGACGGCGGTCATGAGGACGACCACGACCGCGGCGGTCGCCACCAGGGCGACGACCGCGGCGGCTCGGCGGCCCCTCACGACCCGGTCTCCCACGGCACACCCGGTCTCATCCCGGGCTCCCCTCCGGGGCCGGCTCGCGGGCCACTCCCTGAGGGACCTTCTCGCGAGGCGGGGCCGTCCCCGGCCCCACGGAGTCTCCGGCCGCGTGTCCGGCCGACCGCCCGGTCGAGCCGCCGGGACGCCGCCGGTGACCGGACCCGCGCTCGGTGCGGCGGCCCGGCCACATCGCCCACAGCGCCCCGGCCACCATGACGGCTCCGCCTCCCCAGATCCAGCCGACCAGGGGGTTCTGGGCCACCCGCAGCGTCGCGGTGCGGTGGCCACCGACCGACAGCAGGGTCACGTAGACGTCCCCGGTGAGGGTGCTGTGCACCGCGGGGGAGGCGACCGTCGTGTCGTGCTGGGGGTAGAACCGCAGCGCGGGCCGCATGGTGCTCGGGTCGCCGCCCCGGTCGACCCGCAGCACCGTCGAGGTCGACATCGCGTCGCGCAGCCGGGTGCGCTGGACCGAGACCAGCTCGGTCCGCACCCCGGCGACGTCCGCGCGCTCGCCGGTGTGGAGGGTGCGCTCCTGCACCGTCGCGTACGCCGAGGAGCCCGCGATCCCCACGACCACGACCACGACGCCGGTGTGCACCACCAGACCGGCCGCCCGCCGACGGTTCGACGCGAGCCATCGGGGCAGACGCGTCCAGCGGGAGCCGACCCGGCTGCCACGCCGTACCCTCCCCGCCGTGTCCAGGACCATCGCCGTGACGACCGTCGCGGCGAGGCCGAAGGTCACCAGCGGCGCGGGGCTGCTGGGTGCGGTCAGGGTCACCACGAGCACCACGACCGCGCCCACCGCCACCGGAGCCACCACGCGTTGCAGCACCGCGGCGGCCGGCTCCCCTCGCCAGCTCAGCATCGGACCGACCGCCATGAGCAGCAGCAGCACCAGAGCGATGGGGACGGCCATCCGGTCGAAGTACGGCGGTCCCACCGACACCTGGGCGCCGCTCAGCCACTCCGCCACGAGCGGGAACAGCGTGCCGATCAGCACGGTGACGGCCAGGCAGACGAGCAGGAGGTTGTTGAGCAGCAGGGCCGACCCGCGCGAGACGACGGGTCCCGTGGGCCGTGGGGCGCCGAGGCGGTCGGCGCGGAGCAGCACCAGCACGATCACCCCCACGGCCAGCGCGGACACGAAGCCGAGCAGCACCGGTCCGACCGCCGAGTCGGCGAACGAGTGGATGCTGGTCACCACCCCGGAACGGGTCAGGAAGCTGCCCAGGCAGGCGAGCAGGAAGGTGGCCACCGCGAGGGACAGGTTCCACGCCGGGAGCGCGCCGCGCTTGCGCTGGACCAGGCAGGAGTGCACCAGGGCGGTCGCCACCAGCCACGGCATCAGCGAGGCGTTCTCCACCGGGTCCCAGGCCCAGTAGCCACCCCATCCGAGCACCGCGTAGGACCACCAGGCGCCGACCAGGATCCCGGCCGTCAGCACGCCCCACGCGACGAGCGTGTAGGAGCGCACCACCCGGACCCAGGTGCTGCCCACCTGGCCGGTGATCAGCGCCGCGACGGCGTACGCGAACGGGATCGACATCCCCAGCAGCCCGGCGTAGAGCAGCGGCGGGTGGATGCCCATGGCGGGGTGGTCGACCAGCAGCGGGTTCGGGCCGGGGCCGTCGGCGGGGACGGGCGAGACGGTGTCGAAGACGTGGGTGGTGAACAGGGTGAGACCCGCGAAGAAGGCGGCGGTCCCGAACAGGACCGTCATCGCCCACCCGTGCAGGGCGGCCGGGCCGGGCCGGCGCGCGGCGACGACGAGGACGTAGACGGTCAGGATCAGCAGCCACAGGAGCAGAGACCCGTCGTGGGCGGACCAGAGGGTCGTGACCGTGTAGTAGACGCCGGTCGCCCGGCTGCCGTTCTCGGCCACGAACCGCATCGAGAAGTCGTGGCTGAGCAGGGCCCACTCGGCGGTGCCCACGGCACCGAGGGCACCGGCCAGGGGCAGTGCCGCCGTCCACAAGGCCGGCCGGTCCCGGCCCCTGAGCGCGGCCCGGGCCCACATGAGGGTGGCGAGGAGGGCGCCGCAGAAGGCCAGGGCCAGGGCGAACATGCCCGCCCAGCTCGTCACCCGGTCCCCCCCCATCACTGGCCCATCACCGGCTCATCACTGGCTCGGCACCGGCTCACTGCCGGGCCGAGGTGGCGGGCTCGTACTCGTTGGAGTGCCGGACCTCGACCCGGTCCGCGCGGAAGATCCCGCCCCGGAGCAGGTGACCGTCGACGACGGCGCCCTGCCCGCCCCGGAAGGTGCTCGGAGGGACGGTGCGCGAGACGACGTCGAGGTCGCTGGCGCCGTCGGTGAGCACGAACCTCACGACGGCCCCGTGGTAGTGCACCGTGCCCACGGTGACCAGGCCGCCGACCCGCACCGACTCGTGCTCGGGCGGCGGGCTGCCGGCGATCTCGGAGGGCGTCCGGTAGTAGCTGAGCGTCCCCTTCATGCCGGCGACCGCCACCAGGGCGATGACCGCGACCGCGACCACGCCGAGCAGCACCAACGGCATCCGGCGGCCGGACCGCCCCGGGAGAAAGCGACGCCGGGTCAACGGCGGTCACCACCTCGCCGCGTCAGGAGCAGCAGGCCCACCCAGACCGCGGCGGCGGCTCCGTACCCGACCCAGACGACGACCCAGCCCGTCATGCCGGCCCTCGCACGGGGCTGGTCGCGAGCTCACGTGCCGGCGCCTCGACGGCGGCACCCTCGGCGGCCGGCGAGCGGTGGCCGGCGGCCGAGCCGAGCAGGGCGGCGCTGCGACGCCGTACGTACCAGAGGCCACCCAGCGAGAACGCCAGCAGGCTGACCAGCAGAGCGACCAGCATCGACGCCGCGATCGGCGCCGACAGCTCGGGGCGCAGCAGCGTGGGGGGCTGGTGCAGGGAGCGCCACCACAGCACGGAGAAGTGCACCACCGGCACCTGGACGAACGCGCAGGCGCCCACGACGGCGGCGCGCCGCCGGACCCGTCGCGGGTCGCCGGGAAGGGCTCGGGCGGCGAGGTAGCCGACGTAGAGGAGGAACAGCAGGGCGGTGCTCACCAGCCGGGGGTCCCAGGCCCACCAGGCACCCCAGGCGCTGTGCCCCCACATGCTTCCCTCGGCGAGGGTGAGTCCGGTCATCGCGACGCCGAGCTCGGCGGCCGCCTGACCGACCGCGGCCGCTCGACGCCCGTCGGTGACCAGGGTCGCCAGGCTGGTCACCGAGACGACCCCGAAGGCCAGGAAGGCGGTCCAGGCGCTGGGCACGTGGACGTACATCAGGCGCTGGGCCTGCCCCTGCAGCGCGTCCGGGGGGGCGACCACCAGCGCCAGCAGCGCGGCCACCAGCGCGGTCGCCGACGCGAGCAGGCCGAGCGGCACGCCTCGGCGGTCCCGATGGGTCAGGTGTGCGCTCAGGTGTGCGGAGTCTCGCATCCTTCGTCCTTCCCTGCATGCCGGAGACTGCTGCGGGCCGACGCCGTGTTCCCACAAGGCACGCCCTCAATCCTCGGGGGTGAAGAAATCTTCGACAAGTGGGTTTATCTCCCCGACTCTGCGGTACTGCGAGCCGCTCACGCGGTTCACCGGAGCGAGCGGGGTCGGGCGACGAGGAGGCGATGCGTGCTGGCACCGAAGCAGCGGCGGCTCCTCATGGCGCTCGGCTGCGTTCTCACGTCGGGCGTCGTCGCCGGCTGCGACCGGTCGACCCCGTCGGCCCTGGACCCGTCCGGACCGAAGTCCGACCTGGTGGCGACCTCGTGGTGGATCCTCTTCTCCGTGGCGGCCGCCGTCTGCATCCTGGTGACGGTGCTGGCCGTGGTGCCGATGCTGCTGCGCCGTCGCCGGCGGCAGGTCAAGGGCGGCGACGGCAAGAGGTTCGTGATGATCTGTGGGATCATCCTGCCGGGCCTCGTGCTGATGGCCACGTTCGCGCTCAGCGTCACCGACATCGCGACCGACGCCTCGCCTCCCCGGCCGTCGAGGATGACCATCGACGTGATCGGCCACCGCTGGTGGTGGGAGGTCCGCTACCAGGGCTCGGCGGCCGTCACGGCCAACGAGATCCACGTCCCGGTGGGCACACCGGTCCAGCTCAGGCTGCAGACCGCCGACGTGATCCACAGCTTCTGGGTGCCGGAGGTGATGCCGAAGATGGACCTGCTGCCCAAGCGCGTCAACGAGACATGGCTGTCGGTGAGCCGGCCAGGGACGTACCGCGGCCAGTGCGCGGAGTACTGCGGGCTCCAGCACGCGCACATGGCCTTCCTCGTGGTCGCGCAGCCCCGGGCCGACTTCGACACCTGGCTGGGCCGGCAGGCGCAGGACGCCCCGCAGCCGACGACCGCCGAGGCCCAACGGGGCCTGAGCGTCCTCACCCAGTCCTCCTGCGCGACCTGCCACACCGTGCGCGGGACGAGCGCGACCGGCGACATCGGTCCCGACCTCACCCACGTGGGCGGCCGGCAGCGGCTCGCGGCCGGAGCCATCCCGAACGACTTCGGCCACATGTCCGGCTGGGTGGCGAACTCCCAGACCGTCAAGCCCGGCAACATCATGCCGCCGCAGCACCTCTCGCCCGAGGACCTCCGCGCCGTGGTCACCTACCTGCAGGGTCTGGGGTGACGCCGATGCCGCCGACCACCCAGCCGACGCAGCCGACCACGCCGGACGCGCGCCCGAGGACCTCGTCCCTGCGGGGCGTCCTGGCCGAGCGTGCCAGCGCCGAGGCCGCCGTCGGCGAGAAGCTCGACGAGCTGTGGGAGGAGGAGCCCGGCCTCATCGGGTTCATCACCACCGTCAACCACAAGCGGATCGGGCGACGCTACCTCGTCACCGCGTCCTTCTTCTTCCTGCTCGCCGGGGTCAACGCGCTGATCATGCGCGCACAGCTGGGCTCTCCCGACAACAAGCTGGTCGATCCCGAGCTGTACAACCAGCTGTTCTCGCTGCACGGCACGGCCATGATCTTCTTCTTCGCGACCCCGATGAACTCCGGCTTCGGGAACTTCGTGGTGCCGCTGATGATCGGCACCCGGGACATGGCCTTCCCCCGGCTCAACGCCCTGAGCTACTGGATCTTCCTGTTCTCGGGGCTGTTCATGTTCTCCAGCCTCCCTCTCGGCCTGGCGCCGGACGGCGGCTGGTTCGCCTACGTGCCGCTGACGGGAGACAAGTACCTCCCCGGGCTGAACCTGGACTTCTACACACTGGGCCTGCTCTTCCTGGCGGTCTCCTCCACGGTTGGCGCGATCAACCTCATCGTGACGATCATCAAGATGCGGGCGCCCGGGATGTCGCTGAACCGGATGCCACTGTTCGTGTGGGCCATACTGACGCAGTCGTTCATGCTCGTCTTCGCGCTGCCGCCGCTGGACACCGCGAACGCCATGCTGTTCATGGACCGCAGGTTCCACACCAGGTTCTTCGTGCCGTCCGACGGTGGCGACGCCATCTTGTGGCAGCACCTGTTCTGGCTGTTCGGCCACCCGGACGTCTACATCATCGTGCTCCCCGCCATGGGGATGATCTCGTCGGTCATCCCCACCTTCTCGGGGAGGCCCATCCTTGCCTACCCGTTCGTGGTGCTCGCGACCATCGCCACCGGGATCATCTCGTTCGGCGTCTGGGTGCACCACATGTTCGCGGTCGGTCTCTCGGACGTGTCCCTGTCGTTCTTCGCCGCCGCGACGCTGACGATCAGCCTGCCGGCCGGGATCCAGATGTTCGCCTGGCTGGGGACGCTCTGGCGCGGCCGGATCGTGCTGAGCACGGCCATGCTGTACGCCGTCGGCTTCCTGGTGGCCTTCACCCTCGGCGGCGTCACGGGCGTCATGTTCGCCGTCGTGCCGTTCGACCAGCAGGTCACCGACTCCTACTTCGTGGTCGCCCACTTCCACTACGTCCTCTTCGGCGGCGCCGTGCTGCCCATCCTCGCGGGCCTCTTCTACTGGTGGCCCAAGATCACCGGGCGGATGACGAACGCCCGCGCCGGGCTGTGGAGCTTCGGGCTGGTCTTCGGGGGCTTCAACCTGACGTTCTTCCCGATGCACATCGCGGGACTCCTGGGCATGCCGCGCCGCATCTACACCTACCAGCCGGGCCTCGGCTGGACCGTCTGGAACGTGCTGTCCACGGTCGGCGCCTTCGTCCTCGCCGCCGGGCTGCTGCTGACGCTGGGGCTGTTCGTGCACAGCCTGGTGCGCGGTGAGCGCGCGCCCGACGACCCCTGGGGAGCGAACACGCTCGAGTGGGCCACCGGGTCTCCACCCAAGGACTACAACTTCCCGGTCATCCCCACCGTCCACAGCGGCAACCCGCTCTGGGACGGCCGGACGCTGCCGTCGATGGTGGAGCACCGTCACGACCCGGGCCGCACGCTCACCGAGGAGCACAAGACGCTGCGGACCAGCGAGCTCGACTCGCGGGTCGAGGCGGTGATGACGATGCCCGAGGAGACGGCGCTGCCCCTGCTGGTGGCAGTGCTCCTCACGTCGATGTTCGTGGCCCTGCTGGTCTCGGCCTACGTCGCGGCCGGGATCATCGCCGGGTTCATGGCCGTCGCCGTGACGTGGTGGCTGTGGCACCGACCCGAGGTGGAACCAGGATGACGAGATGACGACAGTGACGACCCCCGCCGGACGGGAGTCGCAGCGAGAGCCGGCCGGCCTGCCGGAGGCGCCCGTGGGGCACACCACGGGCTGGTGGGCGATGGTGCTGTTCATCTGCACCGAGTCCGCCACCTTCGCCGCGGCCCTGGCCAGCTACTTCTACCTGCGGTTCATCGGCTCGGGACCGTGGCCGCCGGTCGCCGACAGCCGGCCCAGCCTGCTGGTGCCGTCGGTGGGCACCGCGGTGCTGGTGCTGGGCTGCGTGCCGATGGGGATCGCGGTCCGGGCCGCAAGGCGTCCGGGTCGCCTGCTGGCGTGGGTCTCGCTGGTGGTCACGATGCTGACCGGCGTCGCCTTCGTGGTCCTCCAGATCGTCGACTACCGCGGCGAGTGGCCGGACTCGACGCTCAGCAAGGACGCGTACGGCTCGCTGTTCTACTCCATCACCGGGCTGCACGGGCTGCACGTGGCCGTCGGCGTGCTGATGGTGGCGGTCCTGGTGGCCAGCACGTCCCTGCGACGCATCGGCGGGGGTGAGGCGGGCCCGGTGCGCATCGTGGCGATGTACTGGTACTTCCTCGCCGTGCTCGCCCTGGCCGTCTACGGAACCGTCTACATATCGCCGTACCTGTGAGGGGGTGAGCAGCGTGAAGACAGCGAAGACCGCGGACACCGAGGGCGCGGGGACCCACCGGCGCGTCGACGAGCCGCCGGCGTTCCGCGCGCTCACCTTGTGGTTCGGCGTGATCGGCGGCATCGTCGCGTGGTCGCTGCACATCCTCGTCGCCTGGAGCTTCATGGAGGTCGGCTGCCTGGCACCGGGGCCGCACTCCATCCTCCAGCGAGGACCCGACCCCCGGGGCGTGAGCGCCATCGTGGCCTACGTGGCGACCGGTGTCCCGTGGCTGGTGGCGGCCCTCGCCCTGCTCGTCTGCCTGCGGCTACGGTCCCGGCTGCGGTCGGTCGCCGAGGACGCTCCTCGTGCCGAGCGCACCCACCTGATGATCGTCGTCGGCCTGTTCCTCAACGCGCTGGCGCTCGCCGCGGTCACCGGCAGCGGCGTGGGCATCCTCGTGCTGAGGCCGTGTGGATGATGGCTGACCTCTGGCCCCTGCACGCGCAGACGCCGACCCCGGACGGCGCGACGCTCGCCATCCTGGGCGGGTCCCTGGCCGCTGCCGCCGTCCTCGGCGCGTGCTACGTGCGCGGCCTCCGGCGGCTCTGGGCGCATCCGCAGGGACGCCGTACCCAGCGCCGGCGACCGCTCGCGGCAGTGACCGGCGTGCTGGTCGTCCTCGTCGTCACCGCTCCCCCGCTCGGGGAGATGCTGGAGGAGCGCCTGTCCACGCACATGGCGCAGCACCTGGTCCTGATCATGGTGGCGGCTCCGCTGTTCGCATGGGCGGCCCCCGGTCTGCCGCTGCTGGCCGGCATGCCCCCCGGGGTCCGCCGACTGCTGGTCCGCACGAGGAGGAGGCTGCCCACCTCCGCGCTGCTGACGCCGCACCTCGCGTGGACGCTGCAGATCACGGTGCTGTGGGCCTGGCACCTCCCGGTCGCCTTCGACGCGGCCGTGCACTCGGAGGTTCTCCACCTGACCGAGCACGCGGCGTTCCTGGTGACCGCCTGGCTCTTCTGGTGGCACCTGACCACTCTGGGGCGGCACCGGCTGCGGGGGCCGGTCGCGGTGCTCTACCTGGTGGCCGCGGTGCCGCCGGGAGCCGCACTGGGGGCGATGCTCACCTTCCCCTCGCACCCGTTGTACCCGCTGCAGGCCGCCCACGCCGCCGCCTCGGGCATCAACCCCCTGCTGGACCAGCGGATCGGAGGCCTCGTGATGTGGATCCCTCTCGACTTCGCCTACCTGTTCGTCGCGGTCCTCATGCTCGCCACGTGGCTGCGCTCGATGGAGGCCCGGTGGCCCGAGCCTCCCGACGAGCGCGGGCTCGCCGAGCGGCCCGCGGTGCCCGGGATGGCCGGCCGATGAGCCGCCGGGTCTCCGCCGCGCTGGCCCTTGCGGCGGTCGTGCTGCCCGCGGCCACGGTCGTCGGGTGCGCCGCCCCCGAGCGGGGAGAGGCCCCGCCCCAGCAGGCGCACCAGGGCTCGCCGGACCGGGGAAAGGAGATGATCGTCAAGTACGGCTGCGGCACCTGCCACGAGATCCCAGGGGTGGACGGCGCCGACGGCCTCGTCGGGCCGCCGCTGAGCCAGATCGCACGCCGCAGCTACATCGCGGGAGAGCTGGCCAACTCCGAGGACAACATGCACCGGTGGATCCGGGACCCGCAGGCCGTCGAGCCCGGGACCGCCATGCCGGACCTCGGGGTCACCGCCCAGGACGCGGCCGACATCACCGCCTACCTCTACACGCTCCGGTGACATGAACGACGACCCGACAAGCCCGGTGACCCGCGGCCGCAGGCGGCTCCTGCAGGGGCTGCTGGTGCTGGTCGTGTGCGCCGTGGCCGCGGGCATCACCGCGCTGTCCGGGTCGGCCGCCCCCGTCCGGTCTGCGGCAGCACCGGCGGCCTCGGCGGCGGGGCGCCTGTCGTCCGCCGCCGACACGGACACGCTCGGGCGCCGGGTGTTCCTGCGCGACTGCGCGTGGTGCCACGGGAACAGCGGCTCGGGGACGAACAACGGTCCGTCGCTG